>CP126122.1:2042227-2364033 GCA_030123565.1 Nitrospira sp. | reverse complement strand
TTTGGTCCGGCTCGACTCGTTGCGTCGGCGTCAGGTTGAGGCTCCGACCGGCTGCCGCCGCATATTCCAACAGGAGGGCATGGCGCAACAGGAGATACAGCAGGCTCAAGGGTTGAGGGATGGCAACGTTACTCAGGATCGACGCCAGATCCGGTGCCTGCGCGAGCCGATCGATGTAGTTGAAGGTCAGGGCAGGTCCTGGGGCGGCCTGAATGAGCGGGAGGAGTCCGAGGTCATCCGCCTGGGCGGCATGCAGCGCCATGGCCAGCCGCGACCCCATGCCGTCCCGTCCGAGATTGAGCCGGTTGAACGCAGCCCTGGCGAGGCTCAGGTGCTGAGTGTTCCAGCGTTGGAAGGTGGTGTTTCCGCCTGAGCTGTCCGTCGGGAACTGACCCAAAAACCCGAGCAGATGCCACACGTACTTCTCCCCCATGACGTTGCGCGCCGCGTACCGAACGGAGAGCGCTTCGGTCGAGAACAGCGCGAGGAAGTCCTGGTCAGGATCGCCGGTTCGGCCCATGCGGGGCGCTGCTTCGCTTAGCTGAAGCCAGTAGGGAACCTGGCGGCGGAGGAAGGCGACGACGGCGGCATCGCGGGCCGCATCCGTCCCGTCACCGGGAGCCGGCTTCCATAGGTCGAGCGAGGTCACGGGCAGGAGGCCGTAGGGCTGTTTGCCGAGGCGCAAGGCCGGCAGGGGCCCGGCCGCCCGCACATGTTCGATGAAGTGGGTCCTGGCCCAGGTGAGGTCGGCATCGACCTCCGCGTCGGGAAAGATGCCGTTCATCATCTGTTCGAGGTAGTAGCCCCAGGTGGCGGCCCAGAGGGAGCGGTTCATGTGGCGCGCGTCGGTCTGTTCATGGCCGTCCGTACCAGCCGTCCTGGTCAGCAGATCGACCGGCAAGCCGAGCACCTTGTGCAGTTCGTCGCCGTCGGAGGAGTCGTCGGATGTGAACAAGGGGCCGCCCAGGACGAGGCGCGAACTGTTCCTGTGCCCTGGGTCCTCGGAGCCGAAACCGGATGGGCTGTCGGCGCTGTTGTTGGTGGGCGTGCCTTGCGCGAGCAGGCTGAAGCCGTCGGTATAACGGTGGGCCTGCAAGAGGCCGTGCAGGCGATCGGCGGAGGCAGTTTGATCGAGGGACTCCTTCACGCCCATCACGATGAGACGGTCGATGCGTTGAACCGTGCCGGGAGCCGGAGGCGGCAGGCGGAGTCGCAGGGCCATGCCCGATTGTTCGGCCACGTCGAAGTCCACCATCCATGTCATGCCCTCGTCCAGAGGCAATTGATCGTCGCTTTCCGGGATGGCAGCCTGCGGGTCGGGACCGACAGGCAGGGGATCCGGGATCGCTCGTCCTGTTGCGGTGGCGACGACATTCGCTCCGACGAAGGCGGTGACGATCCAGCGATCAGGCAGGACTTGCGTCCGTGGCGCGCGGGTCCAGGATGACTGTGGTTGCGATGCGGGGCGCGTGGGCACGTCGGGAAAGCGCGGTGGAATCGGAAGGGGTTCGGTGGGCGGCAGGGGCGCCTGCGGTCGATCGGCGCCGTTTACCGGTGTGAGTTGCAGGGCGATCCAGGCGGCCCGTTCCGCGCCGTACCGATCGGCCAGTTGGCTCCAGGCCGCCTGCGTTCTTCCCTCATCGGTGGCGGCTCGCCACAGCAGTTCGTGAAAATGCCGGCCCCACTGCAATTCGTCCGCGGTGAGTTCCGGTTCATGGGTGTCGATGTGGATGGTATCGGGGTAGACGCGGATCCGCAGTTCATTGCCGAAAAATCTGGTTTCCAGGCGAACGGGCAGGAGTACCAGCGGGCGGTCCGCATGCAGCAATGTCGGTTCAGGCATGGGACCCGCCTCCCGTGGCCGGCGGCAGCATCTTGCCGGCGTGGATGGCGATGCGGACCGGCTGTTGCCAGGTGATGCGTGCCATGTGGGCGGAATTCCGCCCCCATTGCGCACCGGGCGGATTGGCCGAGGTGTCGGGAAGGGGAGGGTTGCCCTGTGCCACGCGGACGTATGTGAGGCTTGCGAGTTCTTCTTCTGAGCGCACCAGATGCCGCCATGTGAGTTCGTTCCAGTTGGTGATGCGCGGAGGTTGTCCGCCGGGATCGACATCGAGTCCGAAGGTCGGTTCGCCCGGCTGTTGCTGGATGACGAAGAACCAGCCTGGGTCTCCGTCAGGCCGGCTGTCGCCCCGGACCTCCTCTTCGCGCAGGTCAAATCCGAAGAAGGTGACATCCGGCGGCGCCGAGCCACGGAAGAGCGGATAGCGCGCAGTCTGACTCGGTGTCAGACGCCAGGCCTGGTCCCGTTGGGCCTTGGCGGCAAAGATGACGGCGGTCGGATACCGGCGCAACAGTTCGCCGCGAACCAGCAGGATCAAAGGCGTCGTTCCGGCTCCCGCCCCGTTCTGCCCCAACGGTCCGGTCCATTCGTGAATGGGCGGCAAGGCGAGGGACTGGCCGTCGGCTTGCGCGCCGCGCTGGTCCCAGAAGGAACGGAAGTAGGTCCCGCGCCGATCGGTGGGGTATTCGCGCCAGAGTAATTCTCGTCCCATCTCGTGGTTGAGCCCCAGCATGAAGGCCTCGATGAACCGGTTGTTGGCTTGAACGAGCGTGACGCTGTTGGCCGGAACCGATTCCAATCCCGGCAGGAGAAACTCCGGTGCGAGGTCGATCAGCCGTTCCGACATCGGCCGGTCGAATTGCGGATGCGCGAGGATACCATCTTCCTCCGAGGCGATCGCCGGCCCCCTCGGCCGGGCCGTCATGCCGGCTGACCGGGGGTTCAGGCTGTTCAGCAACGTTTGGGCGTTGGGCTTGGTGAAGGTCGGCCGGAGTACGACCCCCTGGCGAACCACCCGGCTCAGGTGATCGAAGGCCGCTTGGCGAAATTCCTGCCCGAGCAAGACGGAACTCCGTTCCCAGTGATCGACCTTCCAAATAAAGAAACCATGGGCCGGTTCTGCCTGCACCTTCGCCGGTGTCATCTTCGAAACATCGATCAGGGGAAGCCCTGCTGCATCGGACACCCGCTTGGCCGTCACCATACCGGCGATTCGCAAGCGAAGCGGCCGGAGCAGGAACGGCAGCCTGGGTGGAGCCGTGGGCAGGTGGTTCAGGAGTTTCACGAGCGGCCTGGTTTGCGTGGAAAGAAACTGAGCTGGGAGGAACCGCCGATTCACGGGACCACGCGGGCGTGCGACGCGCCGCAGCACCGCCGTGCAGAAGGCGGGAAATTCGGACGACCAGATGTCCGTTGCGACGGTCTTGGCGCCGGCCGTCTCGCTCGCCTGTACCTTGGTGAGGCTTGGCCCCATGATCTGCAACAGCTCATCCGGGTCGAGCCGGCTCAGTTGTTTGGTGAAGAGCAGGGTGCGATTGACCAGCGCCAGTTGGCGGCGGCGGCGGTCGAGGTTGTCCTTCTGCACTGCGTCGATCTGCTGCCAGGCCGAGGCCATCAGCGCTTCCTGATCCTGTTGCACGACTTGGGTGCCGAAGCTTGCGGCGATCCTGTGGCGCGGATCGAGGTTCAGTTCGTTCAGCCAGGGGGGCGGCTGGTTGGTCAGGTCGACCCGCTGCTTCGGTGGATAGGTCGCGCCGTAAATCGGGGGGGCCACGATCGGATCGTTCGTCGGTTGAGTCAGGGCGTCGGCCGGTGCATTGAGGATCTTGACGAGTCCTGCCTGCAGGGCCGGTGGAACGGCCGGCGCCGGCACGGCGGGAAGCGGTACCGGCTGCAATAGGCCGGGCATCGGCACGACCGCATCCGCCTGCTCCGGCAATCCGAACCCCGGATGGCCGATGTCGAGCGTGGTCGTTCCTACCTGGGCTGGGATCGGTCTTGGTTGGAGCAACCGCACCAGCGATTCGAAGTCGCCTTCTTGCCCAGTGCTGAACTCCCAGGAGAAATAGACGGGCAACAGTACGTCCGTCGCGTCCTGTTGCCAGGCCGGGGCGAGTTGCGAGAGTTCATTGTCCGGCACAGGGAGGCCGAGTCCGGTCTTGCGACCGACTTCAAATGTGGGAACCAGGCAGGCGTAATAGGCCGTGGCCTGTTCGAGCCGCCGGGGACACAAGAGGCGTGAGAGGGTGCGCTCAGGCGCCTGGTCGATCGCGGCCTTGAGCGAAGGGACCGTATCGGCCAGGCCGCCGGTGATCTGAGCATGGGCCCAGGCCCAGGATTCCGAGAGGTCCGGCAACTCCTTGCCCGGCCTAGCCGGCGCCGTAATTGCCAGGCGCGGCAAGGAGGAGGGCTGGGCCCCGCTCAAGCTGACGCCTTCTTGTTTCTTGATCACGACCAGATACAGCCAGGGACGGAGTCGTTCCTGCTGGCCCGGCTTGGCGGGGGTGAACAACCAGGGGAAATCGGGCCGGTCGAATTCAATGTGGGGAAACAGGTTGACGGCGAAGTTCGTGGTGAGGTGTCGCGGCTCGGTGCGAACGATCTGCCGTGGGTCGATGGATGTGACCTCGGCGGGGCCTGCGAGGTGAATCTGTGACGTCACCTCGAATTGAGCGAGTCTCACCGTAATCGGCAGCGCCACCTGCGCCGCCTGACCAGGCGTGAGCGAATCCGCCGTGGGGATTCCGGCTGTCGCGCCCTGTCTCGCCCAGGGCAGAAAGTGAAGCGCCGCATTGTCAGCCATGGCTCGTTCCTCTGTTCATGCGGTCATTATCTTACTGCGATGATCTGCAGCCCTTCGCGCGGGTCTCCTGTGAGCGCCCGGAGGGCGTCGATGGCCTCGGTGCGCGTGGAGAAGTCCGTCATGATGCCGCGTATCGTCAGGTCTCGCTGCGAGACCACCCTATAGGTTCGGCTTGGCGTCGCCAGGGCCACAGCCGGCCCGCGGTAGGCCGTGGCACCCTGTTTCGAGGTACTACGCAAGCCGACGGCGCTCCACTGGGCGAACCGTGCTGCCACCCCCGCGTCCAGGCCGAGTCGTCTGCGGCCAGGGACCGCCGGGTCGGGTGGCATCGGTTCGGGGATGAGGATCTCCTCGTACTCGACGGTTGCCGTGACTGCGCTGCCGCAGTCCGGCGGCTCTGCCCCGATCTGGACGCCGGCTTCCAGCAGCTCGAACGAGGGACTGGAGAGTTTCTCGTCGTCGGACAGGTCGCGGAACTGCGCGGGGGCAAAATGGTCCCGCACCGGCTCCGTCGTCGCCGCTCCGATTCCCACCGTGACCTGTCGGATCCGAAACTCCTGCGGCCCTCCCAGGATCGGGCTGTTGCCGAACCGCGTGATCTGCACATTCAACGGCACCACCTTCTGTGTGAGGGTCAGCCGGCTCAAGGGATGGACGGGGATGGCAGTCGGCGTGCCGGGCCGGTCCCGCAGGCTCACCAGCCGCTCGCCGGCTCCCGGTGCCGTGGTGCTCCAACCGGCCGGGCTTGTGAGGGCCTGGCGCAGGAGGGCTGCGACATCCGTCACCGGCGGCAGGGGCGGGCGTTCGCCGCTGATCAACGTGCGGTTGAACGACACCGAATAGTCCCACCAGAGAATTTCAAAGGTGGCCTTGCCGCGGGCCTGCAATGGGCGAGGGCCCGACAGCTCTCCTGCGAACTTCACCTTGAAGAGGTTGCGCGACCCGCACTTCAGCTGGAGCGAGGCGTATAGGGAGGCAATGAACGAGAACGGATCAAACTGGACCAGCACGTCGAAGCCGGCCTGGCCGATGACGCTGAACTTCGAGGCCCTGGCGAACAGCTCGACCCGCGCGCCGAACTGGACCGTGTTCGAGGTGAGGGCGAAGTAGGCTTCGCAGCGGATCTTGAGGTCGTCGGCGTCGGCGAAGACGATGGCCGTGCGCTGCATCTGCTCCAGCCCAGGCGGCGGCGTGAAGGCCGGGTGCAGCCCGCCGACGGCCAGCGCGAAGAACGGCCGGTTGCTCCAACTCATGCGCATCCGCATCTCGCCGGTGATGATGAACTTGTTGAGCAGGCGCGAGTCATAGAGTGCCGCGTCGAGGAAGGCGCGCTGCTGGTCGAAGTCGATGCCGCCGGCCACATTCATCTGCAGCCGCACGAGGTCCAGATCCGGTTTGGGGAGCACGGCCGAGATCGTTCCCAGCAGGAAGCAGCGGGTTCGGGCCCCGAACTCAAAGACGAGGGCCAGGTTGATCGTGACCAGGGTCGGGGTGCCCCAGGTCACCTGGACGACCGGGCCGAAGAGATAGTGGTCGCGGGCCGGCGGGAAAATCGTATTCAGCGCGCTGAGGTACTGCGGGGCATGGCGGACGGGATCGTCCGGCGCCAAGACGGCGTTGAGGCTGTGATTGCGCACGCCCGCTTGCAACGCTCCTTCATTGACGGTCCGGTGGATGCCGAGCAGGCCGCCGATGCCCGTCAGCAGGAAACCGAAGCCGAGCGGGATGGGCTGGAAGCCTTCGGCGGTGAGGACCACGACCAGGGAGAAGCCCTTGGTGCCGTCGGGCAGGCGCGTGCTCAACAGCCCGAGGGCAGTGATCGCGAGGCCGCCGGTGATCTCCAGGTAGACGGCCCCGGCGTATTGTTCCTTGTCTCGATCGAACGAGAGGAATCCCCCGCCCTGCACCACCGTCGCGTCGATTGCGAGGCCCAGGCCGGTCGGGGGTTTGAACCCAAGTTGAAGATCGAACGGCCCGACGTTCCCCGGCGAGAACCTGGCATCGACGAGGAAGCCCAGTCCTTCCACTGCAAACGAAACGGGACCGAGCCGTCCCGAGAGTTGTGCGCCGACTGCCAGGCTGAGGTCGGCTGAATGGTCCGATGGAGCAAAGAGGCGCAGCGCAATTCCGTCCAGCGTAATCGGCCCGATGCGTTGACGGGGATAGACCGCTGCCTCGAAGGCGGTGCTTCCGTTGAAATGGAGTCCGTTGCGGCGTGACCATTCGATGCCGAGCGGTATCTCAAAGCGGCGTTCACCGTCGCCAAGCATGGTGCGCAGGAACGAGTCTCCGTCACCCGGTGCCAGAACCATGGCGAGTCGTTTTAGCTGCGCGCTCAGAAGAATATCCAATTCCCCATCGATCATTGAGGCGTCGAGATCGACGGACGCGCCTTGGAATTCCAGTCGCGTGGCATTGGATGACCCAAACAACAATGTCGGAATCGTCGGGTTGAAGTCGAAGCCCAGGCCGATTCCGGCAGACGGCGGAACAGTGCCGGGCTGGAATGGATAGGTGATTGAGGCGTCGCCCGGCCGTATCACGATGCCCAGTTGTGACGCAGCGTTGGTCCCGGCCCTTATCCTGAGATCGATCGTCGGCGCGAGGTGCAGCGTCAGGGGGAATTCTTCTGGGATCTGCGGCTCGATGACCAGGCCGGGCAACGCAGCGCCGGCGCCCTTTTTCTCCAGGAGCCTGAACGAGGCCTCCAGATTTTTCCCCGCGACGGTGATGTAGTAGAACGGAACCTTGAGCGCCCAGACATCTTCGTCGACACCGACCTCGTCGTCGGCATAGGCCTCCGCGAGAAGCCTGTCTGCCTTGCCGACTACGACGGGAAAATCCAACGCGAACAACAACTCGCCGAGATGCTGCGCCAGAAGCGGGAAATTCAGCTGCGGGGTGCCCCATCCATAGACCCGCTCGGGCAGCGACAGGGGATCAGAGATAATCGTGGGTAGTTCATTCCACTTGAAGCGCGTGCGCACATAACCAGGCCGTTGGGCGGTGGCAGGCACGTCGTCCGTTGTGATCACGTCGAGCATCGATAGGAGATTGAACAGGGCCGGCTGGTGCAAGGCGAGATAATCGGTCCACAGGATTTCGAACAGCCGTTCACCGATCTCAGCGGCGAATGCCGCGGCATCGACGTCGGGCGGGGCCGTTTGGAGGGCGTGAGCGGCGGTGTAGGCGGACTTGGCCTTGAGGATGAGGGCGCCGATCTCTTCCGCAGTCGGCTCGTCGCGCAGGGCATTGAGCGCTTGTACGGCTTCGTTGACCGATTCTCCCAGTGCGAGATAGGCCGGAGGAAGGCCTGCCGTGTCCCAGCCGAGGCGCCGCATGAAGGCCTTGAATGAATCGACGCTGCTGAACGCTCTGCTGAGGGGTTCCAATGCCCCGATGACGGCTTTCGCCGCTTGCTCCAGGGTACTTGAGGCGCTCATGTTTGCGGGTAGATCTCGCCGTAATCGAGGTCGATGGAAAAGTGTTTGAATGGATCGATGATGTCCACCAGAATATAGCGACAGACCGCGCAAAACTCTTTCCCGTCTTCATTGGAATTACGCATGATGCAGGAGCCGGTCGGGTGGTAGACGCCGCAACTGTAGGTCTTGCCGCCGGTGAACAGGCCCACGATGCGATTTTTGTGTTTGAAACAAAACGGCAGGTCCACGTCCAGCTTCACCGGCTGTTGAATGCCGTTCTTGTCCGGCACGCAGATGTCGTCATGAGCCGGGTCTTGGTTGAGCGCACGACCTCGCTTGGTGATGTGATTTTTGATATTCAGGGCGACGAGTTCCGCGAAGGGATAGTTCTCATTACGGACTGACGAGGGCGCCGCCGTTGGGAGGTAAGCAATGCAGCCGGGTGTGTATCTTGCGGCGTCCGCCTGCGTGAAGGTGTGGCCGCCTTTCGCCGAGACGATCACGACGGCGAGCAAGGGATTGTCGGGTCCGGCCGGTCTCGACGGGTCGGTGGCTCCCCCGGGATCGGCAATTCCGATGATTGTCAGCTGTCCGCTGGGGTTTGGGTCACGCGGCAACGGATTCGGATATTGACGCAGGCGGAGCAAGACCGTGTCTCCGATGGCAAATTGTTTGGCCTGTCCCAAGACGACGGGGATCTGAAATTTTCCCGGCTGGACTTCCGTGACCGCCCGCACGATCACCGCGGCCTTACGAATGCGCGGCCAACGCCACTTGATCAAGTCGCCGTCGAGGTCGTGGCTCGCCGGGTCTTCAAGATCACTGTGCTTTTGGAGATTGCCATAACGGGTGTCAATGTCGAGACTCTGCGGCAGGGTTCCTTTTTCTTCGTATTCGTCCCCCAATCCGAATGAGTGCGCCACCTCGTGGCATCCGCGAATCAGACGGCCATGGGAAATGGTTTTGGTGATCCGGCCGGTGAGGTCGATGCTGTAGGTCGGTTTGCCGGTCACCGGTCGAGCGGGAATCGCATCGCGATCCTCCACATTCATGGCGATGTACCCCCGGCCGTAGTTCACGCCTCGATCCCATTTCAGCGAGGAAAGGATGAAAATCAGCGGATAGCTGTTGGGGCGAGTGCCGTCCGGCCGTTCGGCCCACAGCTGTCCCAGGGGATTGTTGTGAGCATCCCGCAATCGGTTCAACAGCGGGTCCAGTCGAATGCGCGACATTCTGGAGAACTGAAATCCGATTTCGAAGCTGTCACTTTCCGTCATGATGGAGGGGTATTCGCCGTAGCTGAGTCCGAGGGTTGAATCGGTTTCCTCCAAGAACGTCCGTTTCGAGAGCTTTTGCCAGGCGCGAACGGTCTTGTCGGAAATCCTGTTGTGAGGAATGTCGTCTTGAACCCTGTTCCAATAGTCGCGCGTCTGTTGAATCGTCCGTTCGAGTCCTTGTCCCGGCACCGGCAGTCCCAGACGAAAGATGACGTTGCCCACATCCCACTTGGCGTCCCCTGAAGGATCTTCCGGGTTGGGCACACAATAGAAGTTGACGATCCCATTCGAGGCGGTTTTGACGTTGCCGTTTGCTTCTTGCTCCGGATACACCTCGCAGAGCACGGAGATCCCGTGGTGATTGGATGGGATGAAGGCTTGGAAGTAGTTCATGGAGGTGGAGAGGAGATCGAAGGGACGGGTTATCCGGCTTTTCTTCATGAGACTCAGCATGCTCCGAACCTGCGACTCGAAATGCGGCTTGTCTTCGGTTTTGTAGCCGTCACAGAGAAAGAGGAAGTTCGGAACAAGGTCCGGGTTGATGGTGCCGGGCCAGGTATCCTGAATCTGCACGGCCTCGGCTTGGATGGTGGCGTCCGCCGCCCAATCCACGGCGAATCGCACATGGCCGGTCGCGGTCAGCGTCGGCGGGTTCGGAAGAAACGCGTCCCGCAAATCAGCGGGTAGGGTCGCCGTAATTTGAACCGGTTGGTCGCTCGGGCTGTTGCCTGCGGCAATGATCAATCGTCCTTCCGCGTTCACGTTCGAAGCCGGGCCCCAGACGAGACCATGGTGGTGGGTCAGGTCTCCCACGGTGCCGTCGTCGAACTGAGCCCGAACGCTGAACCGGGTCATGGTGGTTTGGGGAAGGGCGGCTCCATCGGGACGGAGGGTCAAGATGGGGGGCGTCAGCCATGCGGAGGTGACCCGGTCGTGTAAATGGATGCGAATGCTGATGCGATATTCTTTATCGTCGCTCGAATCCTCCGCGGTCGCATGGAGCAGGAAGTTGTGGATGTCGAGATCCGCCGTGATCGGCACTTCGATTTCGCCGGTCTCGTGATTGATGGTCATCTCGAAACCGGTACAGACGGGAGGATTCTTCGTCATATCCAGCACGTTTCTGAATGAGGGCTGGAAACCGAGGGTCACATCGGCATTCGCGGCTAAGTAATCGGCTGCATCCTGTTTGGTTCCGTCATCCCTCGTGAATTCCACCAAGGTCCGAAATGCACGGCTGGTGCGACCGCGTAGGAGATGGAGGTCATACCCTTCATTCGCTTTCCAATTGATTCCGGTGATGGGCATGTCGGCCTGAGTGAGTTGATATGAGGTGCGCAACTTATCGAGTGTGAATCGGGAGATTTCGCGAAGCCGAAAGGTACACCGCTCGCACCGGGCTGTCAAACGCGTCATCGCGGCAAATACGTGCATTCACGCGACAGGAGGAGGGCAACTCCGCACGCGTCGGCGGGTGATCCGGCCGCGTTGCGCGGACATGGTGTAGCGGTGCGGTGATGGGGTGAAGTGATGGTGCGACTACGGCGGCGGACGGGCGCGGCCGCTTGTTGGCGGTGCCCATGGGATCGTCTTCGCGAGGAATGGATCGAAGCCGATGGTGCGGACCGTCACACCAGAGATACCGGGTGCTTCTTCATCAACACACGATATGGGTGCTGGTGTTGGCCGTAGATTATGTCCGGCAACGGCAATCTACGCCATGGATCGAACCGATCACTCGCATGGATCAGGGTGGAATTGGAGCATTGATCCGGGTGGGAGCCGGCTGTGTTGGGGAGGCGTCGGGGCTTGGTCGGCCGACGCGAGACTCATCTGCGTGCAGCCATAGGCATGCCGTACCCGCGTACCCAGGCGGACTCGACGACTCGTTCGCTTGATTGCGATAACGACAGTTGCTCATCGAAGAGCGCCGTATAAGAGTCTCTCATGTTGTCCTGGAATTCCATCCAGTGATCAGCCGATACACCGGTCAGGGTTGCCAGCGAGGCCAGATATTCTCCCCGGCCGCGGGCGATATCCGAGCGGAGGTTTTCGTGGGTATGCATCGCGAAGACGGTGGCTTTTTGTTTGGCCCGGAGCAGACGTCCGTCCGCGAGCGCGCCCGGTGTGGTACTCGACGTCAATTCGGTCAACGGGTCAAGAAACTCTCTGGTTGCTCCGGATGTGCCGTTGGTGAGTTGGGTCGTGGCGTCGAACGGCGCCTTCGTCAACTCAACGGTGGCATCCGTCATACAGCCGGTCAGGGTGAGGAATAAACCGAGTATCAGTCCAAAGCTGCTTTTCAATATAGGGCCTCCTGGTTCGCCCGTTGTGTATAGGTGTGAGATACCACATCAAGAGACAGGGCCGACCCTAGGAAGGGCCCTAGTTGGAGAGTTGCTCTAGCTTGGAAACCAAAGCCGACCCCAAAAGCAGTCGCTGGGAGTGCGGTATGGATTCTGACACCATTTCCCCTTCAAGCGCGCGGATAAAGACGTGTATTCATGTGGGTGGGCGGAGAGTTGCGGTGTCCCGTTCTGAGCATGGGCGTCAGAAGATGGTCTTACTCAAGGGCGAGTGGATGAACCGCAGTAGCCCATGGTGTCATGGTTGCGGATCTGAGCGAGAAGTGATGAGGAAAATCTTCGCTGACAGCCTGTGACCCAAGGCGCGAAGGGAGCGTTCCGCCATGCGCCACAGTCTATAGCGGCCGGCTCGTACCAGGCAGGATACCACCAGCAGAGACTCACGATCCGTTTGGATACCATCTAATCAAGCCCACAAGTGAATCTTTGTATGACGTTTACAGGACATCTTCGCTGTATAAGTCAAGACTTCATCGGACAGACAGCGAGTCCTCACCGGGTTTATGCCGCTAAGATTTTCTCCTTTGCCAACGCCACACTGTCCAGGAATGTCTGCATCGGGGTCTTGCCATAACACCAGCGGCCTTGATGTGGGCGCTGGTGGTTGTAGTCTGCCATCCACGCATCGAGATCGGTCTGCAACTCCTCGATCGTGCGATAGATCTTTTTCCGAAACGTAACCCGATAGAATTCATTCAGCATCGTCTTGTGGAACCGTTCGCAGATCCCGTTCGTTTGGGGATGCCGCGTCTTAGTCCGCGTGTGGTCGATGTTTTCCACGGCCAGGTACAGTTCATACTCATGCCGCTCGGGTGTGCCGCAGTACTCGGTCCCGCGGTCGGTCAGCACTCGGTTCAAGGGAATCTCCTGCTGCTCGAAGAAGGGCAGTACCCGATCATTCAGGAGATCGGCGGCCATGACCGGCGTCTTCCGGTCATACAGTTTCGCAAACCCGACCTTACTATAGGTGTCGATGAAGGTCTGTTGATAGATCCGCCCGACGCCCTTGAGCGTGCCGACATAGAAGGTGTCTTGGGCGCCGCAGTAGCCCGGACACTCGCTCTCGAATTCGCCATGGGCTTCTTTGTCCGCCTTCGCCTTCTCCAACGCTACGACCTGGGCTTCCGTCAAGACCAGGCCCTCTTGGGCCACCTTGGCCTCCAGCGCCTTGAGTCGTTTCCGCATGGTTTCCAAATCATGCCGGAGCCAGATGCACCGGACCCCCGCCGGCGAGATGGTCACCGCCTGCTTGCGCAGTTCATTGGCCACCCGCACTTGGCCCCAGGCTGGTTGGGCCACCGCCATGGACACAATGGCCTGTTCGACCTCCGCCGCTACCCGATTCTTTAGCAGTGGCTTCTGGCGGGAGAGCTCCTGAAGGGCTGCCTCACCGCCGGTCTCATAGAGTTCTTTGAAGCGATAGAAGCTGTCCCGGCTATAGCCCATCAGCTGACAGGCCTTGGAGACATTGCCCAGTTGCTTCGCCAATTCCAACACGCCGACCTTCGCCCTGATGATCTTTTGTTCGGTGGTCATGGTCCTCACTCCTTTCGTGAAGGA
This sequence comes from Nitrospira sp., assembly GCA_030123565.1. Classification (NCBI taxonomy): domain Bacteria; kingdom Pseudomonadati; phylum Nitrospirota; class Nitrospiria; order Nitrospirales; family Nitrospiraceae; genus Nitrospira; species Nitrospira sp. The sequence goes on along the minus strand of CP126122.1, from coordinate 2,350,759 downwards.
GAGGACTCTACCGGACTGTCAGATTAAGTTCTAGCACTTACATCTTCGCGCTCGAGGACTTGCCTGATTTCCTCAAATTTAGCTGAGATATTGCCTTGCGGAAAACGGATCTGCCCCAGTCCCTGAATGTTGGTGAACTCTTCGCAGCCTTCTTCGATCAAGACGATGGCTTTTGTGAATCCCAGTCTGCCCTGAAAGAGACCAACTTCATGAATCACGTTCATGCGCGCTTGGACCTTACCATCAGCTCGCTCGTCCTCAGCAGTCATAATAATGAAGGCACATGCTGCGGCATCAAGCATTTCAGAAAGACGGGCAATGTTGGTAATGCCAGCGACAGGGACACGATTGAACTCATCATACGGTAAACCAAGCTGGTCCCGGATGAAGTCTTTGATCTCTCTCCAGGCCGGAGAGCGTCCATGGCCGATGAAGATGTTTGTCCCGACCCGAGCGTCCCGCACTTGCTTTCGCTTGGTGCGCGCGAAGTGTGCGGCAAGTTTTTCAAGTCGCCCTGCTAACTCCCGGCAGTGTAGGGCAGGCTGATGCGTTGCTGAGATGTGCGCCAGCACGTGAACGTGTGGAGGCGTACGCGTGCCCTGCTGTAAGGCTCGCATGTCGCCCGTGATCAACGGTCGCTTCGGCGCCAATTCATTAGCGATGGCCGCCGCATCTAGCACCTCGACCTTCTCAATCTCTTCCGCTATCCGGCGAACGAACGGGTCATCATGAACTCCGATGTAGACCGTGAGTACGGAAGACACATCCATTTTGGCCCTGCTCAGAAGTAAACGACCTTTCTCTGATAATTGATCGGCGACCGCGAGAGCTTCCTTTCCAGCAGGGCCTAATAGAAGGTTAGTGATTTCTTGATCTGTGCGCTCAATCCAGTCTGGGTCCGATTCAGAAAAATACGACCCACCAGTTCCATATTGAATGTTGAAGGATTCCCCGGCTGGCGGCGCACTGAAGTCCTTGTAGTATACATTGGCGTGATATCCTAGCCACGACCCACTTGCGCTCCTTCCAAGCTCTTTAGCACGGTTGAATATCTCATTGAGTCTGGATGTTGCAGGATTGGCGTCGTACTGCTCGGCAAAATCGAGGAGGTGCTTATGCACTTCAAGTAGCTCATTTTCTGGTTCACTCGCCATAACTTCCCTCACCATTCGTCGCGTAATGTCCTTGACCCGGCTTCATCCCCACGCAGAGCGTTTCTACGTTGCCAGACGGAAAAACCAGCCCGCTGGGAAAACTTGCAGAGTAAGCATGCGCGAGTGTCATCGAGGTCTTGAGCCACCGGTTACCTCGCACTTCAAGGTTCGATGAGGCTATAGTCACATATCCCGCACCGCCGGATAGCATGAACGTGTTTCCCGTTCGAGGACTTCGCCTCTCCAACTCTGCGAAGGGTCTGATTACGGCAGTTAGGGCATTTGTTCACCTTGCCCTTTCCGACTTCCCTCACGGCTTTCTGCCAAGACCAACCTACTGCATGGCAAGTACTGCAGAGCTTAGGCTGCCTTGGTCGTGAAATGTTGACTCATTACAATTCGGACACCATGCTCCTTTTGCCATGCGACCTCCTATCAACTTTCAGTGCACAATTGAATGGAGCGATCAGTCTACCCTTACTCAGTCAGGTAGCTGCGCGTTGTCGCCCATTCTTTTGTTTTGAGACGAGAACTGACGAAAAAAGACTTCTGGAGGCTTTATTCGAAGGCTGGATCGCATACAGACTCCTGCCCCTGGCAGTGTGCTTCTAAATTTCAGATGTATCCAGTCTCTACCGATTTAAGGTGAGCGTGCGCCGAAATCCCAAGGCGTGCAGCGAGACGGCCGGGCGTCTGGATTTTGGGTTCCGCGCCTCAGTCACGTTTCTTAGCACCAGCAGCTGCGGCTCCTCTTCCTCCAGTGCCGCATTCAAATACACTTCAGCTTCTCTAGCCCGTAGACTCTCGCTCAGATCCGGCTGATATGCTCTGCTCTTTTTCATGGCCATCTCCCCAATGCTTTTTCCTCAACTATGCTTTCTACTATCTATCAAATAGGATGGGATGAGGGGCTTGGCTGTCGGCGCGCCCATCGGGCCTTGTGTTTCCGCCGTCTGGCCGAATCTGGCACGGCCTGTTCCGACAGGTGGTGAGCGCTGTTCGAAGTTCCATTCAAGCTGGCTTGCAATGGAACGAGTTGCGCTGCCAAGGGCCATTGAGGCGAACGGCGGCCAACAAGGCCCCGGCGCAGCGTCGGCAGCCAGGCATCATCCCACGTCGCACGAACCATTTGACTGATCTCTCCCGACCCTTTATCGTCGCGGGCATGGGGCTGGACGAAACGCTCTTTCGCACGATCAACGGTTTGGCCGGTCGGTCGGAACTCCTCGACTGGCTGATGGTGGAACTGGCCAAGCCGGGGAACCTGTTGTATCCCATGATCCTCGCGGCAGGCTTTTGGCTATGGACGAACAGGCGGGAATGTGTGATCGGCTCGGCGATGTTGGCTGCCGTCACCGGTATCACGGACCTGCTGGGTACGCAGATCAAAGGGCTGGTCCAGCGTCCGCGGCCTTGCCTGACCCTGCAGGAAGTCCAGAAGCTGCTCGGCTGCGGCGGGGCCTTTTCCTTTCCATCCAACCACGCGGCCAATACGGCGGCTGCCGCCGCCTTCTTTCAAGTCCTGTATCCGCGATCGGGCTGGATCAGTTGGCCCCTCGTCACGGCGATCGGCCTCTCCCGCGTCTACATCGGTGCCCATTACCTGACCGATGTGATCGGCGGGTGGCTGGTCGGTGGATTGATCGGCGCGGGAACTGCCTGGACGTTGCGCCGCTGGGCTCGCTTCCGTCCGGCTCGCGCCGGTGCCATATCTGAACCCGCTCCTCAGACTTCCGCCGAATCCATTTCCTGATGCGGTTCTGATGTGAGGCAGGCGAGTAGGGACTTGCGACAGAGTTCCTGGTCGAAGTCCCGCCCGATCAACACCACCACATGGTTCGGTTCATCGAGCAGCATGACCGGGGCGATCGTGCCGGTGCGCGGCGGGAAAAATTGAAACTCCTGCAGTTCCGGCTCCTGCGCGAAGCGAAAAAATCCTTTCGCCCGTTCCAGTCCTTCCGGCAAGGTCTGCATCCATTGCATGAAACGGTTCCGGTCCATCGGTCCCGGCAACCGCACGGTCGTCACCATGGGATGATGGGAGGCGCGGAGTTCACGTGTCACGTTGCGTGCGGACGCTTTTTCGAGCAGTACATTGGTCGGCAGGGGCCGCGTCGAGGGAGCGGCGAGCAAGGCGGTAAGATCCAATCTCGCATGGCTGGTTTCCCAGAGCCGTCCATGGGGATTATGGCGGGTGATGGTATCGCGAAACCGTTCCCAGTGGCCGGGAATGTAGAGGTCTCGTTTATTCAGGATGAGGTCGTCGGCATAACGAATCGCATTGCGGGTGACGAGTTCCGCCATGCCGGTATCCGGGAGCGGCACCGGGTGCAACAGCGCGAGGATCCGTTCGAGCTTCGCAATCCGTGAGACGTAGACATCCGTCACGGCATCGACGACTTCCGCCGGGTCTGCCATGCCGGAGCATTCCAGCACGATCAAGGTGGACTCGTAATCCTGCACGAGTTGCGTGATGCTCCAGGCCAGGTCATCCTTGGTATCGCAACAGATGCAGCCGCTGGCCAGGTTGAGGACCTGCTCGGCGATCGTGCCGGCGCGCGGGCCATCGATGCTGACTGCCCCCGCTTCGTTCATGAGCACGCCGACCCTGTGTCCCTGACCGTTCCAGAATTCGAGCAAGCGCATGAGCAGGGTGGTCTTGCCCGCGCCGAGCGATCCGCAAAGGATGTAGAAGGGGACGGGGAGTGTCTGCGTCATGAGCGCTATTCTATCTGCTGGAGTCGGGTTCGGGCTAGCAGGCTGTTGAAAACTCATTTCTATGCATACACACACAGATGGAGTGAAGGTGAAGACGAGGTCGAAAGCGCCTCGCAGGATGGTCAAAAAGGCCGTTCAGCGCGGCCGCAGCGAGGTCCGCGACGCAAAGCATAATGAGCGTCACGTGTGCGGACGCCGGCGAGACGGTGAGCCGGCCGTGTCTTGCGAGAACAAAGCCGGCGGCCTTTTTCACCATCCCGTTAGTGATGGCTGTGTAGGATTTCGGACGCGGGATGTTGCGCGGCGAGGTGGTTGAGGTCGCAGTGGACGGCGTCGGGATGGCAGCACTGGGTCTCGAGTTGAATCGTGAGGTGTTTGATGCCGTACTCGGTGACGACGCGATTCCGTATGGTATGGAGCAGCTCGTTCGTCAGGGCCGCATCATCCCCCTCGACCTGCACGTGCGTCGTCATCATGATCAGGCGCGGTTCGACCGCCCAAATGTGCAGATCATGGACGTTCTTCACGCCGGGAATGGATTCGATGGTGGCCGCGACCTGGGCGGGGCTGACACCGGGCGGCGTGGATTCCAGCAATACTTCAAGCGATTCCTTAAAGAGCGGCCAGGCCCCCTTGAGGATCGCCACCACGACCAAGAGGCTCACCAACGGGTCCAGAATCGACCAGCCGGTCAACAGGATGGTCCCTCCACTGACGACGACGCCCAACGATACCCATGCATCGGCCAGCATGTGCCAGAAGGCGCTGCGGATGTTGAGGTCATCCTTCGCCCCATGCTGAAGGAGCAGCGCGATCGAGAGGTTGGCGACAAAGCTCACCAGGGCGATCAACATGACCCATCCGCCTGGAATCGGAACCGGGGCCATGAGCCGTTTGACGCTGACGAGCGTGATGCCGACGGCGGTGAGCAGCAGGATGAAGGAATTCAAGAAGGCGGCCACGATGCCGGCCCGGTGATAACCGAAGGTCCGACTGTCGGTTGCAGGCTTGGCCGTCAGGATGTGTGCGTACAGGGCGAGGAAGAGGGAGCCCTGATCGACGAGATTGTGTCCCGCGTCCCCGATCAAGCCGATGCTGTTGGTCAGGAAGCCTCCGACAAATTCGGCGATGATGATGACTGCGTTGAGAGCGAGCGCAATCCTCAACCGGGAGCGGAGTTCATGGTAGGTGTGGGGGACCATGCTTGTCAGTGTCTCACGGGAACCTGACAAGGGCAAGGACTGCACGGCATTCGCGAGAAGGCCGGAGGTTCGGTGTCATTTTGCCTCCGCCAACGCCTTCAGCTCTTTTCCGGTGATGGTCTCTTTCTCGAGCAAAACCTGCGCCGCATTGCGGAGGATAGGTTCCTGGGATTTGATCAGCGCGCGCGCGCGCTCGTACTGGTCGTCGATCAACAGCCGGACCTCACAATCGATTTCGCGAGAGGTCTGCTCGCTATAGTCTCCCGGTGTTTGTGAGGGGCTGGTCTGAAGAAATAAGGATTGACGGTCCCGCTCCAGGCTCACCTGGCCCAGCTTCTCGCTCATGCCGTAGACCTTGACCATGCTTTTTGCGATGTCCGTGGCCTTTCGCAAATCGTCCTGCGCGCCGGTCGAGACTTCGCCGTAAATGATTTCCTCCGCCGCGCGTCCGCCCAAGAGAATGGCGATTCGGTTCTTGAGTTCAGATACGGTCATGAGGAATCGATCTTCAGTCGGAAGTTGCATCGTATAGCCGAGAGCGGCGATCCCTCGCGGGATGATGGAAATTTTGTGCACGGCGTCGCCACCCGGGATGGACATGGCCACCAACGCGTGGCCGACCTCATGGTGAGCGACCCGCGCTTTTTCCATTTTGTTCAAGACCCGATTTTTCTTTTCAAGCCCGCCGATGACCCGTTCCACGGCTTCCTGCAACTCGGACAGGCTCACGGTGTCCTTACCTCGCCGGACTGCGAGCAGGGCCGCCTCATTCAGCAGATTGGCCAGATCGGCGCCGACGAAGCCGGGCGTCATGGCCGCGATCGTTTCCAGATCCGCCGGATTGGCGAGCGTGATCGTGCGGGCGTGAACTTTTAGAATGGCGAGCCGCCCGATCTTGTCCGGCCGGTCCACGAGCACCTGGCGATCGAATCGTCCGGCCCGCAGCAGGGCGGGGTCCAGTATTTCGGGGCGGTTGGTGGCGGCCACGAGAATGACTCCGACGCGTGAATCGAAGCCGTCCATTTCAACCAGCAACTGATTCAGCGTCTGTTCCCGTTCTTCATGCGCCATCGGACCGACCCCGCGAGCCTTGCCCAGCGCGTCGAGCTCGTCCAGGAAAATGATGCAGGGAGCCTTGCCCTTGGCCTGTTCGAAGAGGTCCCGCACGCGAGCCGCGCCGACTCCGACGAACATCTCCACGAACTCAGACCCGCTGATCGAGAAAAACGGCACGCCCGCTTCGCCCGCCACGGCTTTGGCGAGGAGGGTTTTGCCGGTACCCGGAGGGCCGACCAAGAGGATGCCCTTGGGAATCTTGCCGCCCAGTCGCCGGAACTTGTCCGGGGTTTTAAGAAACTCGATGATCTCTTCCAGCTCCTGTTTGGCTTCATCGACGCCTGCCACGTCGGCGAAGGTGACCTTCACTTCCTTCTCCACATAGATTTTCGCTTTGCTCTGCCCGACGGTCATGAAGCCCTGACTCTGCCCCATGCGCCGCAGCATGAACCACCAGACACCGAAGAAGAGCACGATCGGCACGATCCAGGACAACACGTCGCGGAATAGTGTGCTCTCGATGACGCCGGTGACCTTCACCTGATGTTGCGCGAGGCTCCGCAAGAGGTCCGGGTCTTCGATGCGGATCGTGTTGAAGGTTTTATCCTCCTTCATCTTCCCGTGAATGATCTGCGACGAGACCGCGACCTCGGTCACCTTGCCGGCCTCCACGGCCTCTTTGAACTCGCTGTAAGGGATTTCCGTGGGGTTGAAGAACGAGGGGAGGAACATCTGGATCAACATCAAGACCCAGAGGGCGATGAACATGTACCAGATGGAGAACTGCCGTTGTTTGGGGTCCATGTCGGAGACCTTATCCTGCAATCATCGAATCAGTCGCTGGTCAATTCTTTTTCGTGCGCAGCCGCTCCGACAGCACCGGATATTGCGCCGTTCCCATTCCGAAGTTGCCGGTGCCCGCATCGGCGGCAATGACCCGCAGTGTAATGCCGTCTGGCGCATCCTTGGGGATCGGCACGAAGAAGGGCGCTTCGAAGCGGCTCTTTTCTCCTGAATAGAACATCTGCAATCGCTCGACCACGCGGTCTCCGATCAAGAGTTCGCCGTAAATGTGAATCTTGCGGGAATCCCAGTCGCTGTGCGGGCGGACCAGCGCACCGGAGAGGGTGCGGACGGAAGCCCGAAGCATGACGTCCTCCTTGGCGATCAGGGATTCGCCTGGTTTCGGCTGTTCGACCTGCACCAGGTAGCCGTAGAGGTGCAGCACGATGCCGTCGTTGGTGAGGTCGTGACCGGGAATGAGCAGGACGGTTTTGCTGGCCCGTTGCAACGCGCTGGGATAGGCCAGGGGGCCCTCGGCGGCAATTTCGACCAACGTCGGGCGCGCGAGTTCGAGCGTGGTGGTGAACGAGGCGGCCGGTCGTGCGCTGTAGAGGGGCTCGTCCATGAGGTGCGGCGTGCGCATGATCTGGCTTTGGTCGCCCTGTTCTCCCTGCTGTAGGCCGGACGCCAGGAGTTGGCGGGTGGCCACGTCGGTGATCGTCACGCGCGCACCGCCGACCTCGTGGCCCAGGACCAACGAACGGTGGGCGACGACCCGCACCACCACGGTGGTGGGCAGGGGGTCGTTGTAATGGGCCTTGGATTCGAGTTCGGATTCGGAGGGTTCTGAAACGAACCCCGCACCGGTACTGCTCAACAGCACGAGGAGGCAGGTGCCGACCAGTCTGGTGAAGGGTGAGCGAGTCATTTCACCTTGGTGCCGGGCTCCACGTCTTCGATAAAGGTCGCGAGGCCACGGACCTCGCTGTCGCCTGCCGCGAGCACCATCCCCTGCGATTCGATACCCATCAGTTTAGCCGGTTTCAAATTCGCCACGATGACAATGGTTTTGCCGACCAGGGCCTCCGGTTCGTATTTCTTGCCGATGCCGGCAACGATCTGCCGCTGTTCACTGCCCAGGCTGACTTGAAGCTTGAGCAGTTTCTCGGATTTCGGGACGCGCTCCGCCGTCAGGACCTTCGCTGTCTTGAGTTGAATCTTCATGAATTCGTCGATGGTGATCTGGGGTGGCGCAGCGGCAGGGGCGGGAGCCGATGCCGCGGGAGGCTGGCTCTGTGACGCGGCGGCAGTCGAGGGCGGCGTGACGGTTGTCGGTTGCGAAGAGGCTGGTGCGTCGGTCACGTTCTTGGCTCCTTGTGGTTTCGATTCGATGCGAGGGAGCAAGGCTCTTCCCTTCTGAATTCTAGTACCAGGCACTATGCCTTCGGATGGGTACCCTTCGCTTAAAAGCGGTTTGGTGAAATCCAGGTTTAGCCCCAGCTGCTGGCTCATCTCCGCAGCCATATTGGGCATAAAAGGGTATGTGTAGAGACAAAGAGAGCGAAGAGCCTTAGCTAGGGCATTTAACACGTTGTTAAGTTCTGGTCTCGTCTCAGGTTTCTTCGCAAGGTTCCAGGGTTTAGTTTCCTCAATCAATTGGTCACAAAATGCTACTAATGCCCAAATGTCTTCAATATGTTCCTTGAATCTGAGACCTGAAAGTTTTTCGTTGGCACTTACAGGCAAGTATTCTTGAGCCTCGGCTATGGGCATTTCCAGTCCTGTTCCTATTTGCATAGGAGATCCTTGGCCGGGGACCTTACCTTCTGAAAATCGATCGATCATCGTCAATGTCCGGCTCAACAGATTGCCAAGCCCGTTCGCAAGATCGCTGTTGATCCTGGCTACCATCGCATCTTGTGAAAAGTCCCCATCCTGCCCGAACGGCACCTCGCGCAGCAGGAAATAGCGGAAGGCATCCGCGCCGAATTGATCGACCATGGCGTAGGGATCGACGACGTTGCCGCGGCTCTTGGACATCTTCTCGCCGTCCACCGTCCACCAGCCGTGGGCGAAGATCGTTTTTGGAAGCGGCAGTTCCAGCGCCATCAACATGGTTGACCAGTAGACCGCGTGGGTCGTGAGGATGTCCTTGCCGACCAGGTGGACATCGGCGGGCCAGAACCGATCGAGCCCCGGTTTGTACTCGAGCGCTGAGACATAATTCACGAGCGCATCGAACCAGACGTAGGTGACGTAGTCTTTGTCGAACGGCAGCTCGATGCCCCAGGAGAGTCGGGATTTCGGACGGGAGATCGACAGGTCTCCCAGCGTTTGGTTCTGAAGAAAGCCCAGGACTTCATTGCGCCGGGAGGCGGGGCGAATGAAGTCTTCATGGTTTCGGATGTGGTCGATCAGCCGGTCCTGATATTGGCCCATCCTGAAGAAATAATTGTGTTCGCTGAGACGTTCGATGGGTCGCTTGCAGTCCGGGCACAGGCCATCGACGACGTCTTTCTCAGGCCAGAATCGTTCGTCGAACGTACAATACCATCCGGTGTAGTCAGCCTTGTAAATCAGTTGCTTATCGAACAGCTGCTGAAGATATCGTTGAACCACTGTCTGGTGCCGGCTGTCGGTGGTCCTGATGAAGGCGTCATTGGAGATGTTCAACCGTTTCCAGAGGTTTGTAAACTGTGGCGCGAGCCGGTCGCAATGGGCTTGCGGGTCGATGCCTGCCTTGGCGGCTGCCTGCTGCACCTTTTGTCCATGCTCGTCCAGACCTGTCAGAAAGAACACCTCGCGCCCACGTAATCGCCAGTAGCGTGCGAGCACGTCGGCGGCGATGGTCGTGTAGGCATGGCCGATGTGCGGCACGTCGTTGACGTAATAGATCGGCGTCGTGATGTAGAAGGTTTTCGCGTTGCTCATGGCTCGAAAGTCAAGATAGCAGTTCAGTTGAGGGGAAAGCTAGGTCAGCGCGCCGTACCGACTGTCTGTTGTGGGATGATCAGGTGACGCACCCGTAACAAGGTCGTTTCGAGGGCCATCTGGAGATTCAAATTGCGGTGCGCCTGCCGTTCCAATTTTTCGAGGTCGCCGATGAGGTCCAGAAGTTCGTCGATGTCGATGCGTTCGGCCAGCGCCTGCATCTCTTTGCGTTGCTCCACATTGAGCACGTAGTCGGAGCCGACGCAGACTGCCAGGAGCAACAGGTCGTGCAACCAACGGAGCAGCCAGTCGAACGCCTCCGGGGCACGGTCCGCCTTGGCGAGGGTTTCCGCAGTCGCGAGGACGGTGGAAAAGGACTGCAGCCCCTTCGATGAAAACAGGACGGAAAATTCCTTCTGGTTGTTCCGCGCCTGATCCAGGTCACATTCCAGTGCCCGCCCCAATTGCCCATCACTCAGGACTGCCAGGAAGCGCGCATCGGCCGGTGGAAGTTCGCGCTTCAAAATGATGGCGGCTTCCACTTGGGTTTGCGCGGGTGCCGCGAGCCGCAGGGCTTGGCAGCGTGACCGGATCGTGGCAGGCAGGGCATAGGGCCTGCTCGAAACCAGCACGAACAGGCTGTGGTCGGGCGGTTCCTCCAGGGTTTTGAGCAGCGCATTGGCGGCCCCGATCGTCATGCGGTCCGCGTCGTCGATCAGGCAGATTTTGCGATCGCCGATCAGCGGGCGATAGATCATCTGCTGTTCGATGTCGCGAATGAGTTCGATCTTGATCTGGGGATTGGCTTGTTCGCGGTCCGGTTCGATCACCAGGAAATCGGGATGGGTCCGTGCCTCGACCTGGCGACAGGCGCGACAGGTGCCGCAGGCATCCGGTTCGTGATCGATCGGCAGGCTCTCGCAGAGGAGCGCTTGCGCCAAACGCAGGGCCAGGAGGCGTTTGCCGATGCGGTCGTCTCCGTGGAAGAGGTAGGCATGGGCGAGACGGTTTTGCACGATCGCCGACTTGAGCAGCATTTTGGCACTGTCATGTCCGATGATCTCAGCGAAGGGCATGGCGGGCCTGTGATGTACGAGGGGCATGTGTGCCTGGTGACGGTGAGTGCTTCGTTGCGCCCCGCAGATGTTTGTTGAGCAACGGTGTGACGACCTGTACCACTGCGCGGGCGACCGTTTCTTTCGCGGCCCGTGACGGGATGATCTTGATCCGTGCGGGTTCGCGCTTCGCCAGGTCGAGAAAACCGGCGCGAACTTTTCGATGGAATCGGATGGACTCGCGATCCAGTCGATTCGTTCCGGCTGCGTTCCGTCGCCGCGCCAAGCCGGTGGAGACCGGGAGGTCGAAGAGCAGGGTCAGGTCCGGCATGATGGTTTGCGTGGCGATGCGGTTGAGTGTCCGGAGCGTCGGGAGGTCCAGTCCACGCGCATAACCCTGGTAGGCCAGGGTGGAATCGCTGAAACGGTCGCAGATCACGATGGCGCCTTGTGCGAGGGCCGGTTCGATGACCTGCGCGACATGTTGCCGGCGGGCGGCGAAGACAAGGAAGGCCTCGGTTTCCGGCGCGACCGGTTCACCGGTGCGATCCAGCAGGAGCGAGCGGATGTGTTCCGCGAGCGGGGTTCCGCCCGGTTCTCTGGTTTCCACAGTGACGTATCCCTCGCTCCGAAGGTACTTCCCAAGGAGCTTGGCCTGGGTCGATTTGCCACAACCTTCAATCCCCTCGAGCGTCATGAATAGGCCTTGGGGAGGTCGCCTGGGTTGAGTCATCATTCCGGTCACAAAATCCTGGAGAAGGAGCGCGGAATCCTATTCCAAGTGCTTGAAAATAGCAATAAAAGGCTTGCGACGACTGGCGAAACACCGGTATCATGACGCTCTACCTGGACCCCTCAGCCACGCATGTTGAAAGCCTCGTTAAAACGTTATTTTCTGACCGGTTTGCTGGTCATGATCCCCTTTTGGGGGACTGTCCTGATTTTGAAGACCCTGTTCGTCAGTCTGGACGGAATTCTTGGAGACGCGGCTGCCAGTCTCGTGACGCCCGGCTATTATGTGCCGGGGTTGGGGATCGTCGCCCTGGTCCTGCTCATCTTTGCGACCGGACTCTTCGCGGCGAACTTTATCGGTCGCCATGTCGTACGGCAGTGGGAGAATTTGCTCAACCGTGTGCCGGTCGTCCGTGGGATCTACTCGACCATCAAGTCCATGATGGACATTCTGTCGTTCGCGGAACGCGAAACCTACCGCCGCGTCGTGCTGATCCAGTTTCCCAAGAACGGACATTATTGTTTCGCCTTTGTGACCGGCGTGACGAAAGGGGAGATGCAGCAGCTCTCGCCGGATCCACTGGTACATGTGTATGTGCCGACCTCGCCCAACCCCACCTCCGGGTACTTTTTGTTGGTGCCGGAGCGGGAGGTGATCGCCGTGGACATCACGGTTGAAGAGGCCATGAAGCTGATCGTCTCGGGCGGTCTGTACACACCGGCTCCTCCCTCCGGCGCGGCGCCGCAGGCCGATGGGAAGCAGTGGGCGCCGATCAAACAACCGGACGCAGGCGTGCAGGTCGGCTGATCGCACATTGATCGACGGCACCGTAGCAGACCTTTACGCTGAAGACCCTCATGGTGAAGACTCAATGACCCATTCATCGCAGCACCACGCATCGGCGAATTCCGTTCCCGGCCTCGCGGTCATCATCTTGGCGGCGGGACTCGGCAAGCGCATGAAGTCTGCTGTGGCCAAGGTGCTCCATCCGGTGGCGGGACGGCCGATGGTGCTCTATGTCCTCGACATCGCCTGTCGTCTGGCAGAACAGGGCGTGGCGGTCGTCGTCGGGCATCAGGGGGCCGAGGTCCGGAAGGTCGTCGAAGCAGTCGGGGGCCAGATTGCCGTGGCGGAGCAGGCCAGGCAGCTGGGCACCGGGCATGCGGTGTTGCAGACGCGTTCCATCTTCGACCGTCTCCATCGAAAGCCGTCCCGGTATGTGATCCTCAACGGGGACACGCCGCTCCTCACGGAGGCCACGGTGCGGGAGCTGTTGGCGGTGCATGAGGCGCAGCGCGCAGCAGTGACCCTGTTGACATCGGTGCTCGACGATGCGTCCGGTTATGGGCGGGTCATTCGCCGCCGCCGTGACGAGTGGCTGCAGGGGGCGGCCGACAACGCGGTGCAGGCCATCGTGGAAGAGAAAGATGCGTCCGAGGATGAGCGACTGGTGCGCGAAATCAACGTCGGGACCTACATCGTCGACGGCGACTTCCTCTTTCCGGCCCTCGACAAGCTCGATCCTCACAATGCCCAGGGTGAGTATTACCTCACGGACATCGTACAGATGGCGGTGCAGCAGGGGCGCACCTGTTCGGCTCTGCGTCTGCGCACGATCGACGAAGGATTGGGCATCAACAGCCGCGTGCAATTGGCGGAGGTCGAGCGGGTGATCCGCCGGCGGATCAGGGAACGGTGGCTGGAGGCCGGTGTGACGATGTGGGACCCTGCCTCGACCTGGATCGATGCAGGGGTGACGATCGGCCGGGACACGGTACTCTATCCGAATGTGACGCTTGAAGGGCGGACGGTGATCGGGGAAGAGACGGTCGTGCATTCCGGTTCACGCATCACCGATTGCACCATCGGAAACAGAGTGGAGATTTTGGATCACTGCATTTTGCGCGAGTCGCAGGTCGAGGAGGGGGCTCACCTCGGACCGTTTGCGCACCTGCGGCCCGGTGCAATCGTGCGACGCAAGGCGAAGGTCGGGAATTTCGTCGAGATGAAGAAAGCCGAACTCGGCGAAGGATCGAAGGCCAACCATCTCAGTTATCTCGGTGATGCGCGGATCGGAGCGGGTGTGAATATCGGGGCCGGGACGATCACCTGCAATTACGATGGGTATAAGAAGTTCCAGACAGTGGTCGGAGATGGAGTATTCATCGGGAGCGATGTGCAACTGGTGGCGCCAGTGACCGTCGGACAGGGCTCCGTCATCGCGGCCGGCGCCACCGTGACGCAGGATGTGCCGCCGGATGCGCTCGTCATCTCACGGGTGCCGCAGGTGACGCGCGAGGGCTGGGCCGCCCGTCGGCGCGCGTTGCAGAGCGGGCAGGCTTCCACTCCGTCTCCGACTCCTGCCGCGACCGGCGCGAAGGCTGTCGAAGGGGCCAAGGTTTCCAAGGGATCGAAACGTGCCGTGAAGAAACAGCAACCGGCGGTTCAACGTACGAAGCGGAGGTAACGACGACCTATGTGTGGCATCGTTGGCTACGTGGGCAACCAGGATGCGGTTCCGATTTTGTTGAACGGGTTGTCGAAACTGGAATACCGGGGGTATGACTCGGCCGGTGTGGCGGTGCAACGTGGAGAGAAAATCGAGATTCGCCGCAGCGTCGGCAAATTGATCAATCTGCAGAAATCGCTGGAGCAGAAGCAGGTGGCGGGGACGTGCGGGATCGGGCATACGCGCTGGGCCACGCACGGCAAGCCTTCCGAGCAGAACGCGCATCCGCACCGTTCCGAGAGCTGCGTGCTCGTGCATAACGGGATCATCGAAAACTACGTCGAACTCAAACAGCGTTTGGTCAAGGACGGCTACAAGTTTCAGTCCGAGACGGATACCGAGGTCGTCGCGCATTTGATCGACAAGCAGATGAAGAAAAACGGTCTGTGCCTGGCGGATGCCGTTCGCGCGGCGGCGAAAGAGATTCGAGGGAGTTATGCGATCACGGTGATTTCAGAGCGCGAGCCGGGCATGCTGGTGGCCGCTCGATCCGGTTGTCCATTGGTCATCGGCCGCACCGCTGAGGCGGCGTTCGTCGGGTCGGATGTCATGGCGATGTTGTCCCACACCAGGGACGTGACGTTTCTCGAAGAGGGTGATGTCGCCGAAGTCACGGCCGGGACGGTGACGTTTACGGATCTCGACGGCCGGGCGGTCGCGCGAAAAAAGACCACCGTCACGTGGGATGCGTCCGCCGCCGAAAAGAGCGGCTACCCCCATTTCATGTTGAAGGAGATCCACGAACAGCCGCAAACTATTCTGGATACCATTCGGGGGCGCTATTCCTATGAGAGTGGCGAGGCGGATCTGCCGGACATCGGTTTGACGCCGAAACAGTTCGCCGAGGTCGGCCGCATCTGGATCGTGGCTTGCGGGACGAGTTGGCATGCCGGCCTGGTGGGGAAGTACCTGCTGGAAGAGATGGTCCGGACGCCGGTGCAGGTCGATATCGGCAGCGAGTTTCGCTATCGCGATCCCTTGATCGAAAAGAACGACCTGTTCATCACGATCTCGCAGTCGGGCGAAACCGCCGACACCTTGGCCGCAGCTCGCGAAGCGAAGCAAAAGGGGGCGCGAGTCGTCTCGATCGTCAACGTGGTGGGCAGCACCTTGGCCCGCGAGTCCGACGGCGTGCTCTATACCCATTGCGGCCCTGAGATCGGGGTCGCTTCGACGAAGGCGTTTACCAGTCAGCTGGCGGCGCTGTACATGCTGGCCTTGCATCTGGGGCGGGTACGGGGTGTACTGAGTGTGGCGGACGGGAAGGCTTGGCTCGATCGCTTGGTCACGCTGCCGGCCTTGGTGAAACATGTGCTCGGCCGGGAAGCGGAGATCCTGGCGATCGCGAAACGCTATTACAAGAAATCGGATTTCTTGTATCTGGCGCGCGGGATCAACTATCCGATCGCGTTGGAGGGGGCGCTGAAGCTCAAGGAGATTTCCTACATCCATGCGGAGGGCTATGCCGCGGGAGAGATGAAACATGGGCCGATCGCGCTTATCGACAAGGACATGCCGGTGGTGGTGTTGGCGCCGCGGGATCGGTTGTATGAGAAGACGGTCAGCAACCTCATGGAGGTGAAGGCGCGCCGGGCTCCGGTGATTGCGTTCGTGGCGGAAGGGGAGCGCGAGTTGGGCAAGACCGCCGACGCGGTGTTTACGATTCCCGACGTGCACCCGCTGCTGTCGCCTATCCTCTTTACGATTCCGTTGCAGTTGTTGGCCTATCACATCGCGGTCTTGCGCGGCGAGGACGTGGATCAGCCGAGGAACCTGGCGAAGAGCGTGACGGTGGAATGACAAGCAGAATGGCCGTCAGCTATCAGCTTTCAGTGTGAAAGACAATTCTCCTAAGCTGACGGCTGAGAGCTGACTGCTGAAGACTAGCAAGAGGACCTTATGGAGATCACGAAACAGGAAGTCGAGAGGGTGGCGAAGCTGGCGCGGTTGGCCTTGAGCGAGGCCGAGACGGAGGCCTTCGGCCAGCAGTTGAATCAGATCGTGGCCTATGTGCAGAAGCTCAAGACGTTTTCCACCGAGGATGTGGAACCGACGGCGACCGTGTTGGGGCAGACCAACGTGTTTCGTCCGGACGAAACCCAGACGTCCCTCTCCCCCGACCAAGCATTGGCGAACGCTCCCGATGCGGAGGAGCATTGTTTCCGGGTGCCGAAGATTATTCAGGAATCGTAATCAGGCAAGGAGAGAAGAGAACCCTATGTTTCGACAAATGTTGCGGGCGAAGATCCATCGGGCCACGGTGACGGAGGCCTGTCTGGAATATGAGGGCAGTCTCACCGTGGACGAAGACCTCCTGGACGCGGCGGGTATCTTGCCCTATGAAGCCATCGTCTGTTCCAATCTCAATAACGGCGAACGGTTCATGACCTATGCGATGAAGGGGAAACGGGGGCGCGGCGAGATCGTCCTGAACGGTCCGACCGCCCGCAAGGCGGCGGTGGGCGATCAGATCATCATCTTCTGTTACGAATATTATAGCGACGAGGAAATCAAACGGCACAAGCCGAAGATCATCCAGGTCGATGCGAAAAACCGGATCGCCCGGAAGGTTGCGAAAGTCTGATGTCCTTGATGTCGATCCACAAGCTCACGTTGGCGGAGTTGCAGCGGAAGTTTACGGCCGGGGATGTGACGGCGGCGGAGATCGTCCGCGCCTACTTCCTGCGGGTGACGCAGGTCGAACCGAAGGTGAAGGCCTACCTCACGCAATGCAGGGAGGCGGCCGTTGCGCAGGCGGAGCGCCTCGATCAGGCGCTGAAGGGCTGGCGCAAGACGACGCCGATGATGGCCATGCCGCTCGCAGTCAAGGACAATATCTGTACCGAAGGCGTGCGCACGACCTGTGCTTCCCGCATGCTGGAGACATTCGTGCCGCCCTATGATGCGACCGTCGTCGCCAAATTACGCGCGCAAAGTTATCTCTTGGTCGGCAAGACGAATCTGGACGAATTTGCGATGGGGTCCTCCACCGAGAATTCCGCCTTCGGCGCCAGCTGCAATCCCTGGAACGTCCGCGCCGTCCCGGGAGGGTCGAGCGGCGGATCGGCGGCGGCGGTGGCGGCGGATGAATGTGTCGCGGCCTTGGGGTCGGATACCGGTGGCTCCATTCGCCAGCCGGCGGCATTCTGTGGGGTGGTGGGCTTGAAGCCGACCTACGGCCGTGTCTCTCGTTATGGACTGGTGGCCTTCGCCTCGTCGTTGGACCAAATCGGTCCGATCACGAAGGATGTGACCGATGCCGCACTGTTGTTGGGCGTCATTGCAGGCCATGATCCTCGCGATTCGACCTCGGCGAACGTACCGGTTCCGGATTACCTCAAGGCGCTCAGGAAGAAAGATCTGAAGCGGCTCAAGGTCGGCGTGCCGGTCGAATATTTCGCCGACGGCCTCGATCCGGAAGTGGAGCAGGCGGTCCGCGCGGCGATCGAGGGCCTGCGGGAACTCGGCGCCGACATTCGCGAAATCAAGTTGCCGACCACCGACGCGGCCGTGGCTACCTATTATGTCATCGCCACTGCCGAGGCCAGCTCAAACTTGGCCCGGTATGATGGAGTGAAGTACGGGTTGCGGGCGAGGGAGAGTAAGGATCTCCTGGACTTGTACCTCAAGACCAGAGCGGAAGGATTCGGCCCGGAAGTCAAACGTCGGATCATGCTGGGCACCTATGTGCTCAGCGCCGGTTACTATGACGCCTACTATGGGAAGGCCCAGGCGGTGCGGACCTTGATCCGCCGGGAATTCGAGGCGGCGTTTCAGACCGTGGATCTGATCGTGACACCGGTGACTCCGACCACCGCGTTCAAGTTCGGTGAAAAATCCCAGGATCCGTTGCAGATGTATCTGTCCGACATCTACACCATCTCCGCCAATCTGGCTGGGCTTCCGGCCATCGCGCTTCCCTGCGGATTCAGCAAGGCGGGGTTGCCGATCGGCCTGCAGTTGATCGGTCGGCCGTTCGAAGAAGAAACGCTGCTGCGCGGGGCGCATGCCTACGAGCAGGCGACCAATTGGCGCATGAAGAGGCCGCAGATTCGGTGAATGTGACGGGAGGTGCTTATGATCGTTGATGTTGCCGCGATTCTGGTGGCGGTCGCCTTTGCGGTGCTGGTCGGCTACCTGGTGCCATTGTTGATTCAAATTCGAAAGACGGTGGTTGAATCGGAGCAGCTTTTCGTGAAGATGAATGCCGAGTTGCCGACGTTGATCGCCGAGTTGCGGGCGATGAGTCAAAACCTGAACGACGTGACCGAACAGGCGCGCGGCGGGGTCGAGCATGCGGCCGTCTTGTTGCACGCAGTCGGTGAGGTGGGGGAGTCGGTCAATCAGGTCCATAGTCTGGTGCGGGGCTCCGGGAATTCGCTTCTGGCCAATGTGGCAAGCATGGTCGCGGGGCTCAGGGCTGCGAAACATGTGGTGAAGGAACGGTTCAAAGAGGGAGGGCATCACAATGGCGGATAATCGAGACTCTTCGTCGGCGGTGGTTCTGTTGGGATTTTTGAGCGGAGCAGCGTTGGGGGCCATGGCGGCGCTCTTGCTGGCCCCACGGACCGGACAGGAATCGCGCGAGCTGTTGCGCGGCTACGCGAAGCGTGCGGAGGATGAGTTGCGGGAATTGGTCGGGGAAGCCGGTGAACGGCTCGAAGGCGTCGTCGAGGATGGCCGCGACTTCATCGAGTCCAAGAAAACCGTGTTGCGCGATGCGTTCGAGGCCGGGCGAGAGGCGATGCGCCGGGAACGTGAGCATTTCACCAAGGGAGAGCAGGGCTGAGCGTGGCGTACGAAGTCGTCATCGGCGTGGAGGTCCATGCGCAACTGCGCACGCAGTCGAAACTGTTTTGCCCCTGCGGGACGACGTTCGGCCGCACGGCGAACTCGCAGACCTGTCCGGTCTGTCTGGGCCTGCCGGGGTCGCTGCCGGTGATCAATGAGAAAGCGGTGGAGATGGCGGTCCGCGCGGGCCTGGCGCTGAACAGCACGATTCGCGCGCAGAATCGGTTCGCCCGCAAGAACTATTTTTACCCCGACCTGCCGAAGGGCTATCAGATTTCGCAATACGAAGCCCCGATTTGTGAGAACGGGTGGATCGACATCGCCGCCGGCGGGAATCGCAAGCATGTGCGCATCAGGCGGGCCCATTTGGAAGAGGATGCGGGGAAAAACCTGCATGGGGCCGGCAGCGGCATGAGCCTGGTGGATCTCAATCGCGCCGGTACACCCCTGCTTGAAATTGTGACCGAACCGGACTTGAGTTCGTCGGAAGAGGTCGTCGCCTATCTCAAGGCCCTGCGCGAGCTCTTGATGTACCTGGATGTCTGTGACGGCAACATGGAGGAGGGGAGTTTCCGCTGCGAGCCGAACCTGTCGCTGCGTCCGGTGGGCCAGGCCGCGTTCGGGACCAAGGTCGAGCTGAAGAACATCAACTCGTTCAAGTTCGTCAAGGACGCCGTGGACTATGAAGTGAAGCGGCAAACCAAGGTGTTGAACGAAGGCGGGACGATCCATCAAGAAACCAGGCTCTGGAACCTGGATCGTGGTGAGACGGCGGTGATGCGGAGCAAGGAAGAGGCGCACGACTATCGGTATTTCCCGGACCCTGATTTGGTGCCGTTGGACATTTCGGCCGAATGGATCGAACAACTCCGTCAGGGGTTGCCGGAACTGGCCTCTGCAAAGCAGGAACGGTTTGTCTCGCAATATGAGCTGCCCGAGTACGACGCGGGGATTCTGACCTCCAGCAAAACCTTGTCGCTGTACTTTGAGGCCTGTGTGAAGCTGTACCCTCATCCCAAGACGGTGAGCAATTGGGTGATGGGGGAATTGCTGCGTGAGTTGAATCATGCGGGGATCGAAGCCGATGCGTCCCCCGTCACCCCGGAGCGGCTGGTCGAATTGCTGACCCTCGTTGATCGAGGCATGATCAGCCTCAAGGTGGCTCGGGAGATCTTCCCGGAGGTCTATACGTCGGGAAAGGCGCCGGCCAAAATTGTTCAAGAAAAGGGGCTCACGCAGGTGTCCGACGAAGGGGCGCTGACGACTATTATTGATGAAGTCTTGAAGAAGAATCCCGCTCAAGTGGCGCAATTGAAGGAAGGCAAGCAGCAGGTCCTCGGTTTCCTGGTCGGACAGGTGATGAAGGCTTCGGGCGGCAAGGCGAACCCGGGGAAGGTGAATGAGCTGTTGAAGAAGGAATTGCTCGGATGAGGCTAGGTTGCTTCCCTTGCTCGCGCAACGCGCGGCCTCAGAAGACCCTCGTTGGACGCGCGCAGTGGGAAGCAACCTAGCCTCATCCCGAAAACATGTACAGGTAGAGTGCCTCACATGAAACTCGCCCGACAGTCTGATGAAGAAATTCTGAAGGTTGCTGAACCGATCATGGACAACCTGTTGGAGGCATCGACCGACATCGATCATGAACGGCATGTGAGAGATTTTACGGAGAGATTGAAGACTCTCGTCACGAAGGACTATTTGGAGAAGGTGTGTAGGCAGTACCAAGCTGAAAAGGGATTTTTCTCGAAAAGAGAATATGTCGCCATATTCCGGCGGCCCCAGTCTGTGGCAATCGTGTGGAGGCAATGGTTCACGAAGCAGGCGGGCGAGTTCGTCGCCGAAATGGTATTGGTTGAACAGGACTCACGCTATTTAGTTGACCATGTCATGGTGTTCTAGCAACCTTGACCGAAACTCGACCGAAAGATGAGTTGGTAGATCAGTGCAGGGATTGTTCAGCGTCAGTAGGTAGAGGAGAATTGGAGTATGAGTGGAATCGCAAACGTGAAGGCCAGGCAGATCATTGATTCACGAGGCAATCCGACGGTGGAAGTGGAGGTGCTGCTGGAAAGCGGTGCGCATGGGCGTGCGGCGGTGCCGTCCGGAGCGTCGACCGGCGAGAAGGAAGCGATCGAGCTGCGCGACGGCGACAAGAAGCGCTGGATGGGCAAGGGTGTGTCGAAGGCGGTATCGAATGTGAGCAAGACGATCGCGCCGAAATTGCTCGGGATGGAGGCGTTGGATCAGGCTGCCGTCGACCAGGCGATGATTGCGCTGGATGGAACCAAGACCAAAGGCAAGCTGGGCGCCAATGCCATTCTCGGAGTCTCGCTGGCGGTGGCCAAGGCTGCGGCAAATGAAACAGGGCAGCCGTTGTATCGCTACCTCGGAGGGACGAATGCGCGGGTGTTGCCGGTGCCGCTCATGAACATCATCAACGGTGGGGCCCATGCGGATAACCGGCTCGACCTGCAAGAATTCATGATCATGCCGGTGGGGGCACCCCGGTTCAGCGAAGCGTTGCGTATGGCGACGGAGGTGTTTCATACGCTGAAGGCGCTCTTGAAGAAAAAGGGATTGAACACGGCGGTCGGCGACGAAGGGGGCTTTGCGCCTGACCTGCAATCGAATGAGGAAGCGCTGACCTTGATCATGGAGGCGATCGAAGCCGCCGGTTATCGTCCCGGCCGAGATATCGCTTTGGCCCTGGATTGCGCGGCGAGCGAGCTCTACGAGAAGGGACGCTATGTGCTGGAGGCGGAGAAGAATCCGGAGCGCTCCTCGGAAGAAATGGTGGCGTACTACGGCAAGCTGTTGGATCGCTATCCGATTCTGTCCATCGAGGATGGCTTGAGCGAGCTGGATTGGAAGGGCTGGAAGATTCTGACGGAAAAGCTCGGCAAGCGCGTGCAACTGGTGGGCGACGATATTTTTGTCACCAACGTCGAGATCTTCGCCAAGGGGATTGCCGAGGGCATTGGGAATTCGATCCTGATCAAGCTCAATCAGATCGGGACCTTGACGGAGACGCTGGACGCGATCGAACTCGCCAAGCGCTCGGGCTATACGGCCATCATTTCTCATCGCTCCGGCGAAACGGAGGACACGACGATTGCGGACGTGGCGGTGGCGACGAACAGCGGGTTGATCAAGACCGGATCGTTGTCCCGAACGGATCGCGTCGCCAAGTACAATCAACTCCTTCGCATCGAAGACGAACTGGGCGCGGCGGCCCTCTATCGTGGCCCTGCGGCTGTTCCGTCGAGGATGTAATCGTTGTGATGATCAAGCCGAACCGTGGTCGCGACTGGTTGGATTGGCAGCGGAAGCTCTGTGCCGCCGGGAAGTGGGTGGGGCTCGGGGCGCTGCTGCTGATGCTGGGAGCGTTGCTGTTCGGTGAGATGGGGATTTCGCGCTACCTGCATCTGCGCGACCATGCGGAGCAGCTTGATCAAGAACTCTCCGACCTCCGGCGGTTGAACGGCGAATTGCGGATGGACTTGGATCGCGTGCAATACGATCCGACTCGCATCGAGGAATTGGCCAGGGAACAGTTGGGTTATGTGCGGAAGGGGGAAACGGTGTATCAACTCGCTCCAACCGGAGAGAAGGAACGGGCTCCTCTGGTGAAGACGCCATGAAGTTCGGCAGTGTCGCCATCATCGGCCGGTCGAATGTCGGGAAGTCGACGCTCTTGAATCGTCTGCTGAACGAAAAGATCGCAATCGTGTCCGACAAGCCGCAGACGACCAGGACGCGCATCTTGGGCGTGGCCCATATGGAGGGCGCTCAGATCGTCTTTCTCGACACGCCCGGGTTGCACGAACCGCATCATTTGTTGAACCGCCGGATGGTGCGGACGACGCTGGAAACCTTTGACGATGCGGATGTGCTGTACGTCGTCGTCGAGGCGACGTCTCAGCCCGGTCCCGGCGATCTGGCCGTGATCGAACATGTGAAACAGGCGGTCGCAAAGCAGGCCCGTCCGGTGGTCTTGGTGATCAACAAGGTCGATCTGGTGAACAAGGCGCGGCTCCTTCCCTTGATGGAGCAGTACCTGCGGATCTTCCCCTGGACGGAAATGGTCCCGCTGTCGGCGGAAACCGGCGACAATGTGGATCGGCTACTGGCGGTGACGCCGTCGCTGTTGGCGGAAGGGGAAGCGACGTACAATGAAGACGTCGTCACGGATCAGTCGATGCGGACCCTCGCGGCAGAACTGATCCGTGAGAAGATTCTGCAACAGACCTATGAAGAAGTGCCCCACTCGGTGGCGGTCGAGATCGAACAGTTTCAAGAAACGAAAAAAATGACCAAGATTGCCGCCGTCGTGCTGGTGGAAAAGGAATCACAAAAGGGCATCTTGATCGGCAAGCAGGGCGAGCGCCTCAAGATTGTGGGGACGGCGGCACGGCAGGATATGGAACGGCTGTTTGGGATGAAGGTGTTTTTGCAGTTGTGGGTGAAGGTGCGTGAATCGTGGCGAGAGGACGAACAGACCCTCGCGGAGCTGGGTTATTAACGAAGCCACCATCCAACCGTCGGAACGTCCGCGACTTCCCGAAAAGGAGCCGCTCGGGAAAGATGCGTCCCGTGAAGCTGTGGAACGCGGTCAACAGGCCAAGCCCGACATGCGCCTGGTCTCCATCCAGCGGCTCCTGCGTCGCGGCGCCATCACCAATTTGGCCAAGATGCTGGCCCGCATGCATCCGGCGGATATCGCCAACGTCATCGACCACCTCTCCTCGTTGAAAGAAAAGCGCGAAATTTTCGAATTGGTGCGCGGGGAGGTCAAACGCGGGCAAGTGCTCAGCGAGTTGGACGGTGACAGCATTACGCTGGTGTTGTCGGACTTGTTGCCATCCGATGCCGCGTGGTTGTTGAAAGATCTCGGCTCCGACGACATCGCCCATATCTTGAGTGTGATTCCGACCGATCGCGCGAAGGAGATCCTTGCGTTGATGCGGACGGAGGATTCGACGGAAATCGCCGATTTGCTGAAGTACCCCAAGGGAACGGCCGGCGGTATCATGACCACCGAGTTTTTCGCGCTCTCCGAAGATGCCACGGCCCAGGAGGCCATCCGCCGCCTGCAGCAGGCGACGGACGCCGAAATGGTGTTCTACATCTATGTGACGGATAAGGAAGACCGGCTCGTGGGGGTCTTGTCGCTCCGCCAACTGTTGACGGTTCCCCCTGCCACCCCGCTCAAGAACATCATGACCCGTGATCTGATCAGCGTGGCCGTGGACATGGATCAGGAGGAAGTGTCGCGCCAGGTCGCGAGTTACAACCTGCTGGCCATTCCGGTGGTGGAGAAAGACGGGAAATTGGTGGGCATCATTACGGTCGACGACGTGGTGGACGTCATTCGGGAAGAAGCGACCGAGGACATGCTGAAAATGGCCGGAGCCATCGAGGAGGAGGCGACGTCCAAGTCGTCGAGTTTTACCGCCGCTCGCGTGCGGCTGCCCTGGTTGTTCACGAATCTGGTCGGAAGCCTGTTGTCCGGCATGCTCTTGTGGATTTTCCGGTACACGATTCAAGAAGTGGTGGCCATCGTCAGTTTCATTCCGGTCATCGCGGCGATGGGAGGCAATGTCGGCCTGCAGTCTTCTACACTCATCATTCGCGGGCTTGCCACCGGTCACGTGGAACTCACGGACGTCTGGAAAATTTTCTTCCGTGAAGCCAAGATCGCGTTCCTGATGGGTATTGCCTGTAGCTTGATGTTGACCGTGGTCGGCTGGTTGTGGCACCAGGTGTTTCTCGGCATGGTCGTGGGGGTGTCGCTCATTACGGCCTTCCTCGTTTCGACCAGCATGGCCACCGTGATGCCGATCGTGTTGAAACGAATGGGCGTGGATCCGGCCGTCGCGGCCGGTCCCTTTGTGACGACGGCCAACGACATCACGGGCATTGCCATTTACCTCACGCTGGCGACGTTGTTCCTCGAACAGATTCGATAGCGCCCGGCGTGCACCTCTTCTTTCCGATAGAATCCTGCGAGGCGGTGTTGAGATGCCGTTGGTGAAGACCGCTGCCATCGTGCTGCATAGCAGAAAGTGGGGTGACGCCGACCGTATCGTCACGTTCTATACGATGCGCTTCGGAAAGTTGCGCGGGGTAGCGCGTGGGGCGCGCCGGTTGAAGAGCCGTTTGGGCGGCATGATCGAACCCTTTACCCTCTGCCATCTGGACCTCTTCGAAAAGCCAGGCGACTCCCTCTATCGAATTTCGCAAGTTGCGCTGGATGAGCCCTTTGCCAAGTTTCGCAGCGATCTGACCTTGATGGCCGCAGCGGGACGCATGGTCAACCTTGTGAGCGCGGTGATGGCGGAGGGCGATGCCGAGCCGCTGGTGTTCGAGGTGTTGGAGACGGGGTTGCGAACGTTATTGGAGAGTCGTGATGCGGCCTGGACGACGTTGCTGTTTCAGATTCGCTTGCTGGCTGTCACCGGGTTTCGGCCTCAAACCGATCAATGCGCGGCTTGCGGCAGGCTCCATCGCAGCCCGTTCCCTCAGTTCTCACCGACCGCCGGAGGGATTGTGTGCGAACGTTGTGCAAGTCACCAGCCGTTTCGTTGCACGACGTTGTCGCGCGGAAGCGTCGCGTTTCTCCAGCAAGCCTTGCAGATGCAGCCGGCACTCATGAGTCGCTTGCATGCGGTCGGTCAAGTGCGGGCTGAAGTCGAATCGGCTATCGAAAGCTATGTCACGGTGGTGGCGGGTCGACGCCTCCCGCCGGTAGATTTTCTGACAAGCGGGAGCCCCGCGTAGGACGCGGCCGGTTAGAGCGTCGAGCCTCCAGTACGATAAGAGAGGGGGATGGTTGGTTGCTATGAGCGACAGCGTACTCGAACCCACGGATATGGAATGGGTGCAGAAGGGTTTGTTGGGGATTACCTGGAGCGATGGTCACAAGGCTCTCTATCCGGTTCGGTATCTGCGGCAGCACTGTCCCTGCGCCGCCTGTACCGATGAATGGACGGGCGAGCTTCGTTTGAAGCCGGATGATGTGCCGGTGGTGATCATGTTGCAGGACGTTCAGCCGGTCGGTCGCTACGCGCTCCAGTTCACCTGGAGTGACGGGCACGATACCGGCCTCTACTCCTATGCCTTTTTACGACGGTTGTGTCAGTGCGATGTCTGCCAGCCGGTGAAGCCCGTGGAACCGAAGTCCAGACGGTTACTGTGATCGGGCAGGGAGACAGCAAGGCATCAAAAAAATAGGAGGTTCGCTCGGATGAAGCTCGGTCGATTGGCCGGAACCGGATGGTTGCTGTTTGTCGCGATCCTGCCTGTGGCCTGTTCAGGATTGCCGCCTTTCGATCAACAGAAACGGTTGGTACAACAAGGGGACTTTCAAATTCGCCAATTGACGCCGCGTGCCTTCGTCGAGATTTGGGGTGAGCCGACCTATATCCATCAGCAGTTCACCCATTTTTTCGGCATGAAGGACGGGCGTTTGATTCCGCAGGCTCGTATGGCGCTTGGAGAATCGCCGCAAGGGTGGGAAACAGGGCTTGAGGCCGGAGACGCGTTGTTCTTAGCCTATGCGGATCGCGGCCACTACCTCGTGTTTCTCGACAATGTGCTTGTGTACCAGGAAGCGATGACGTCGGAGAAGGTGCACGCCGTCGGCAAAAATTGGAAGCACGAATCACAATTCAAGACGCGACTCGAATCGTCGCCGGCCTCACAGTAACCGAGGGTTTCCCGCCCTATGACACCGACTCAGGATCCGCGCCCGCTCAAGATGTGCCTGGTGTCGTCGGAGGTCGTGCCCTATGCGAAAACGGGTGGGCTCGCCGATGTCGTCGGTGCACTGGCTGTTGAATTCGCCAAGCTGGGACACGATGTCTACGTCATTCTTCCCTGTTATAGGCAGGTTCTTTCAGGTGGCTATGAACTGACGGACTATGGTCGGTTGCCGGTTCCCACCGCTCACGGGATGATTGAGGCCGGTATTCAGGAGGTCGTCTGGCCTTCCGTCCAGACGGCGGGTTCTGGTCGCCTGCGAGTGTTCGTCGTACGCCATGACCCATTTTTTGCTCGGCCTGGGCTATATCAAGAGGCCGGTCTGGACTATCCCGACAATCTCGACCGGTTCGTATTTTTTTGCCGAGCCGTGATGGAATTATTGGTACATTTCGGCGAGCAGGACCGGTGGCACGCCGATCTTCTTCATCTGCACGACTGGCAAACGGCTTTGTGCGCCGTGTATTTGCGATCGCTCTATCAAGGGCGAGCGTCGCTCAAAACCATCCGAAGCGTCTTGACCATTCACAACCTCGGGTACCAGGGATTGTTCCCAGCGGAGAGTTTTTCCCTCACGGGATTGCCTGCACACTTGTTCGCGCCTACCGCGCTCGAATTTTATGGTTCCGTCAATCTATTGAAGGGCGGTCTTGTCTTCGCCGATCTTTTAACCACCGTGAGTCCGACCTATAGTGAGGAGATCCAAACCGCTGAGTATGGGTTTGGTCTTGACGGCGTCTTGCGCGAGCGCAACCACGTGCTTCACGGCATCGTGAACGGCATTGATGCGGATATCTGGAATCCTGCCAAGGATGTCTATGTGCCTGCTCACTACTCTCTTTCGGACATGTCCGGTAAGGCTCAGTGCAAGAAAGCCCTTCAGCAGGAACTGGGGCTGCGCCGACAGAAGGCTCCACTGCTGGGAGTCATAGCACGCCTGACCACTCAAAAGGGTATCGATCTCGTGATCGATATTATTCCGGAGCTGATGGAGCTGAATGTGCAGATGGCCATTCTGGGGACGGGTGAGGCGTCCTATGAGCATCAGGTACGTAAGTTGGCGGACGAGTATCCTGGAAAAATCGCGTTCCGCAATGTGTTCGATGAAGGATTGGCCCATCGTATCGAGGCCGGGGCGGATATCTTTGTCATGCCGTCTCGCTATGAACCCTGTGGACTCAGTCAACTGTATAGTTTGCGTTATGGAACAGTTCCCGTCGTGAGAAATACCGGAGGATTGGCCGATACCGTTGTCAACTATACGCCCTGTGCCTTCAAGGAATCACAGGCCACCGGTTTTAGCTTTGCCGATACCAGTGCGACGTCACTGCTGACCTGTCTACTATTAGCACTGTGTGTGTATCGGAAGAAGGCGGACTGGCAGCGCATCGTCAAGGCCGGGATGGAACAGGATCTTTCCTGGACACGTTCCGCCGCGATCTACGGACAATTATTCCAAGATTTGGTTCGTGCAGGAACCGAAGGTGCGAGGGGCGCGACCGTCCCTGTGAGATGAACGAGCGGTTTATTGGAGAGAAGCTTGAAGGGTCAGTTCGAGGGCAGCCAGCCGCGCCTGCGCTTGTACCGCATAGTACGAAGAGTCGGATTGCACATGGCCGTTCAGAATCTGTCGGAACTGGTTTCTTGCGAGGTCATGCTCTCCGACTGACAGCGCCAGATCTCCAGTGTGAAGGCTGCAGGAAGCTGCCATCGCGTGAACATCTACAGCCAGTCTGAATGAAGGTTGAGCCACCATGTTGTTGAGCTGGGCGGGGAGGAAGGTCTTGAGACTCGACCGCTGTGCTTGAACCAAGCTGACCTCGTATAACTTGGTCGAGTCCAGCATTGCAGCGTGCGCTTGTTCGCTGGACAGGCAATGGGTGTACGTATTCCATAAATCCATAAATCGGACGTTATCATATCGAACAGCTGTGGTGACGGGATTAGACTGACATCCAACGGCAGAGAAAGCCATGGCCATGATGGCCAACAGGCTCAATTTAAGTTCCCTTTTCTTACTCATCTGTTGAAGTCCTTCACTCCCCCTAGCCTCTTAAAGGGGACGGTTTGAGTATGAGCAAATGTTGGACCATTTTCACTCGATATAAGTTGCTGAAATAATGAGGCGTCGTTCCGTTATGGGGCGACTGAATGTCTCAAAAATATTTCACTGTGTTGAATAGGCTACTATATTGGATGAATGGTAGGGTCAGCGTGCAACAAGCTTTGCTGGGCAGATGGATTTTATTAAGCCCAGAGAGCTCAACGTCGAATGAATTCATCACCCAATGTCGGTCATCCAAGACGCCGGAGAAATCGTCTGTTTTGGCTGATGACTATCTCGGAATGGGAGCAACGTCAAAGAAATGTCGCCCTAATAGGGGGAGTTCCATCGACAAGGCGTTCAAAGGGGCTTGTAGGAGACCTAAGAACGGAAGATCTGAACCAGAACTCCTGTGCGGGTTGTGGAATTTGTTTTCCGCATGATGTGTTTAATATGTTCCTTGACGGTCTGTTCGGTGATTTTGAGGGCGTTTGCAATTTCCTTATTGGTCCAACCCTTAGCAAGGTTTTCGACCACCGATTGTTCTCGGTTCGTAAGCTGAAATCGTTCTTTGGCCTGATCCGTATTAAGCTGTTGGCGACGCCCGAGTTCTTCTAATGTCACAACAAGTCGAGCATGCTGTATTCCGCTTCGGTCAGGAAGTCCAAAGCCGCGAAGGAGCACGGGTTGATTTGGATTCCCTGCCACTCGCTTGATCTCGAATTGCTCCCAATCTTTAGCCTCGGTGCGAACTTGCAATGCATTTATAATTTCAGCACAAAGTTCGGTAAGGGCTGAGGGGAGTACTCCTTGGGCTGCTTTTGCTGGTTTTCCGCCGTTTTCCGCCATATTTATGAGCTTGGACAGTTCAGTAGCTTGGCGATTCATGTGTAAGAGTTGCATAGAAGAAGACAGAACGACGATTCCTGAACCTGTACGTTGGTCGGCCAGGTTATCTACCGGTTCCTGAGAGTTGATTGCGCTTTGAGTCACGGCATTACTCCCTAAGGTCCTTGACCTCGCTAGACAATTGGACTATTTCTGATACCCTAAAGCGTGATGGTTCTACTAGTAATGCTACATAATACTTTCGAGGGAGTCAAATAATACTTTTGCGGGAAATATTCCTGCATCGTTGGTATTGTCCGGTCAGTCACTTGCTTCTATACTCGGTACAAAGAAAATCAAATTAAAGGTGTTGATCCTAACAGACGCCAACTCCTTCCAGATTCCATCCCACTTGATTGGCTGAGAGAACACATCATCATAGGTTTGCCGAGGCTTCTCATGTAAGACGATGAATAGTGTGGGTTTTTTAACGATTGGTATCTGTTTTGGTATCTGTTAATGTTCCATCTCGTTGAGCAAGTGAATTTATGGCATGAGTAAAGGAGTCTAGTGGTGATGCATGACTTTCGCCGTGAAAGTAATTCTTTAGCTCGGCAAGAACAAGAATGGGATTGGCCCATCGTCCTAACCCATCAGAAGCATGCCGAAAGAATGGCGCTTCTTCGACCCATCCCGTATGAATTGTCTATTCCTAATGGCGAGGCACCGGCTAGAGTGATTCATGGTCGAGCATTATCATTGAATATCAGTAGTGGAGGGATGCTGGTGCTGATGGATCAGGTTCCATTACTTGATCAGGTGATGAAGGTACATGTGCCGACCCCTGTCGCGCTCGCTGAAACTCCAACTTTGGCGGAGGTTCGGTGGACGAGAAAATTGCCGTTTCCCCCATCTGCGAACGATAAGTTCTACTTTGTCGGGCTCAAATTTCTATTCTCGATGGGGGACAGATAGTTGCCAATGTTAGTTGAAAGTGGCTGGTCCGAATTTCTTCAGGAGAATAAGTCATGAATGCAAAAGTGTTAATTTGTGTGAGTGTTTTTATTGGCAGTTTGACGAATATGGTGTTTGCAGGTCAATTGGACCAGGTGCCCAGATTGATCTTGGTGGCCGGATCATCCCCAGGGACAAGCCCCTCCGGTACGAGACATGGAATAGAGGGAGCAGAAAAATCTTCTCTTACGGTAACGCCAGATTACATTATGGGTCCCGAAGATGTCCTAGAAATTACGGTATGGAAAAACGCAGACCTTTCCAAGCAAGTTCAGGTTCGGCCTGATGGAAGAATCTCTTTGCCGCTGATTGGTGATGTGTCGGCAGTCGGACGGACTGCGGCGCAGTTGACTGAAGAAATTTCGGCGCGGCTGAAATCCTATATGGAAAATCCAACAGTTTCGATCCTGGTTCGTGAGGTGAACAGTTATCAAATTTATGTTCTTGGCGAGGTAAATGCACCCGGTAAATATCCACTCAAGAGCAAAACCACTTTACTGCAGGCAATTACGATTGCGCATGGCTTTACACAAGTGGCTGCGCGCAATAAGATCGTAGTCTTTCGATTTGGAAAAGATGGTGAAGGGTTAAATAAGATTAAGGCAAGTTATGACGATATTGTCCTAAGAGATGGCTCTGATCAAAACATAGAATTGAAACCGGGAGATCAAATTGTCGTGCCGTCTGAAACCATGGTGGTATTGCCTTCGAGGTAAAGGCTGTTGATACGATTTAGCCCATGACGTCCGCAGAAGAGAACTAAAAGGAGTTTGGAAATTGAAAACTTTCGGTTGCAGAAGGTTGCAAGGGGGGGTATGTATTGCCTTTAGTGTTCTTCTGACCCTTCCAGGATGCTGGATAGGCAATGAACAAGTGGATTTTAACGTTACCTATATCCCTCCGAATGAGTTTTTGTTAGGACCAGAGGACATCGTGGTTGTAAATGTGTGGCGAAATCAAGAGTTATCGCGGGAAGTGATCATTCGCCCTGATGGGAAAATTTCAATGCCGTTGATTGGTGATGTGCAGGCAGCAGGAATGACGGCTAATGTCCTGGCTAAGAGAATTGCAGACGGGTTGGCAGAATTTATGTCAAACCCAACCGTGTCGGTGCAAGTCAAAGAGGTGAATAGTTACTATGTCTATGTATTGGGGGAAGTTTCAAAGCCAGGGAAGGTACCGCTAAAGTCCTACGCGACCGTTTTGCAAGGTATTTCATTAGCCGGGGGTTTTACGACATTTGCTTCTCGAAACAAGATTCATGTGCTGCGGGTCGTCCCGAATGGTCAAGGTCAACCAAAGCAGATTCAGATTCCCGTTCCCTATGAAGATATCATTCAAGGCAAAAACTCGGAGGGAAATTTCTTCCTCAAGGCTGGTGATGTCATTGTTGTGCCGTGACCAGTTCTTGAAGGTTTGTCGAGTTAGTTTTTGGGTTTCGGCACTGGTTGTTGTGTCGTGGTGGAGCGCAACCGACTCTGTTGCTCAGCAGCTTCGTCTTGTTCCGTCGCTTTCAATCATGGAACAATATGATAGCAACGTTTTTTTTGCCCCCAAATCACAACTCACTGCCGGAACAAAAGCAGATGACCTCATCACGACATTCACTCCTCAGTTGAACTTGTCTCAGGGCAATATGCTTGTGAAGACAAATCTGTCAGCTGGAGCGGTCATTCAAAAATTTGCGCATAACTCAGGACTTGATAACGTGGGGCTTTTTGCATCCGGCGGTATAAATGTGTCCGAGGTAGTGCGTCGGCTTCTGCCGCGAATGACGGCATTCAATCTGTTGGGTACCTATCGCTATTCACCGTCGACTTCGGCTTTCGGTGCAAATGGACTAGGTGGTGGCGGTTTCGGTGGTGGTGGGTTTAGCGGTTTCGGGGGCGGTGGCTTCGGAGGGTTCGGGGGCGGTGGTATTGGTGTCGCAGGGCCCGTTGACTCGGGACAGATCACCCAGCGCATTAGAACCTCTATGTACAGCGTAGGATTTGCCAATTCATACGCGCTTTCACCAACCACCGATTTTCAGACCACATATCTCTATTCACAAATGAGTTTTGGCGGATCTCTTACCCCAGTCACACCTTCTTCTGGTCAGACGGGAAATACGGTATTCGACACTACTGCACATTCAATCAGTGCTGGACCTACAGCGAGACTTTCTGCCGCAGATATGTTGAATGTTAGGTATACGTACAATCACATGTCTCAAGCGCAATTTGGTGACTATGCCACGCACAATGCAGCCCTCGCCTGGGGAAGGATCTGGACGCGAGAACTGAGTTCAACAGTCAACGGCGGAGCGGCACTTATCGAGCCTGTTCCCGATTCGAGTGCTTCGGGAGGTCAGGGCAGAAGGCCGGCGGCGCTGATTCCGACGGGGGGATTTTCTGTGAGCTATGCGTCCGGGTCATCGTTCCTCAGGAAGATTGGCAGTGAAATCCAGGATGTTACCGGTTCGCAGGGAGGGGCTGGATTGACCGGTGGAGGCTTTCTTCCGATTATGTCCGGGATGAATATTCCAGGTGGGATTGCCGCGCCTGGTTCATACCGTGCAACGCTTATGTATAATTTGGGAGTATATCCAAGTTTTGTTCAATCGGCTGGCCCTATTTATAGCCATGTGGTCAGTTTAGGAGGGGCTGCCGGCATTACCGATCGATTGACCGGGCAAGCCCTTCTCAACTTTTCTCATAGTAGTTTCACAAGCCAGAACATCGGTACGACATTCAATAGTTACGGCACTACCGTCATGCTTAACTACCTCATCACTCCTACGTTGACTGCAATGGTCAGTCATCGATGGCTAATGTTCGACAATCAGGTGAATACTGCCGGCGTGGGAGACTTGAGTTTCTCCAAGCACGTCGTCCTCATCGGATTTACTTATGCGTATGCACCGCGCGGCGATTTTTTTCGGTCTGGCGCTTTTTGGGAAAGTCCATCTGGAGGATCGTCTTCGGCAACTGGAAAATCTGAATTGGGAGGAGGGGGCGATACAAAAAAATGAACACACGTACGTTAGCCCCAGAGGACTATTGGCGAGCAATCGTCAGCCGGAAATGGCTGGTTATATCTTCGATCCTTGTATCGCTTAGCATCGCCGGCGTGGTATGTGCGCTCATGCCAAAGATCTATCAGTCAAGTACAAAAATGTGGTTTGAGGGTGCAAAGATACAAGAGTCTATTGTGAGTGGCCCTCACCCGGCGGGTGGGCCATACGCGCCTACTCTCGAGGATCGTGTTATGGAAGTGCGGCAGTTTGTGATGGGCAGAAAAACACTTGGGCAAATTGCCGGGGAGTTTGGACTTTTTGGATATGAAAAGGATCATCCCGATGCTGCGCAGTCGGAGAATGCCATTCGAGCCATGCGAGGATCCATCAAGGTTGATCCCACCAAAGACAAGTTGTTTATTACGCTGTCATTTTTAAATGAAGACCCCATTGTTGCCAGAGATGTAACTTCGCGACTCAGCGATCTGTTCATTGAAGAAACACTCAAGGATCGGGAGCGAGGGGTTGAAGCTGCAGAAGATTTTCTGGGGCTGGAGCTTAAACACGCGAAAGCAGATTTAGAAGCAAAAGAAAAAATAATTTCGGAGTTCAAACAACAACATTTAGGCGAGCTTCCTCAGCAAATTGACGCTAATCTTCGCAAGTTAGACAGGCTTCAGGACGACATGAAGTCGCAGAGTGAGCAAGCTCAGAATTTGGCCAACCGCTTGGTCCAAATTGATAAATCAATTAAAGATTATGAGGAGACGGGAGAAATCAGTGATTCTCCTGGGAACTCACCCAAACGCAATAAAGATCCTCGTTTGGCGCGGATCAAAGAGTTGGAACGACGGTTAGTGGAGCTTTCTTCGGTATATAAGGAAACGTATCCTGATCTTGTACAAGTCAAGGAAGAGATCAAGAAGCTTAGGGAGATGACGTCGGCGCAGTATCGTGACTTATTACCTGATAATGAGACGGCTGATGAGCCATCTGGCGGGAAAAAAACAAAACGGAAGGTAATTGATCCGTATCATGCCGAACTATTGAAGCAGAGAGAGGATATAGTTCTTGAACTGGATGCAGTGAAGCGCCGCCAAGCACACATTTCTGTGGAAATGTCTCAGTATGAGCGAAGGGTGGAGCGAACCCCTGAGCGAGAGCAAAAATTAAAGACGCTGGAGCGGGATTACGACAATCTTCAGAAAAATTATCAGTCGTTGTTAGACAAGAAGCTTAGTGCGGGAATGCAAAAAAGTTTGGCCCAAGGTCGTAAGGGTGCAAAATTTAGTGTGGTAGATCCAGCCTATACTCCGGTGGTTCCCGTTGTTCCTAACATTCCTCTCATTATGCTCGCTGGTCTCGCGCTAGGTTGTGTGTTAGGGTTCGGGGGAGCGGTGGGTCTTGAACTCATGGGACGAGGATTCCGGTCTGCTGAAGAAGTCGAAATCACATTAGGCCTTCCTGTTATTGCATCTATTCCACTATATGAAAGTGCATTCGGGGGCACCATGCAGACTGTACGAGCGCTTTCGCAAAAGAATCGTTCGTCTGCATTGTTGTTATCCGGGCAAAACAGGCAAAACGATGACTTCCAAATGACGGGAGGGCTTCCCATTGCTACAACCGGAAAGCATCGAAGTCAGAGTGGTCAGCTACATAACCCGACACCAGGCCTTGAATTGGTTTCGATGTGGAGACCACTCTCATTTGTAGCAGAACAATATCGGGTTGCGGCTACGCGCCTTGAGTTAATGACCGGTGAACGAAAGAGCACGGCAATTGTTGTTACAAGTGCCGTAATGGGCGAAGGAAAGTCGTCCACAGCGCTCAATCTTGGATACGTTCTGGCAAAAGACCTTGACCGCAGAACCGTCGTGATTGATTGTGACCTCAAGCGGCCTATGCAGCATATCTACGCAGGCGTTTGGCAGCAACCAGGGTTGGCGGAAGTACTTCGTGGAACTAAGGTCGTTGAGGATTGTATGCAGCGACTGGGCGAGGTGGGACCATGGATCCTTACCGCAGGGGGAGTGGGGGATAACCCGTTGGCTTTATCCAAGATGCATCAGCTGGCTGATTTGATTTCAGAACTGAAAGAAAAGTTTGACTATGTGATCATTGATGCTCCGCCCGTGTTACCTCTTGCAGATATGCATGTACTGGCGAGTATGGCGGATGTTCTTGCCTATGTCGTTAAGGCAAGCATGACAGGTCGCGATGTCGTACAAAAAGCGTTGAAGGCCATTGGTGACACCGTTCATGTTGGAATTATTCTGAATGGCTTAGATGCTCATACCACCCCCTATTACATGCAGCAAGAGTATTACCGCGAAGCTCACCATGAACAGCTCAAGTAAGTCCGAACAGGAAATTGAGGTAGAGGGTGTAGCACTTCAACAACCTCTGGTTTCAGTATCGGTTAGCTTTCCTAAGCTAAAACGCCGAGTGTTGATTCTTGGAGTCGGACCCCTAGCCCGAGATCTGTGTCAAACCCTGATGTCGAAGCGTACAGGATTTACAGAAGTAGTCGGTTTTCTTGATAAGGATATGAGTCGTATCGGCGAACGATTGGTCAATCCGAGTATCATCGGCACATACGATCAACTGTTTGAGATTGCTGAGCGGTATCAAGTTCATACGGTGGCGGTATGTCTAGAAGACCGTCGTGCGGTTCTGCCGGTCCAAACTCTCTTGGACATGAAGGCCATGGGCCGAGATGTTGTCGATGGCCACTACTTGTATGAAGAAGAGTCTGGACGGCTTTCGATTGACCATCTCAAACCGAGTGCTCTCATTTTTTCGACAGGGTTTCGCCGTCGATTGGTCACCATGGTTTTGAAGCGGTGTCTGGATATCTTAATTTCGATTGTGGGGATGATAGTACTTCTACCGTTGGTATTTTTTCTGGCAATTCTCATCAAGCTCGATTCTTCAGGTCCTGTTTTTTACAGGCAAATGCGAGTGGGATTGCGTGGCCGTCCTTATATGATTTGGAAGTTCAGGTCCATGCGTCAGGATGCTGAACAAAGTGGGGCAAGATGGGCATCGACGCAAGATCCACGTATATCCAGGGTCGGACGATGGATCCGAAAATGGAGATTGGATGAACTGCCTCAGTTGATAAACGTTATGAAGGGCGAAATGAGTCTGGTCGGGCCCAGACCCGAACGTCCTGTATTCGTGCAGGAATTGAGGAATACAATACCATACTACGATTTAAGACACACCGTTCGTCCAGGAATTACCGGTTGGGCACAAACGCGTTTTCGGTACGGGGCTTCGAAGGAAGATTCTCATGTGAAACTTCAGTACGATCTTTTTTATGTGAAGAATCTGTCATTAATTCTTGACTTACGAATCGTCGTTTATACTGTGAAGGTTATGTTCATGGGTGAAGGGGCGCGGTAAGGAGCATATGGCTGTGGTGGGTCCTAAAAATTGCTTGTCATTCGATGTCGAAGAGCATTTTCAGGTATCGGCGTTCGAATCTCCGATGCGCCGACGGCATTGGGGACAATTTGAGAGCCGAGTAGAAGAAAATACCGAAAAACTGCTGGGACTCTTGGCCGATAACGGAGTGCAAGCAACATTCTTTGTCCTTGGATGGGTGGCGGAACGGTATCCGTCTTTGGTCCGACGAATTGCATCGGGAGGGCATGAAATTGCATCGCATGGATATGGGCATGAGCTTATTACAAGCCAAACTCCCGTCGCTTTTCGTGAAGATATTCGGAAGGCCAAGGGTATTCTGGAAAATATTCTCTCGGAACCGGTAGTGGGATATCGCGCGCCAAGTTTTTCCATTACAAAGGATACGATGTGGGCCACCCAGATTCTTGTTGAGGAAGGTTATGGATATGACTCCAGCATCTTTCCAGTGCTGCATGATCGCTATGGTGTGCCCTCTGCCAATCCGGAGGTGCATCAGCTTTTGACGGCGTCCGGCCTACTATGGGAAGTGCCTCCCTCGACCGTTAAATATATGGGAGTTCGATTGCCG
Source organism: Nitrospira sp. (assembly GCA_030123565.1). Taxonomy (NCBI): domain Bacteria; kingdom Pseudomonadati; phylum Nitrospirota; class Nitrospiria; order Nitrospirales; family Nitrospiraceae; genus Nitrospira; species Nitrospira sp. The sequence goes on along the minus strand of CP126122.1, from coordinate 2,313,179 downwards.
GTCGCTGGGGGGGGATATTTTCGATTATATCCCTATGTGGTTCTGCGGGCATTCTTGAAAAAGCTGGAAGGACAAGGTTCTTCGTTAGTCATGTACATGCATCCATGGGAATTCGATCCAGACCAACCGAGAATGGAAGGATCGTTGCTGTCACGATTGCGGCATTATCTTAATTTAGATAAAACGGAATGCAGAATGCGTGCACTCTTACAGGATTTTTCTTTTGCACCGATTCGACAAGTGTTCTCTCCAATTGAACGGATGTACCATGAGCGGTTGCTTTCGCGGCCTCTCGCGAGACATTCAACTTCTTCTACAACCATACCAACTGTCATATTAAGTTAACGTAGTGCTTATGAATGTATGCTTCAGGCGAACATCCTTTCGCAGTCTTTCTGGTGATGTGAATTCAAGTGAGAGTCGCGCTGTTTGTCGACGATCGTCCGGCTTTACTGGAGACTTCTCGGTCGTCTCCGAATGAAGTAGAGTATCACGAAGCACGATTAGGAACATTGTGATTCTCTGCACTAAGACATAGCTTCATCAGTCAGGAAAGTTAGCTCCCTACCAAAATTCAATTGTTGCTGCCCATAGGTCTTAAGCCGTTCGGTTTAGTCAAGGGCAGGAGTCCCTTGCATCGCATTGTGCTATTCTTGTGGTGCGGGCATACCTAGGATCTTCCAGTGCGTTTTGTTCAGACCATTCATTCAAAGGTTAAGACTTGCGGTGGTCTCCTCTCAATCCTCGAGTCGGATAAGGGGTAATGTCGCCAAGTCTCTTGTACTTCCTGGATGCTGATACCCGACTACGATAATGGAATATGCCGTGGCACAAAGTGATTCTTCTTCAATAGTCATTGAACCGAGCCAGGGGTATGTCCGGGTGGGGTGGGGAGAGCTGTGGGCGGCGCGGGAGTTGTTCTATTTTCTGGCCTGGCGGGACCTGAAAACGCGGTATGCCCAGACGGCCATCGGGGCGGGGTGGGCCCTCCTGCAGCCGCTGCTCAGTACCATGATCTTCACGGTGGTCTTCAGTTATGTGGTCAAAGTGCCCTCGGACGGCGTGCCCTATCCCCTGTTCGTGTTCGCGGCGATACTGCCCTGGGCGCTGTTTGCGCGCAGCCTCGAACGGAGCACCCTGAGTGTGGTGACGGAGGGCGGCCTGATCAAGAAGGTCTATTTTCCGCGGCTGATCATTCCGATCGCCGCCACCTTCATCAACCTGGTGGATTTTGCCGTCGGGCTGCTCCTCCTGCTCGGGATGATGCTGTGGTACCAGATCGTGCCGCCCTGGACGCTGGTGTGCCTGCCCCTGTTCGTGGGGGGGGCGGTGGTCACCGCGCTGTCCGTGAGCCTGTGGCTGTCGGCGCTCAATGTCAAATACCGGGATGTGGCGTCGATCGTGCCCTTGATGACGCAATTGTGGATGTTTGCCTCCCCGGTCCTGTATCCCGCGTCCCTGGTGCCGGAGCCCGTGCGTGTGTACTATGGATTGAACCCCATGGCGGGGGTCATTGAGGGGGTTCGCTGGGCGCTTTTGGGCAAGGCGGCCCCGGAGTGGGGGATGGTGGCGGTGAGTCTGGGGGTGGTCACGATCTTGTTGGGAGGCGGCGTGATGTTTTTTCGGAGGGTGGAGCGAACCTTCGCCGATGTGATCTGAATGGGAGACACCGCGGTACGAGTCGAGCAGTTGTCGAAGCGGTATCGCCTGGGGGCGACCCATGCCTCGGAGACCTCCCTGGCCGGCGCCCTGGCGCGAGGGCTGAGCCGGCTCTGGCGGCCGCAGCCGGCCGTCCCCCGGGCTGCGGCGAGCCTCTGGGCGCTGCGCGACGTGTCGTTTGAGATCAAACAGGGGGAAGTGTTCGGGGTGATCGGCACCAATGGGTCGGGCAAGAGCACCCTCCTGAAGATCCTCTCGCGGGTGACCGAACCCACGCGGGGCCGGGTAGTCCTCACGGGGCGCTTCTGCGGCTTGCTGGAAGTGGGAACCGGCTTCCATCCGGAACTGACCGGGCGGGACAACGTCTACATGAGCGGGGCCATTCTGGGCATGACCCGCCAGGAAATTGCCCGGAAGTTCGACGAGATCGTGGCCTTCGCCGAAGTGGAGGCCTTTATCGACACGCCGGTGAAACATTACTCCAGCGGGATGTATGTCCGGTTGGGGTTCTCGGTGTTGGCCCATATGGACCCGGACATTCTGATCGTGGACGAGGTGCTGGCGGTGGGGGACGTGCGGTTCCAGAAGAAGTGCATGGGGAAGATGGAGGCTGTGGGGCAGCACGGGCGGACGGTGATCCTGGTGTCGCACGACATGCAGGCCATTACCCGGTTATGCAAACGGGCGATGCTGTTGCACCAGGGCGAGGTGGTGCAGGAGGGCACGGCCCACGACGTGGTGAATCAGTACCTGCACGCCGGCCATATTCAGGCCTGTGCGGCATGGCCGGACCCGGCACAGGCGCCCGGCAACGAGGTCGTGCGCCTGCGGGCCGTGCGGGTGAAATCCGCCGCCGGCCAGGTTGCAGATGTCATGGATATTAGAAAGCCAATACGAGTTGAGATCGAATATGACATTCTCAAACCGGGACACACGATTGTGGCGCAGTTCGGTTTCAATACGGAAGACGATGTTATCGCTTTCGTGGTCAATGACCGAGATCCCGCATGGTACAGACGACCTCGACCAACAGGTCACTATATCAGCACAGTTTGGATTCCCGGAAATTTCTTGTCGGAAGGTACCATGGTCGTAGGAGGAGGGATCTTTTCAGAGGACCCCTGGCAGGAACACTGTGATGTTCCGCGAGTTGTGGGCTTTCGAGTAATAGACCCGGGGACGGGAGATACGGCCAGAGGCGATGTGACGGGACGATGGGAGGGCGTTGTGAGGCCCTTGCTCAAGTGGACTACCGAGCACCTCTCATCGTAGCGTCGATTCGGTAAGGCGTCAGTTCGCACTCTTTTCTCCTCCTGCAACGTTGTAGGGAATGAAACGATGGCGTTCCTAGGTTGCTTAGTTTCGGAGATGATGTAGTTCATTGCCGGATGACGTAGCGGAAACCGTCGATTGCAGGAGGTACGCACATGAAAGCGGTGATTTTGGCTGGCGGATTGGGAACTCGGTTGTCCGAGGAGACAGTGCTCCGTCCAAAGCCTATGGTAGAAATTGGTGGCAAGCCAATCCTCTGGCATATCATGCAGATTCATGCCGTGTATGGCATCACAGAATTCGTGGTGGCGCTTGGGTATAAGGGCGAAATGATCAAAGAGTACTTCCTGAATTTTTTTGCCATTAACAATGATTTGTCAGTTGATCTGTCTACCGGGAAAACGATCATTCACGACGGCAACCAGCCGAAATGGACAGTCCATTTGGCGGACACCGGCCTGACGACGCAAACCGGGGGGCGGGTCAAACGTCTGAGAAAATGGCTGGGGACGGATGAGACGTTCATGTTGACGTACGGAGATGGGGTGGCCGATCTGAATATCGACAAGTTATTGAAGTTCCATCACTCTCACGGCAAACTTGCGACAATGACTTCGGTCCGTTCTCCTGCGCGATTTGGCCGCATCGGCTTTGAAGGAGACCGGGTGACTGAATTTTTCGAGAAGCCGGAGGCGGGGGAGGGGTGGATTAACGGAGGATTTTTTGTTCTGAACATTAAGGCGCTGGATTATATCGAAGGGGATCATACAATCTGGGAACGTGATCCCGTCGAGCGCCTTGCCCATGCTGGCCAGATGGTGGGGTTCAAACATTATGGTTTCTGGTCTTGCATGGATACGCTGAAGGAAAAAGAATACTTGGAGGGGCTGTGGCAATCCGGCAAGGCCCCGTGGAAGATGTGGTAAGCCGCTGTGCAATCGGACTTCTTGGTCATTGGTGGCGGAGTTATCGGTCTGAATATCGCGCGCAGGCTTCGACGAATGTTTTCTGGCGCATCGGTGCACCTCCTCGAAAAAGAGATTGATTGCGGATTGCATGCCAGTGGTCGCAATAGCGGTGTCTTGCACGCAGGGTTTTACTATTCACCAGACAGTCTGAAGGCGAAGTTTACGTGGAGGGGGAATCGCCTCTTGACTGAATACTGCGACGCGAAGGGGATCCCTCTGAATAAATGCGGAAAGTTGGTTGTTGCAAGAAATCAGGCTGATCACGCGGGGCTCGATGAATTGCTTCGGCGAGGGCGCGCGAACGGCATACCGCTTGAGGAGATCTCCGAGAAGGATGCCAAGTCGATAGAACCTCGTGTGAAGACCTGCGGGCGCGCGTTGTTCTCGCCCGCGACGTCAACGGTTGACCCTGTGCAGGTCATGCAGGCCATGAAAAAAGATGCCGTTGATGAAGGCGTGCAGCTCCATTGCGGGGTGCGATACCTCTCGTCATCCCAAGGGCGAGTGTTGACGACGAAAGGCTTATTCGACGTGGGGTATGTCGTCAATGCGGCCGGACTCTATGCGGACCGTATCGCACGGGAATTCGGGTTTTCCGAGCACTATCGAATCCTTCCTTTTAAGGGCCTCTACCTTTACTCCAGCGAGCCTGCCGGATCGATTCGCACGAACATCTATCCTGTTCCTGATCTAAAGAATCCCTTTCTGGGAGTACACTTCACGGTGGCGGCCAGCGGGAAAGCTAAGATCGGTCCCACGGCAATCCCGGGACTCTGGCGGGAACATTACGGCGGCGTCGCAAACTTTCGTTGGAGCGAATTTTTCGAGGTCGCCGCGCGTGGGGCGAGTTTGCTGGCCGCGTCCAACTTTGACTTCAAAACCCTTGCGATCCGTGAGATGGCGAAGTATTCGAAATCGACGATGATTTCCCTGGCGAGTCAATTGGCGGAGGGAGTCAAACCCGAGCATTATCAGAGCTGGGGGAAACCAGGGATCCGGGCGCAACTCGTCGATATCAGAAAGCGGAAACTCGAAATGGATTTTGTCTTGGAGGGCGACAAACACTCGATGCATATCCTCAACGCCGTCTCTCCGGCGTTCACTTGTTCGCTTCCGTTTTCAGAGTACGTATGCCAGCAAATCAAAGCCACCTTAAGTTAGAGGAGTGCCATGAAGATCTTGGTCACCGGCAATATGGGGTATGTCGGACCATTAGTGTTGCGCCGTTTGCGCGAGTCCCATCCAGGAGCGACGCTCATCGGGTATGACATGGGCTACTTTGCGCACTGCCTGACGGGTGTGTCGCGCTTTCCGGAAAGTCGAGTTGACGTGCAACACTTCGGAGACATTCGGCGGATTCCGGAGGAGATTCTGCGAGGTGTTGATGGAATCGTGCATCTGTGCGCCATCTCCAACGATCCCATGGGGGCCCTCTATGAAGATGTAACGACGGCGATTAACTATCGGGCCAGCATCGAGCTTGCGCAGAAGGCAAAGCGGGCCGGGGTCAAGAAGTTCGTGTTTGCGTCGAGTTGCAGCGTCTATGGGTTTGCCGAAGGCGGGCCGCGTCGAGAAGAGGACGCCCTCAATCCTCTGACGGCCTATGCCAAATCGAAAGTCTCCACCGAACGAGACCTTGCAGCGCTGGCATCGGAAACCTTCACGGCAACCTGTCTCCGGTTCGCCACCGCTTGCGGAATGAGTGATCGGCTGCGGCTCGACCTGGTATTAAATGACTTCGTAGCCGGTGCACTCGCGTCCAAGCGCATTAACATTCTGAGTGATGGAACTCCCTGGCGTCCGCTTATTCACGTCAAAGATATGGCTCGAGCCATCGATTGGGCCGTGCAACGTGAGCATCGGGACGGCGGGACCTTCTTGACGCTGAATGTGGGGAGTGATGGGTGGAATTATCAGGTCAAGGATTTGGCGGGGGCGGTCGCCAAGCTTATTCCCGGCGTGGAAGTGTCGATCAACAAAGATGCACAGCCCGATAAACGATCCTACCGGGTGAATTTTGACAAGTTCACCAAGGTGGCCCAAGGATTCCTTCCCGAAGTAGACCTTCATCAAGCCGTCGTCGATCTCCGTGATGGCCTTACGGCTATGCATTTCCAGGATCCCAATTTCAGGACGGGGGAGTTCATTCGTTTGGTGACATTGAAGCGCCTCCGGGAAACCGCGCATCTCACGGATAACCTTGAATGGACCGACCGAGCCTCTCGATGACGTCCATAATTGACGCCATGCGGGCCCCGCGAAACGAGGAAACTGGAGAGTCGCGATGAAGAAGGAGGATGTTTCCATGGGAGGACCACAGTGCCGGTCGTGCGGAGCCGTGTTGGCGCACACGTTTGTCGATCTCGGCATGTCGCCGTTGGCAAATTCCTACATCAAAGCTGATGAGTCCAATCGAATGGAGCCGTTCTATCCGCTCCATGTTTACGTGTGTAGCGGATGCCTCTTGGTACAGCTTGAAGAGTTTACGAGCCCGCAGAGCATTTTTGGCGATTACGCCTATTTCTCATCCTTTTCCGAGAGTTGGCTGGCGCATGCGAAGCGCTATGTCGAAAAGGTCAGCGAACGATTTGCCCTTGGCCCGCGGCATCATGTCGTGGAAATCGCGAGTAACGACGGCTATCTCTTGCAATATTTTGTGCAACGAGGAGTGCCGGTGTTAGGGGTTGAACCGGCCGCGAATGTGGCCGCTGTCGCCCAAAAAAAGGGCGTCCAGACTGTCGTGAAGTTCCTCGGGGTGAAGACCGCTCGGGAACTGGCAAAGCGAAAGAAGCGGGCCGATCTCCTGATCGGAAACAACGTCCTGGCACACGTGCCCAACATCAATGATTTTGTCGGAGGGCTGAAGATTCTGCTTAAGCCGCAAGGAGTGATCACGATGGAGTTTCCCCATCTTATGCGGCTGATGGCGGAAAATCAGTTCGACACGATCTATCACGAGCATTTTTCCTACTTGTCGCTGCTTGCGGTGGAACGGGTGTTCGAACGACATGGGCTCGCCCTCTTCGATGTTGAAGAACTGCCTACGCATGGCGGATCTCTGAGAGTTTACGCACGACACAGCGATGATACTTCAAAGCCTGTCGAGAAACGGGTGTTCGAGTTGCGGCAACGCGAAGACCGCGCGGGATTCGGGAATTTACAGCACTATCTCTCTTTCGCCGAACAGGTTTCGAGAACGAAGCGAAAATTGTTGAGCTTTCTCGTTGAAGCAAAGGAGAACGGCAAATCCGTGGTGGGCTACGGCGCGCCTGCCAAGGGCAATACCCTTCTCAATTACTGTGGCGTCCGGACCGATTTTCTCGACTATACGGTCGATCTGAGCCCGTATAAACAAGGCCAATTGCTTCCAGGGGTGCGGATTCCCATTCATCCGCCGGACAAAATCAAGGAAACGAAACCCGACTACGTCCTCATTCTGCCGTGGAATATCCGGGAGGAAGTCATGCAACAAATGGCTTTCATCGGAGCGTGGGGAGGGAAATTCGTCGTGCCGATTCCGGAGGTGAGGGTTCTGTCGTGATTTTTCAGGAGACGGCTTTGAAGGGGGCCTTTATTATCGAGATGGATCGGCTGCAGGACGAACGGGGGTTCTTTGCAAGGAGTTACTGTGTAAAGGAGTTTGCCGTGAATGGTCTGGACACTCGACTGGTTCAGTGCAATGTCTCCTACAATAGGTTGCGGGGTACTCTGCGGGGGATGCATTATCAAGTTGCACCTGCTGCGGAAACAAGAGTCGTACGTTGTACCAGGGGAGCGATCTATGACGTGATCGTAGATCTCCGTCCTGAGGCCCCAACATACAAAAAATTTCTTTCTGTAGTTTTGACGGCCGACAATCGTCGAATGCTCTACATTCCGCAACGGTTTGCCCATGGATTCCTCACCCTCTCAGACGATACGGAAATTTTGTACCAGATGTCCGAGTTCTATACGCCAGGCTGTGCGCGGGGCTTCCGATGGAACGACCCAAATTTTCAGATTTCCTGGCCGGAAAAGGTACAGGTCATCTCTGAAAAAGACTCTAGCTATCCGGACTACTCAGATCGTGAATGCCATGGAACTGAGTGACATTCAGACATCGTTGGGAGGGACCAAGGGGGGGCGAGAACTCCATGATTTGATGGCGGTGTTATACCCGATATGCAGGAGTATTACCGGACAGGGGGTCCGCGAAACCTTGCAATACCTCCAGCGTCAGATTCCTCTGGAAATCCGTGAGGTAGCGAGCGGAACTCGCGTGTTCGATTGGACCGTTCCGCTTGAGTGGAATATTCATGGCGCATATCTGGCTACGATTCGAGGAGAAAAACTCCTGGATTTTCGTGCGAACAATCTGCATGTCGTAAGTTACAGTGTGCCTGTGAAGGGAAGATTTACGCGCGATGAATTGGAGGGGCACCTCCATTCTCTTCCGGATCGTCCGGATTGGATTCCCTACAGGACTTCGTATTACAAAGAAAACTGGGGATTCTGCCTCACGCATCGCCAGTTGGCCGAGCTGACGGAACCCGAATATGATGTTTGTATCGACTCGTCGCTTCAGCCCGGTCATCTGACGTACGGAGAAGTGTTTCTTCCCGGTCAGATGTCTGAAGAAGTCCTCATCTCATGCCATGTGTGTCACCCTTCACTTTGCAATGATAATTTGTCAGGCATCGCCGTCGCCACGCGATTAGTGCAGACTCTCCAACACATATCTCGGAAATATTCGTATCGCTTTGTCTTCATTCCTGGGACAATCGGTTCCATTACCTGGTTGTCTCAGAATCGAGAACGAGCCGGACTGATTCGGCACGGCGTGGTTCTAACGGGTGTCGGCGACTCAGGTGGCGTGACCTATAAACGTAGTCGTCAGGGGAATGCCTACATCGATCGGGCCATGGCCCACGTGTTGAAACACTACGGGCAGAGCTATCGGATCATCGACTTTTTCCCCTATGGGTACGATGAGCGGCAATATTGTTCGCCGGGTTTCAACCTGCCTGTGGGATGTTTCATGCGTTCCCCGCACGGAGAATATCCCGAATACCATACGTCTGCGGACAATCTCGAGTTTGTCACACCTGAGGCGCTTCAAGACTCCCTGGCAATCCTGCTCAAAGCGATGTACGTGATCGAAAACGACGCCGTCCTGGTCAGCACCAATCCATACTGTGAGCCGCAACTGGGGAGACGCGGACTCTATCGCGCCATCGCAGGGCAGAAAGAGGGAGCGCTCCAAGAAATGGCGTTACTCTGGGTGTTGAACATGGCTGATGGGCACCATACGTTGCTCGATATGGCTGAACATGCGGACACCCCCTTCGAAGCCATTCACGCTGCTGCTCAGGCGCTGAAGAATTGCGAACTCGTGAGGTAAATGGTTGTAATCGAGGCTCTTAAGAAAAGAGGAACGAACCATGAATAACGCAGTCTACTATGATGCCCACATCAGTGATGATCTTCGCCGTCAAATGTTGTTCCAGGGGCAATTGTTCGTCTATTCGCCGCGACGGTCGTCCTTGGCCTTCGTTGAGTTCGCCAGGACCTTGATTCGAGAGGCCTTTGCGCCGCATGATCCGGAAAAAGCCCAGTATCATCTGTCGGTGGAGGCCTACGCAGAGGTGCTTGGAACCCTCAAGCCGCAGTTCATTCATCATCCGGAGTCCAAGCGCCACCTTCAAGCGCTCTTAGAGGATATGGGCTGCGATCTTGGCAAGACCTATTTCGATGTTCCCAAAATGCGCAGTTCTACGAGCGACAATTATTTGACCACCGGCATCGCGTATGCGTGGCATCCCCATCGAGATACGTGGTATTCCGCACCGATGTTTCAGGTCAACTGGTGGATCCCGATCTACGACATCCAGGCTGATAACGCAATGGCGTTCCACCCGAGATATTGGAACACCGCGGTCTCGAATACTTCAAATGGCTACAACTACTACCAGTGGAATCAGCAACATCGCGGAGGACACGTCTCTCAATTCCTAAAAGAGGATCCTCGCCCGCTTCCCCGTCCCTCGGAAACACTCGATCTCGATCCGCAGATTCGATTGATCGTGCCGGCCGGAGGCATCATCCTTTTTTCGGCCGCACAGATGCATTCGAGCGTGCCCAATACTTCCGGGAAAACCAGATTCAGCATCGATTTTCGATCTGTAAATACGGATGATGCCGTGGCTAGACGTGGGGCGCCGCGCGTGGATGAAGCCTGTACCGGCACCACCATGAGGGATTATTTGCGCGGCACGGACTTATCGCACGTTCCAGACGCGATTGTGGCGCTGTACGACGATGAAACTGGAATGTCTGGTGATCTCGTCTATAAACCAAAGGCATCGTAATGTCCGATGACAGGACAGTCCTTCCATGTCCCCATCTCGCTTCATGGCGCGGGGAGAGGGTCCTGGTTACCGGGGGGAGAGGATTTCTCGGTTCACATCTGTGCCGTCGTTTGGCCGAAGTTGGGGCGGACGTGTATGCGACGTCCCGCCAGAGACGAATATCCGAACAGGGTACGACGCGTTGGTGGCAATCCGATCTTTCTTCGTTGGAAGGGGTGCGGTCCATTCTGGCCCAGGTGAAACCGGCGGTCATCTACCATCTGGCGGGGGCTGTGGGCGCGAGACCCGACCTTCGGCTCGTCCTGCCCACCTTTGAAAGCTTATTGGCGAGCACCATTCATATCTTGGTCGGAGCCACGGAAGTCGGGTGCCGGCGTGTCATCTTGAGTGGGTCGTTCACCGAACCAAAACTGGGCGAGCTTTCTTCGACACCGAGTTCGCCCTATGCAGCTGCCAAGTGGGCGGCGAGCGTCTATGGAAGAATGTTTCATGCGCTCTATCGGACTCCTACCGTAGTAGTGACCCCATTCATGGTTTTTGGGCCGTGCCAAGAGCCAAGCAAGTTGGTGCCATCGGTGATTCTGAGCCTTCTGAAGCAGGAAGCGCCTAGGTTGGCGAGCGGCCTGCGGGATGCCGATTGGGTCTATGTTGACGATGTCGTCCAAGGTTTCCTTGATGCTGCGGCCGTCCCAGGCATCGAAGGAGCCACGTTTGAGCTGGGAACAGGGACAAAATGCACCATCCGAGAGGTAGTTGAAAAGATTGTCGGGCTGATGGATAGCCGAGTGAAGCCTGTGTTCGGCGCGATCCTGGATCGTCCAGGGGAGCCTATTCGTATTGCCGACACGTCGGAGACTCGAAGACGGTTAGGATGGTCGGCCAAGACCTCTCTCGATGAGGGCCTCCGACAGACCATCCAATGGTACGCGGAACAGGTTTCTGCAGGGAAGCTTTGACTGATTTCATGTCGACCAGAGCTTGGACATGGTATACGAAAAGATACTTCAGACGGTATTCCCCTGAGTCGGTGAGCAATTGGTTGCTCGGAAAAGAATCCGCCGCATACCACTTCTGGTCGATCGGGATCGTTACCGGTTCATCACCATTCGAGTTTGGACACGACGGACCGGCCAGCAACCCCGTCTTGACTCGGCAGGACGTATCCGATGCGCGGGCCTTGTTTGTTGCGGATCCCTTCCTGGTCCGAGTCCAGCACACGTGGCACATGTTTTTTGAAGTTTATAATTATGATGCAGATCGGGGGGAGATTGGATGGGCGACAAGTCCTGACGGCTTTTCTTGGACCTATCGACAGATCGTCTTGCGAGAACCGTTTCATTTGTCCTACCCGTATGTCTTTGAGTGGCAGAATAGATATTATATGGTCCCGGAAAGCCATCAGGCAAAACAAGTCCGCTTGTATGAGGCCACGCGATTTCCGACTGACTGGGTCTGTACGGATGTGTTGTTAACAGGATATCCGTACAACGATAGTTCGCCCTTCCATCATGACGGCTATTGGTGGTTGTTCAGTGAGACGAATCCTGCGCTCACGCACGACACATTGCGGCTCTACTATGCGAGAGACCTGAGAGGTACATGGCATGAACATCCCTGCTCGCCCATTATCCAGGGGAATCCCCATGTCGCCCGCCCCGCCGGCCGCGTCGTGGTCTTGCCGGATCGGGTGATTCGGTTTGCACAGGATTGTTCTCCGACGTATGGCACCAGCGTACGAGCGTTCGAGATCGTAGAACTTACCCCTACGAGCTATCATGAGTATCCCCTGTCGCAGGGGGCGGTAGTAGGTCCGAGTTGGAGACTCTGGACTCAAGGCGGGATGCACCATGTCGATCCGCATCGTCTTGACTCCGATCGGTGGATTGCTTCAGTCGACGGATGGCGGCCGGTGGGATGGTTGGTACCGGAGGGGTGGCAGAGGGCCTAATGCTGCGGAAACTGTTCCGGTATCTCCAGCGGTTTCAAACGTACCTGCTCATACGGGAAGTGTTCGAGGCAATTCGAGTCGTCGGCAAGCAATTTCACGGAGGAGTCGTTTCGCTCGAAACGAGAGGAACCGCCAAGGGAAACGTCCTGATTTCCTATGATAACGAGGGGTTGCTCTGCAAGAGACGCGGAAAGCCGATTCCCGCAAGCCATCCACAAATTTACAAGACGATGGTTATGGCTCAAGTGTTTGTCGATTTGGGTTATGCCGTCGATGTCATTCACTGTGCGAATCAGAAATTCATACCGTGGAAGCCCTATGATGTGATGATTGATATCCGAGGTAATTTGCAGCGGCTCCGACCGTATTTGCCTCCCGGCTGCATCAAGATCCTCCACTGCGATACAGCTCATGTGGTCTATCAAAATGCAGCCGAAATGACGCGAATCTTGGCGTTGCAGAGTCGAACTGGGGTTTCTGTCCCTCAGAATCGCCTGGAAGGTCTCCATCTGGGGGTCGAGCATGCCGACTACCTGACGACGTGCGGCAATGAGTTCACGATGAAGACCTATGCCTATGCGGGCAAGCCGATTTTTCGGCTGCCCATGGTTGTTCAGAAGATGTGGCCTTGGCCGGATGAGAAAAATTTCGAGGTCTCTCGTCGGCGATTTCTCTGGTTTGGCAGCAGAGGAATGGTTCACAAAGGCCTTGATGTAGTGCTGGAAGCGTTTGTCCAGCTGCCGGAATACCAACTCACCGTCATAGGACCGGTGCTCGATGAGCCGGAGTTCGTGGAGATCTATCGCAAGGCGCTTTTTCATACGCCGAACATCAAATGTGTCGGATGGCTCGATAAGTTCAGTGATGAGTTCGGCGCGGTGCTGAGCCAATCGGTGGCTCATATCTTCCCGTCCTGTTCGGAGGCCGGCGCGGCCTCAGTTTTGGAGACGATGGCCGCGGGAGTGATTCCGTTGGTGACGTATGAAGCTTCCATTGACGTGGAAAATTTCGGTGTCTTACTTGAAGACGCCTCCAGCGAGACGATCGTGCACCATGTGCGTGCGATTGCCTCAATGTCTGAGGGTGAGTTGCGCCGCCGAGCCCAAAAGGCGTGGGAGTATGCGCACAAGAACAACACGCCTGAACAATTCGAACGGTCTTACCGAGCGACCGTTGAGATGCTTTTGGCCAAGCATGGTAAGTAATACTGCATGTTGCGGATGAAAAGCCGCATGCGAACCGGTCGGCGAAGAAGTGGTGAGAGGGCAGTACCTGTAGCTGGCGAAAGAGCATCAAACAAAGAGAGTGATGAAATGTTGAATGACGATCGAAAAAGGGTCGCAGTGGTCGTGCCGATGCACAACCGGAGTGAGTTGACTCCTGATGAGCAAATATCATTTCGGCATCTCACCCATTATCTGCACGCGTATGATAAATATCTCGTGGTGCCGGAGTCACTTGATCTGAGTTTGCCGAGATGTTCATTGAAGCGCTTTGGAAACGAGTATTTTGGAAGTGTCGTGGCGAATACGCGGCTGTTCCTGTCCGAAGATTTTTATCTTGCCTTCGCGGAGTATCAATATATTCTGATCTATCACCTTGATGCCTTGGTGTTCTCGGACCAGCTTCTGGCCTGGTGTGATATGGACTTTGACTATATCGGTCCTCCCTGGATCCATTGCCCAGATAGCCCCTGGGTGAAGGAACCGCGGGTCGGCAACGGTGGATTGTCCCTGCGAAAAATCGACAGTTTCCTTAAGGTATTTCGTTCCGATGTCTATTGGATGGACCCGGAAGAATATTGGCGGAAACAATGGGGGGGGATGCCGGCCTATCTCCGAGCGTTGAACCTGCCGAGAAAGTTTGTGAAGCGGTGGTTTCGCTTCAACAATGCCCGACGAGAAATGGCGCAGTGGCACCTTCGTCCGGATGGAACCAGGAATGAAGACCATTTTTGGTCCGATCGTGCACGACATTATTTTCCGGAATTTAAGGTGGCTTCGGTAGAGGTCGGACTGCGGTTTGCCTTCGAAGTGGCGCCACGGCTGTGTTACGACATGAACCACGGCCGACTCCCATTCGGATGTCATGCTTGGCCTCGGTATGATCGGTCCTTCTGGGAGCCGTATTTGCTCGAGGGACAGGCGGCTTGAGGCAACGGGACGGATTTCAGGATTGAAGGACGGGGACGCAATGGCCCGGAGATGGGTGGTCGTCGCGGCGTCGATCGGGGTGACCATGGCCTGTGCGGTCTTGATTCTTGGTGTGGGGGAAATTGCCATCCGTTCCGTTCATCTGCTGAGGGACGGGATTCCTTTTTTTGAAGATACCGGAGGGAGAGTCGGTCCGATTACGTTGGATCAAGAACTGGGTTGGAGAGCAACCGAGCATTACCAGGAAACATTGGTGGAGAAAACCAAGGCAGGGATACCGTACTCGGTTCGGCGATCTCAAAAGCAATACGGATTTCGTCAATTCGGAGATCTGAATTCGAGTAAGCCCAAAATGCTGGTGATCGGCGACTCCTTTACCCATGCCGGTGCGGTATCGGATAATCGTACCTATTATGCGCTGCTTGCCAAGCTTCTCGATGTTGAAGTGTTCGCGTATGGCGCTGGCGGGTATGGAACATTGCAGGAATATCTCATTCTCGATCGATACCTCGACATCATTCGTCCCGATGTCATTCTCTGGCAGTATTGCGCGAATGATTTTATCAATAATGACAATGAGCTTGAACGTCTGAGCCTTGTGAATAACAATGGATGGATCAGGCCTTATTGGCAGCAAGGGCGAGTGCAACTGTTGTCACCGAAGGAGTCGTCCGTCCAGACACGAGAGTGGATCAACAGACACAGTCGATTCCTCTATTTCATCGTAAGCCGTCTCGACAGGCTGCGTGCCGCCAGGACCCGCGAGACGATCGAGGCGGACATTGAAGCTCAGGGAATGGGGCACGCCGGATTTCTGAGGGCTGTAGGTGTCACGGATGAGTTGATGGGCCAAGTTCGCGCAAGGGTCGGAGACCGGCCGATCATGGCGTTTAATTGTGTGCAGGCGGAACCGTACGACCAGGCCTTTCGAAATATCTCGGCCCATTACGGTATCGTTTATTGGGATGACGTGGCGTTGGCGGTTCGCGCGGCAGCCGATCGGGGGGAAGACGTCTATGCCGCCGACGGTGGTCACTGGAACGAGCGGGGACATGCGCTCGCAGCTGCCGCGATTGCGAAACACTTTCAGGCGGAAGTGAAAGCGAGTCTGCATCCGTGAATATTGGCCGCGTGCACTCGATCGAGCAGAGGGAAGGAGTCATCACAGAATGAAGCGAATGCTTGTCACCGGTTCCTCCGGCCTCATCGGATCTGAGGTGTGCGTCTATTTTCATGGGCAAGGCTGGTCCATCCACGGAGTCGACAATAACAGCCGCGCCACCTTCTTCGGCTCGAACGGAGATACGCGATGGAATCAACGACGGTTACAGGCGGATCTGCGCAATTTCCGACACCATGAACTCGACATTCGGGACCGAAAAGGCGCGATGGCTCTCATCGAAGAGCTCAAGCCGAATGTGATCGTGCATACGGCGGCGCAGCCGTCTCATGACCTTGCGGCTAAGATTCCATTCGATGATTTTGACACCAATGCGGTCGGGACACTCAATTTGCTTGAAGCCACCAGGCTGCATACGCCGGGAACGACCTTCGTGCATATGTCTACGAATAAGGTATACGGGGATGCTCCGAACGAACTGCCTCTCATTGAGCAGGCCAAGCGTTGGGACTATGCATCATCGGACGACTTCGATGGGATCACCGAACATATGCGGATCGATCAATCGAAGCACTCCCTCTTCGGCGCCTCGAAGGTGGCGGCGGATGTGATGGTTCAGGAGTATGGACGCTACTTCGGCATGAAGACCTGCTGTTTACGTGGTGGCTGTCTCACCGGTCCGAACCATTCCGGTGTGGAATTGCATGGCTTTCTGAGTTACCTCGTCAAATGCAATTTGGAGGGAAAACAATATAATATCTTCGGCTATAAAGGGAAGCAGGTGCGGGACAATATCCACTCGCTCGATGTGGCACGCTTCATTCACGCGTTCATCGACAATCCACGATGCGGCGAAGTGTACAATCTGGGCGGCGGCCGCGGGAATAGTTGCTCCATTTTTGAAGCCTTCGACATGATTGAGGCTATTTCGGGCAAGAAGATGCAATACGAATATGTGGACAAGAATCGTGAGGGTGACCATATCTGCTATATCAGCAATCTGAAGAAAATGACGACGCATTATCCGGGTTGGAGCATTACGAAGGACTTGAAGGACATTTTTGGGGAAATTCACGAGTCCTGGCTTCAGCGGACCTCGTCGCTCAAGGTGACGGTCTCGTGAGTCATTGCCAATTCACAGGGCTGGACGAAGCATGCGCACGATGAAAGTTTTAGTGATTTCGGCGGCCTATCCTCCCATGCATGCGGGAGAAGCGACCAATACCTATCACCTATGCCGGCAATTTGTTGAGCGTGGGGTTGAGGTGCATGTCCTCACGTCGACCGGGAATGTCGGCACGAATGATGCCCGGATCCTGGTCCACCCCCTCATGCAAAGGTGGGATTGGTCCGAGATGATGCGAGTCCGGTCTTTTCTCAAGGACTGTGTCCCGGACGCCGTGTTCCTGATGTACATCGGCCTCATGTATAAGTTTCATCCCATGGTGACCTTTCTGCCGACATTGTGTAAGCGGTTGTTTCCGAACATGCCATTTGTGACGCGCTATGAAAGTGCGTTCGTCGGCGCGGATCCATCAAAGACCAGCCTCACCTCTCGTGCATTTCGGAAGCTGATGGTGCGATGGGCCGGCACAAAAGATGTGGCCTATAGTTCAGGAACGTTGCTGCGCGACAGTGATTCCGTCATCGCACTCTGTGAGCGCCATCGTGCCATGTTGCTTGAGGAATGGCCTCCTGTGAGCAAAAAAGTTGCGTTGATTCCTCCTCCTCCGAATTTGTTCATCGCATCGAATACGGGAGGTCTTGCGCGGGAGAAAGGCAGGGCTTGTTTGGGTGTCACCTGCAACGAATTTGTCGTCACATTTTTTGGGTATCTCTATCCGATTAAAGGTGTGGAAACCCTGTTGCGTGCATTTGCGATCGTCGCTGCGCAACGGCCCGAGGTGAGACTTCTCTTCATCGGAGGAAAGGTAGACCTGGATAGTCAAGTGAGTTCATCCTATTTCGACGAGATGCAAGGTCTCGCCAAGGAATTGAACATAGCTGGGAGGACTACGTGGACAGGAGCATTCAAGTCTGAGGAGGAGGAAGCCTCCCTCTATCTGTATGCTTCTGATGTCTGTGTGTTGCCGTTTCTCGAAGGGGTGCAACTCAACAACAGTTCATTCGCTTCAATGGTTGCCCATGGTCTCCCCATTATCGTGACACGGGGACCGATGATAGACAAAGCGTTTGTCCACGGCGATAACGTCCTCACCTGTGAACCGAGGGATCATCAAGGCGTGGCAGGTCTTCTGTTGGAGGTGATGAACCGGCCGGATCTGCGCGAGCGTCTTCGGATTGGCGCACGGAAACTGGCAGACGAGTGGTTTTCGTGGGATACGGCCATGGAAAAAACATTGGCAACCTTGCGACCGCGGCTGCCTAACAAGGCTGCATAGGTTGCGTTCTCGTGGGTACACCCGTCCATGCCTCGTGTATCAGTCGTAATTCCAACCTACAATTGTGAAGGCTTTCTTGGGCGGGCTATCGATTCGGCATTGGGGCAAACCTACCGTGATTTTGAACTGATCGTGGTCGATGATGGATCGACTGATGGTACACGTTCATTGGTTGCGGGCTATGGTGATGCCGTACGCTATCTGTACCAACCCAATCAGGGGGTGTCGGCCGCGCGAAATTTGGCGTTATCACAATCAGGAGGAGAATTCATCGCTTATCTAGATGCGGATGACTTATGGAGTCCTGAGAAGCTGGCTCGTCAAGTCGAGTATCTCGATGCGCATCCTACGTGCGGATTTGTCCATACCGAAATTTCGGTCATCGATGAACAAGAGAAGGTCATCCATGCCCGCTTTAATTGCGACACCGGCCGTACCGTTCCTCAAGGACGATGTGTGCGCGATGTTCTTTCACGCTCCCATATTCAGACGTTGACGGTATTAGAGCGACGTGGTGCTTTTAATGATGTCGGGGCCTTCGACCTGCGATTGTCTGTGGCGGAGGACTACCTGCATTGGATTCTCATTGTCCTGAGAGGATATGAGGTCGGGTACCTTTCCGAGCCTCTAGGGAGTTATCGATGGAGAGCAGGGAGTCTCACGTCAGGCCAACGGAGAATTTTGAGTAATTTCGTCCAAATGTACGACATTCTTTTGAATGAACACGATCTCGAACGCACGCATGGTTGTGAGATGGCGGAAGTGGTCAAAGAACAGCTTTTCAAGACACAGCGACAACTTGCTTATGTGGAACGGCTGGAAGTTTCATCGGCGGTTGCGCGCCACCGTCTTCGTAATCTAATTCGACAATGGCCGCTGCAACTTGAATTGTACATGGATTTGGCAAAAACCTATCTATTCCGCAAACAGCCTCAGGAGCCGTTCAACCCGTCGTGACTCGTGACAGATTCACCGGGCTTTTTTAAGAACGTGTAACGATTCGAACGATGAATATCATGTTAGTTACACCGTGGCGGCCTTCTTTGACCGGCGGGATCAGCACGGTGATCGCCAGGTTGACAGGTGAGTTTCAAAAGAAGGGTCACGATATCACTATTTTCGTTGCCGATCAGGGGAACTTCATTCGTCAAGTTGAGACACTGGATGCCACACCGGTGTACGGCATGTATCTCCGATCGCCTCTGTCTCCCGATCATCCTCTTCGTGCCGTCGTCATGTATTGTGCCTGGTTTCCGTTTACCATGCTGCAGCTCATCTGGTTGGCACGGCGGAAGCGGCTGGACGCGATCATAGTCCAGTATCCATTACCCGCCATGTTCTATTTCGGGATGGTGAAACGTGTGGTCGGATGCGCGCTTCTCGTGACGTATCAAGGAAACGATGCGCATGATTTGTCTCTTTGGGATCCGCGTGGCCGGCGATTGGTAAAGTCTTTGCTCGAAAAGGCAGATGTTGTGTTGGCCGTTTCGCGCACGCTCTTGGCGAAGGTCCAAGACGTCTTTCCGGATTTGCGTCTCACGCGCAGTCGCCTGCTCCCGAATGGGGCTCCGTTGGATGTCATCGGTGCGGTCGGAGAGGTTCGAATGGAAGCGGATCTCCCACAAGACTACGTATTGACCGCGGGTCATCTGATCCATCGCAAGGGGATTGATACGCTTATTTCGGCACTGCGGGTGGCCAAAGATCTGGGAGTCACGTTCCATCTCGTCATCGCCGGCGACGGACCGGAGCGTGAGAACTTGATACGCCAATCCCGCGAACAAAGCGTCTCGGACCAGATCCGATTTATCGGCAATCAATCGCACTCCCAGGTCCTGCACCTGATGAAATCTTGTCTGTTCTTCGTGCTTGCATCGCGGGCGGAGGGAATGCCGCTGGTCATTGCGGAGGCAATGGCATGTGGGAAAGCGGTCGTTGCCACCGATGTAGACGGTGTGCCGGAAATTGTTCAGGATCGCTCGACGGGGGTCTTGGTGCCTGCCGAAGATCCTGATGCGCTGGCATCGGCTTTGATCAGTCTGTATTCAGATCCTCCCTTTCGAGACACCCTAGCCAGACAGGGGAAGGAATGGGCTTTTCGGGAATACAATTGGGAGTCGATCGCAAATCGATACCTGGGGCTCATTGAGGAATGCAGGATTGGGTAAAGACTCCAATGTGTGCTTGTCATCAGGGAATGGAACGCTTCTCCCCGGATGGTGTAGTGCAAGGTTGATCGTAGGGTGGTAGGTTATCGAATCGGCTAACACCGTGTGTCGGCGAGGGACAACTATGAATATCCTGGGCATTTCTGCGTTCTATCATGACAGTGCCGCCTGTTTGGTACGTGACGGGGAAATTATCGCGGCGGCTCAGGAGGAGCGCTTCACGAGGAAGAAGCATGATCCCGGATTTCCACATAGAGCCATCGATTACTGTCTTCAGGAGGGGAAGATCGGGCTCAAGGATGTGCGGCACCTCGTCTTTTACGATAAACCGCTGGTTAAATTTGAACGCCTGTTGGAAACCTATCTCGCCTTTGCCCCTCGGGGGGTTCAATCCTTCGTTGCCGCCATGCCGGTATGGCTGAAAGAGAAACTACTCTTAAAAAGCCTGCTCCAAAAAGAATTTCTCGTTCATGCACCGGAAATGACGACGGCCACTCTGCCGCAGATTCTGTTCTCTGAGCATCACGAGTCTCATGCCGCGTCCGCATTTTTTCCTTCCCCCTACGAGAAGGCGGCTGTGTTGTGTATGGACGGGGTGGGGGAGTGGGCGACGACATCGGCGTGGTTGGGTCAGGGCAATGTGCTGACTCCCCTCTGGGATATTCCCTTTCCCCATTCCATCGGACTGCTCTATTCCGCCTTTACGTACTACACAGGCTTCAAGGTCAATTCCGGTGAATATAAGGTGATGGGGCTGGCTCCCTATGGTGAGCCGAAGTACGTGAAAGCGATTTACGAGCACTTGCTGGATCTCAAGCCGGATGGGACATTCCGTTTGAATATGGACTATTTCAACTATTGCACCGGTCTCACCATGACCGGGAATAAGTTCGACGAAGTCTTCGGGGGGCCGCCTCGTAAACCCGAATCGAAATTGACCCAACGTGAAATGGACTTGGCACGGTCGGTTCAAGAAGTGACCGAAGAAGTCATGTTGCGTCTGTCTCGAACCCTGCATCGGGAGACCGGTGCGGACTATCTCTGCATGGCCGGGGGTGTGGCGCTAAATTGTGTCGGTAACGGGCGAATTTTACGGGAGGGGCCGTTCAGAGGCCTCTGGATTCAGCCTGCCGCAGGAGATGCGGGAGGTGCGTTGGGCGCCGCATTGACCACCTGGTATCAGTATGAACAACAACCGCGCAACGTGATTCCTGGGAAAGATGGTATCAAGGGATCATATTTGGGGCCGGCCCATACCAACGAGGACATTGAAGCCTACCTCAAGAAGGCCGAGGCTCCCTATACTCGATTGAGTGATGACCAATTGTATGTTCGTGTGGCGGAAGAACTCGCTTCGGGGAAGGTCGTCGGCTGGCTGCAAGGACGGATGGAATTCGGCCCTCGCGCCTTAGGCGGTCGAAGCATCTTAGGCGATGCCCGCAATACCAACATGCAATCTGTGATGAATCTCAAGATTAAGTACCGAGAATCGTTTCGGCCGTTTGCGCCTTCTGTCTTGCGGGAGCGGACATCCGATTATTTCGCCCTCAATGCCGACAGTCCGTATATGCTGCTGGTCGCGCCGGTCGTCGAAAGACGGAGACTGCCCATGAGTTCAACGCAGAAAGGATTGTGGGGTATTGAATTGCTGAATGTTCCGCGGTCTGATATCCCTGCGGTCACCCACCTTGATTACTCGGCACGTATTCAAACCGTCCATCAAGATACGAATCCTCGGTACTATGCGCTGCTCAAGGCCTTTGAGGCAAAGACGGGTTGCGCCGTGTTGGTCAATACGTCCTTCAATGTTCGAGGGGAGCCGATCGTCAGTACTCCTGAAGATGCCTATCGGTGTTTTATGCGAACGGAAATGGACGTACTCGTGCTTGAAAACTGCGTGTTGTTCAAGCCGGAGCAAAAGCCGCTCGAGGGTGATTCCGATTGGAAAAAAGAGTTCGAACTCGATTAGCGACAGGGTATTGAACGCGAAGGAGGACACGATTCATGCGAGTTCTTATTACGGGTGGAGCAGGGTTTCTCGGCAGTCACTTGTCTGATCTTCTGATCGGGCAGGGACATGATGTGATTGCGCTCGACAATTTGATTACCGGGCGGGCCGAGAACATCGCACATCTGATGGGGAATCCGAGATTCAGTTTTGTGAAATACAATGTCTGCGACTACTTGCATGTGGACGGACAATTGGACGGGGTCATGCATTTCGCCTCCCCGGCAAGTCCCCAGGACTATCTCGAGATGCCGATTGCAACCTTGAAGGTGGGCGCGCTCGGAACACATAAGGCGTTGGGGCTTGCGAAAGCCAAAGGCGCGCGCTTCTTATTGGCCAGCACTTCCGAGGTATACGGCGACCCCTTGCTCAATCCACAGCCGGAATCCTATTGGGGAAATGTGAACCCAATCGGCGCGCGCGGGGTTTATGACGAGGCGAAGCGATTCGCTGAAGCCATGACGATGGCGTACCATCGGTACCATGGCTTGGATACAAGGATCGTCCGCATTTTCAACACCTATGGCCCGAGAATGAGGCCGAAAGACGGGCGTGTCGTGTCGAATTTTATCGTCCAGGCCCTGCAAGGAAAACCCCTGACGGTCTTCGGCGACGGCTCCCAAACTCGCAGCTTTTGCTATGTTGATGATTTGGTTCGTGGTATCGTGGCGTTGCTGACGACCAAGTCTGATAAGTCGGTTGCGGAACGAACTGACCGGGCCACATTTCTCACGCAAAAACCAGATGCCGTTCCGGACAGCATCCATGATCCGGTCAATATCGGCAACCCGCGCGAGCTCACGGTTCGTGAGATTGCAGAGATCATCCTGAAATTGACCGGGTCAAAGAGCGTCATCGAAGAGCGTCCTCTTCCTGCCGACGATCCGAAGGTGCGCCGACCAGACATCACGAGGGCGAAAAGCCTGTTGGGGTGGGAACCGAAGGTGGAGCTTGAGGACGGGATCAGGAAGACAACCGAATATTTTCGTCACGTCGTTGCGAAGTAAGGTGTGATCCGTCACGGTCCGTGACGAAGGATGCCGATAGTACCCATGTGTGGAATCGCTGTTGCCATAGGATTGAACGGAAGACCGATCGAGCGGGCGGCTGTCGAGCGGATGGCCAAAAGCTTGTTGCATCGAGGTCCTGACGATGGCGGGGTGTATTTGGATGGGTCTGTCGGATTGGGTTTTCGTCGTCTTTCAATTCTCGACTTGTCGGACGCTGGGCATCAGCCCATGGTCAGTGAGGACGGTCAGTATGTCTTGGTGTTCAACGGGGAAATTTTTAATTACATCGAATTGCGGACGGAGCTTCGACAACTAGGATATCAATTCCGGTCGAGCGGAGACAGCGAGGTGTTGCTCGCTGCGTATCGTCAGTGGGGGGCCGACTGTTTACCAAAACTCAACGGGATGTGGGCGTTTGTCATCTATGACCGCCGGCACCGCCGGCTCTTCGGCTCACGGGATCGATTCGGCGTCAAACCGCTCTACTACAGTCGCAACGACGATATCGTGCAGTTCGCCTCCGAGATCAAGGCGCTGCGGGCATCGGGGTATCGACAGAACGACATCAATTGGCGGACTGCCGCCAGATTCTTGCTGGAGGGCCGACTGGATGGTCAAGTGGAGACCTTCTATGAGGGCATCCGGCAGATTCCTCCTGGGAGTGGGTTTGAGGTTGAGTTGGACGGTACGTGGCGCCTATGGTCCTTTTGGTCGCTCAAGATATTGCCTCCGACGGTATCCGACAACCCTGCAGCCGCGTTTGCGGATCTCTTCGAAGACTCGGTTCGGATCCGCATGCGAAGTGACGTTCCGGTGGGAGTATGCTTGTCCGGAGGGCTCGATTCGACGGCTATCATTTGTGCGGCTGCCCGTCATCGAAGTGATTATGCCGACGGAGGATCAGAATTCCTCCAGGCGTTTTGTTATATGGACAAACAGTTCGACGAGTCCAAGTACATTGCCGACACCTTGGCTCAAACCGGTGCTCAATTACGACAACTCGAAACCAGCCCCAGTGAATTATGGAGTGATTTGCGCAAGGTCCTGTGGTTTCAGGACGAGCCAGTACACACCATGACCGCGGTGGTCGGCTATCAATTGATGCGTCTTGCTGCTTCCCAAGGGATTCGTGTGATACTGAATGGGCAAGGCGCCGATGAAACGATCGGTGGGTATTCGAGCTATTTTCAGGATTACTGGGTCGCACTCCTTCGACAAGGGCGAGTGAGAGAAGCGTGGCAGGCTGTGACCTCCTACACGATGGCTCATGGAGGAAGCTCGCGAGAGCGCTTTACTGAGGCGGTGAATCGCTGGCTTTCATGGGAAATGTATAAAATCGATGCGTACCGGCAATGGGCACAGACAAGGCGGCAGGCGCGCCTTCGTAGGAGTTCGTGGTTTTCAACCGACTTGACCAAGTACTGCATCAACGAAGACGATTCACCGGTATCCGGGACGTTGTCGAGTGCGCTGAACCAGTCGGTCGTCTCTGCCCCATTGCCCCTGTATCTTCGGATCGAAGATCGCAATTCCATGGCCAACTCAGTGGAGGCCAGACTTCCCTTTCTGGACTATCGTCTGGTGTCTTTTGTGTGCGGCCTTCCCGACGACTGGAAGATACGAGGGCCGTGGAATAAATATGTGCTTCGAGAAGCGATGAGGGGGCGGATTCCCGAGTCCGTGCGGGCGCGGGTGGATAAAATGGGGTTCCCGACGGCGAGCAAGAAGTGGTTTGCCCATGATCTCCATGAGCCGCTCCGTGACATGCTGGGAAGTCGAACGGTTCGAGAGCGAGGCATCTACAATGTCGGAGCTTTGTTGACGGATTTGGACCGCCACCGTCGAGGAGAAATCGATCTCGCCAACCGACTGTTCCATGTCGCGGAATTTGAGATCCTTTCTGACTTTATACGGCAAGATCCCGTCTCTGCTTCGTAGCATCTGTCGTGGATTGGACGCCTGTACAGCACCGTCGAGCAGGCACGATGTGTTGGAGCCACTGAAACGCAGCATTACGAAAAAGAAGGCAACCTCAATGAAAGTACTCAATATTGTCGGGGCCAGACCGAACTTCATGAAGATTGCGCCGTTGATGCGGGAAATGCGCAAACATCCGGACATGACCCCGCTCCTGGTCCATACGGGGCAACATTATGACGTGAAAATGGCCGGGCAGTTCTTTGAGGATTTGCAGATTCCGTTACCGGACGTCTCGCTGGATGTCGGATCCGGCACCCATGCCGTCCAGACAGCCGAGGTCATGAAGCGACTCGAACCGATCGTGGAGCGGGAACGCCCCGATGTCGTCGTGGTAGTCGGTGATGTCAATTCCACCATGGCAGCGGCTCTGACGTCGGTCAAGTTGCATGTGCCGGTGGCACATGTAGAGGCCGGACTTCGAAGCGGTGATCGCTCTATGCCGGAGGAAATCAACCGTATTGTCACAGATGCGGTGTCCGACTATCTGTTTGTGACCGAGGAAAGCGGGCGCCGCAATCTGCTTGCGGAGGGTGTGTCGGAGAAAAAGATATTTTTTGTCGGGAACGTGATGATTGATTCGCTGGAGGCATCGCGTCGATTGTGGAGCCATTCCACGATGGTGGACCGACTAAAGCTGCGCAATGCACCGTACGGGGTTGCAACGCTTCATCGTCCGTCCAACGTCGATGACATCAAGGTGTTGAGGGGGCTGATCGATACGTTGCTGGAAATCTCTCGGCGTCTGCCGATTATTTTTCCCATCCACCCGCGCACAAAAAAGGCGCTCGAATCGATCGGAAGCTTCGGCCCCGAGCTGTATTTCGGTCCTCCGCCGACCCCGCCGCAGGGCGTGCATTGCATGGACCCCATCGGATATCTCGATTTCATGTCTCTGGTCGCCCATGCCCGCCTTGTCTTAACCGATTCCGGCGGCATTCAGGAGGAGACGACGGTGCTCGGCATTCCTTGTTTGACGCTCCGAGAAAACACGGAGCGACCGATTACCGTGACGCATGGAACGAATCGAGTGATTGGGGCGGCGCCCACCAGAATTCTGACCGAAGCCATGAAGGTCCTCGATGACTCTCGTTCTCCTCTTACGCCTCCCCCCTTGTGGGATGGGCATGCCTCTGAACGCATTGTCCATGTGCTCCGGGACCAATTTCGTGCTCGGCAGGTTGCCTAACGAGTATCCAACGCACTCGACCTTTTTAGAGCATGGGCGGTGAGCCTGTGAAGCGAGTACTCATAGTCGCCTACTACTTCCCGCCGGTGGCGGCGAGCGGTGCCATGCGTCCGCTTGGCTTCTGCCGGAACCTGCCGGGGTATGGGTGGCAGCCTCAGGTGCTCACGACGACGCCTGAGTGCGTGTATCCGATACATCAGGTCGATGAAAAGCTCGGTGAGCGTGTTCCAGCGACGGTCGAAGTAATCCGTGTACCTTATACCGATCGGCTTCAACAGCTCTTGCAATATCGTGAACAGGTTCGTGGAATCTTTCGGAGGAGTGTTGCTCAGGATCAAGAGCAGCGGGATCAGACAAGCCGGGTTGGCTCCGCCGTTCAATCGGGGGGCACTCGTGCGAACTTGAAAGACTTTCTGCTGGACTGGGCCTTCGCATTTCCAGACCGACAATGCGGTTGGTGTGCGCCGGCTGTTCGGCAACTTCAGCATATCGATGAGAAGGACATTCCGGACGTGATTTTCGCAACGGGTGGACCTTGGACGAATTTTCTGGTCGGCGCTACCCTTGCCGAGCGGTTCAAGAGACCACTGGTGCTGGACTATCGTGATCCTTGGAATTGTAACCCGTACTACTCATTCAGCTCGCAGGTGCTGGCCAGGAAATCTAAAATGGTTGAGGCGCAGGTCTGTCGCACTGCCAGCCGTGTCATCGCAAACACGGCAGAGCTTCGTGACCGACTTGTTCAGGAGTATGGCGAACTCCGTGGTCGCTGTATCTGGATCTCCAATGGGTTTGATCGAGATGTCTTTGCGACCGAGCAAATTTCTGATGGGATAGATGGGATATCTGATACCGGCGCAAGGTCGGCGGCCTATGAACTGTGCCACTTCGGGACGGTCTATGGAAAAAGAACGCCTCGCATATTATTGCAAGCGGTATGGGAATCGTTTCGAGACGGTCGCTTGAAACCGGAAGCGGTCCGGTTGCGCTTTGTCGGCGGGTGGGATACGACGGACCAAGAATGTGAACGGTACGCCGTCGACCTTGAAAAACAGGGTTTTTTGCGGCGTGAGCCGCCGATGTCGCACAGTATATGTCTGAGAGAGATGAAACGATCCAGTGTATTGTTGGTGCTCCAACCGGATTCGCCGCTGCAGGTGCCGGCGAAAATCTACGAATATATCGCGACCGGCCGACCTCTGCTTCTGATCGGTGGGGAGGGGGCGACCGCCAATTTGGTCGATCGCCATGCCTTGGGCATAAGCTGCCCCAATCAACTGACGAGCATCAAAACACTGTTGATCGAGTTGGCCGGGGGACGGCAGAAACTTGTTCCGCCTGATGCGATGAATGTGCGTCGGTTTGAGTATCGATCGTTGGCTGGAGAAGTGGCCGCCGTTCTCGATGCAGTCATGTATGAACGGGATCGCCGATAGATGGCCGACATGAGTGCCTTGGTGACTTCATTTGTAGGTCGGACGGATGCCGAAGTTCTGGCGTGGAATGCCTATGTGCTGAAATCCCCCTTGGCGACGGGATATCATCTTGTTGAATGGCGTCGCGTCATCGAGGAAGCGTTCGGGCATCGAACGTACTATGTGGCGGTCAAAGACTACGATGGGACGGTACAAGGCATTGCCCCGCTGGTGCTCTTGGCGAGCCGAGGGTTTGGTCGATTCTTGGTGTCCGTGCCGTTCGTGAACTACGGCGGCCTGATCGCCGATTCTCCAGAAGGGCGGTCGCGGCTCGAGGCCTCTGCAATCGAACAGGCGAAAGCGTTGAATGCGGATCACATAGAACTGCGACATGCAGAAGCGACGGATACGTCTTGGGTACCCAGCGCGCGAAAGGTATCCATGCGTCTTTCACTGCCGAATTCCTATGAAGAATTATTGAAGGGGTTTCCGTCCAAGTTACGGAGCCAGATCCGCCGGGCGCAAAAAGAAGGTATGACCGCACGAGTGGGAGGCAAGGAATGTCTCGACGAATTTTATGCCGTCTTTTCACGGTGCATGCGTGATCTGGGGACGCCGGTGTATGCGAAGGGCTTTTTCGAGAAGATTCTCGAGGTGCTTCCGAAGGAGACCCGCATCTGTATCGTCTCTCACGGAGAGACGCCGGCTGCCGCAGGGTTCCTCTATGGGTTCCGTTCGTCGTTGGAGATCCCTTGGGCGGCGTCGGACAAACGATTCAACAAACTTGCCCCCAATATGTTGCTCTACGGCACGGTGCTGGAATATGCCTGCCAGCAGGGGTTTCAGGTATTCGACTTTGGTCGCTCGACTCCGGACAGCGGTACCTATCGTTTCAAAGAACAATGGGGGGCCAAGCCGAAACAGCTTCATTGGTACTATTGGGTAAAAGATGGGCGCCAGGTACCTCAACTCAATCCGCAGAATCCGAAATATGCCCTGGCGATACGCTTGTGGCAGAAATTGCCTTTGGTGGTCGCAAACCTGCTCGGGCCTCACATTGTGAAGCACCTTCCATGAAGGCGCAACGAACACTTCCTCCTTCGGCTGCACCGATCGATTGGCGCGACCTCATTCAGGGGGTGGTGGGTTTCGCGCGTCCACAAGCCACTGTTCTCCGACTGCAAGCCGAATTTCGCGAGTACTTCGGTGTGAAGCATGTATGGTTCGTGTCCTCCGGAAAAGCCGCGCTCAATATCATCCTCCGGGCCCTGCATGGTCTTTCCGGGCGGCAAAAGGTCGTCCTTCCAGGGTATACGTGTTTTTCCGTTCCGTCGGCCGTCGTCCGCGCTCGACTCTCGGTGGTATTGTGCGACGTGGCTCCGCAGTCGTTCGACCTTGACTTTGAACAGCTCGAACGGCTTGCGGATTCCGAAGTCCTGTGTGTGCTGGCGACACATTTGTTTGGGATCGGGGTTGATGTGCCGCGGACTGTCGAATTGTGTCGTCGGCGGGGCATCTTTGTGGTGGAAGATGTGGCGCAGGCGTTTGGAGGGAGTCGCGAGGGAACGCCGTTCGGAGCTATGGGCGATGTTGCATTTTTGAGTTTCGGCAGGGGAAAACACCTCACCTGTGGATCCGGAGGGGCCATTCTCACGAATGATGATCGAATCGGGGAAGCCGTGGCTCGTGAATATGCACAGCTTCCTGCTGGATCGCCGCTCGACATGTTTAAGAATTGGTTGGAGGTGGCGGCCACACAACTGTTGATCCACCCGTCGCTCTATTGGTTGCCGGCAGGACTTCCATTCTTGAAGCTGGGAGAGACGAAATTCTACAGGGATTTTCCGGTCGCTCGCATGGACTCGGTACGGGCCGGATTGTTGCGACGGTGGAAGGAGCGTCTTGCTCGTTCGACATCAAGTCGTGTGGCGCATGCGGAGCATCTGATTCGATCTCTCGACCCAGCTGGTGTGCAGATGATCAAACCATCCGTGCCAGGGCAGTCAGTCTATCTGCGGCTGCCTGTTTTGATGGGTTCCAAGCAAGAGAAAGAATCGGTATGTCTGATGTCGAAGGCGCAGGGCCTTGGGGTGAGCGCCGCATACCCGTCATCGATCCAACAGGTACCTGAGCTTCGAGAGGTGCTCTCATCCCAGAGCGTGCCGCGAGCGGCGATGATGGCGGAACGGCTCGTCACCGTCCCGACGCATGAATTATTGTCCGATACCGATCTCGCACGGATTTGCAGCGCCGTTCAACGCGTTCAATGTGTTGAGGGATCAGGTGCTTACTCTTCGTCGGAAATCAATGCGAGGCGGCAGAATGTTTCCGAGCTACCGCGAGTCGGTTGAATCACCGATCTGCAGGCGGGGGAGTCCCATAGGTTGCTGATCGATAAGGGTGGGATACGGGACGATGTGGTTTGCTGAATGGACCTTCTGGGGGGCGCTCCTGTTTATATTTTATGCGTATGCAGGGTATTTGCTCGTCTTGCTGGTCCTCTCCTGTTTCAGGAATCGAACGGTGTCGGCGGGTGATATCCAACCAACGGTTTCGTTTGTGATTACGGCCTACAACGAAGAAGGGCGTATCAAGGAGAAGATCGAAAATACTCTTCAGCAACAGTATCCCCGCGAACGTCTCGAAATGGTCGTGGCATCCGACTGTTCATCGGATCGGACCGACGAGATCGTGCGTACCTATGCGTCGTCGGGCGTGCGACTCATTCGTGCACCGGAACGACGAGGCAAGGAAGCCGCCCAGAAGCTGGCCGTCGGTCAGACGAGCGGGGAGGTCTTGGTATTCTCGGATACGGCCACCACGTTACCGCCCCACGGCATCGCCAATATCGTGAAGCCGTTCAATGATCCCACCGTCGGCTGCGTGAGCAGCGTGGATCGATTTATCGACGCGGAGGGCAACCTGAGCGGCGAGGGCGCCTACGTCAAGTATGAGATGCTGCTCCGTCGATTGGAAACCAAGGTGAATACGTTGGTCGGCCTCAGCGGGTCGTTTTTTGCCGCGAGAAGAGCGGTCTGTACTCCCTGGGCGGATGATTTACAAAGTGATTTCAATACGCTGTTGAATTCGATGAGAGTCGGTCTTCGCGGTGTCTCCGCTCCGGAAAGTATCGGATACTATAAAAATTTGACGGATGAGAAAAAGGAATACCAGCGCAAGGTCCGGACGGTCCTAAGAGGGATTGCAGTCTTCATGCGAAGTCTGCCAATGTTGAATCCGTTTCGATATGGGCTCTTCGCGTGGCAATTATTCAGTCATAAGTTATGTCGATGGCTCGTTCCTTTTGCCATGATCGTCGCCCTCGTTTCCAACGTGGTGCTGGCGACACAGTCCATGCTGTATCAAGTGCTGTTGGCTGGCCAGGTGCTTTTTTATGTCATGGCGGCGATCTATGCCTGGTGCCAGTGGATACCCAAGAGCAACCTGCTACGGTTGCCCTCGTTTTTTGTGTTGGTCAATCTCTCCATCCTGGATGCCTGGATGCGATATTTGAGAGGAGATCGTGTCTTTCGCTGGGAGCCGTCCAAACGTTGAGACAGAAAGGTTTCAAACCGCGTGAGCCATGGCTGTAACCGTCCTCGACGGCATCGTCTTGCCGGTTGCCGACACAAAGAGGTGATGGATGGAAGGAATGGTTGAAAAGAAAGAACTACGCAACTTTGGATTGATCGTCGGTGGGATCTTCTGCCTGATCGGCATCTGGCCGGCGATCAGGCACGGTGAAGGGTTGCGTCTTTGGGCCGTCGTTCCGGGAGCCCTCCTGATTCCCCTGGGACTTATTGCGCCCACCGCTCTCGCCCCTCTCTTCAAAATCTGGATGAAGGTCGGTCATGTCATGGGGTGGGTCAATACCAGGATTATCCTGGGGATCCTCTACTTCGGACTCATCACTCCGATGGGGGTGGTCATGCGGCTGTTCGGCTGGGATTCGATGCGAAGGGCGTTCAGTCCAAATGCCGAGAGTTATCGGGTCGTGCGTCACGCGCGGCCGCGTAACCATATGACGAGGCAATTTTAGATTGACGGAGGACACATGGGTGAGTTCTTAAAAGAGCTGTGGGCCTTTATGAAGGAGCGGAAAAAATTCTGGTTGTTGCCGATCATTGTGATGCTTGTGCTGTTGGGGAGCTTGATTGTCCTAACCCAGGGATCGGCGGTGGCGCCGTTCATCTACACCCTGTTTTAGGCAGAAAACCGCAACTGGTTGCATGACGACCGTTCTTGGAGCGTTAAAATTTACGATTCGTCGCGTGGTAGCGGGGGCTTTCTATGCCTCCTCTCTGTATCGATGGCGACGTCAAGGGAAAGTCGTCGTTCTGACGTATCACCGGGTGTTGACTGCCGACGAAGTTTCCGATCAGTGCGTGCAGCCGGGGATGTATGTGCTCGACGACGTCTTCGCTCGACACATGAGGTTTGTGAAAGATAACTTTACGGTCCTGTCTCTGTCGGAGCTCCTCAATCTGTGGCAAAAGGATCGATGGGATACGCAGGCTCGATATTGTGTCATTACGTTCGATGACGGTTGGTTGGACAACTATCGCCATGCGTACCCCATCCTGAAGCGGCTGAACATTCCCGCTACTATTTTCCTTCCGACGGATTATGTGGGCAGCGACGAGTGGTTCTGGCCGGATCAGCTGTCTTTCCTTTTAAAGGTTGTCGTCGATCGGTATGCCAAGGCTGAATCGACAAAAAACGTTGAGGGCGTGCTGTCTTATTTTTTGAATGGAGATGTTCCTTCGCTCATTGAATCGCCGGCCCGCCCAGAGCAGGTAACCGATCGGATCATTGAGCGTTGCAAGCACTTGCCGATCGAGAAGATCCGTGAATTAGTCGCCGGTTTGGCGGGCGAGTTGAGGGTGTCGCTGCCGAAGAAGCGGGTTATTGTGAATTGGGACGAGGTGAGGGAGATGTCCCGGGATGGCGTGTCATTCGGGTCCCATTCATGTTCGCATCGCATCATGACCACGATCACGCCGGACCAGGTATCGGACGAGTTGGAAAGGTCGAGACGAGTGCTGCTGGAGCAGGGTGTGAACTACGTGCCTGTTTTTTGTTATCCCAACGGGAATAGCGATCTTCGCATCCAGCACCAGGTGCAGGCATGTGGATATGAGGCGGCGGTCGGAGTGCGGACCGGAGTCGAGGGGCGCACGCCGGAAAATCGCTACGCCATCCGGCGAGTGGGAATTCACAATGATGTGACGGAAACTCTTCCGCTGTTTTCTTTTCGACTATTGGGCCCTCTATCGGGGTCGGCCGCGCATCAATAACGGACAGACGAAGTGAGGGATGGTTCCGTGGGGCGAGAAAACCTGTGAGAGTGTTGGTCACCGATGGAGACGAGCGGGCGGCCCTCGCGGTCACGAGGGCGCTCGGTCGTGCAAATGTGGCGGTGATCGTCGGGGCAGAGTCTCAGCGATCCCTTGCGGGATCTTCGCGCTATTGCGAGCAACGCGTTGTATATCCTTCTCCCTATCGAGAGCCGGAACAGTTCGTGACCTGCCTGATGGAAACAGTTCGGGAACATCAGGTGGATGCATTGTTCCCGCTCTCCGATATTGCCATGCACGTCATCGGGCCGGAGAAGAGCCGATTCGAAGCGCACACTCGTGTTCCGACTCCCGACGCCGAGGTGTTTCAGGAAATATCAGACAAATATCGATTGATGCGTCAGGCCGTGGAGCAGGGCGTTCCTATTCCCGACACCATCTTCGTTCCCGATGGCCGTCTCGAGGGCGTGATCGAAAGCGTGACGGAGTTTCCGGTGGTGGTCAAGCCCGGGTGTTCGTTGGTAAAAGAAGACGGTCGATGGACGAAAACCTCAGTGAGTTATGCCGGCTCTCGCGAAGAACTTCTGCGCCTGTACCGGGACAAACCGTATCTGCAGCAGCCGTCGCTGATTCAACGGCGTGTTATCGGTGAAGGGCAGGGTCTCTTTGTGCTGATGCAGCAGGGCGTACCGCTTGGGATGTTCGCTCATCGACGACTGCGTGAGCGTCCGCCGTCCGGTGGGGTGAGTGTCTTGCGCGAGAGTATGGCCTTGCCAAAACCCATGGTCGAGTCGGCGCTCAAACTTTTGCAACGTGTGAAATGGCATGGTGTGGCGATGGTGGAGTTCAAGGTGGATGCAGCCGGTCAAGTGCCGATGTTGATGGAAATCAATGGGCGGTTTTGGGGGTCGCTGCAGCTGGCTGTGGATGCGGGCGTGAACTTCCCGTTTCTTCTATTGAACATGGCGATGGGCAGATCTGAGACCGTGCCGGAAAACGGCTATCGCATCGGGGTGAGATCAAGGTGGCTGCTGGGCGATTTGGACCAACTGTTGATGCGAATGGTGAAGAATGATCGCGCCCTCAATCTTCCGCCTGGTGCGCCCTCGAAGTTCAGGTCGTTGATGTCCTTCTGCCGGTTTTTCGGGCGGGATCTGTTTTATGAAATCGAGCAACTCGACGATCTCGGTCCAAGTCGCTTCGAACTTATGCGGTATGTCAAGTTGGCATAGGGAGTTCCGATGTCGCAGATTCAGTCTCGATCCGAAACGAATGTCGCCCATACATCCCTGTTTGACCTCGCCCGTTCGACGAAGCGATCGCTCAATTCAATTCTTGATCGTTGGCGTTATCGAGTGCTCGTCAATCGACAGTCTTTCCCGAAGCCGTTGCGCTCTATCCTGGTCGTCTGCAAGGGCAACATTTGTCGAAGTCCACTGGCGGAGGCCTATCTCAAGTGCTTGATCGAAAAACATGGGTTGCCAATCGCGGTTCAATCGGCCGGACTTGAGACGTCGTTCGGGAAACCCGCACATCCGCTCGCACAGATTGTTGGGGCACAGGGCGGCCTCCTGCTGGGCAAGCATGCGACGCAACCGTTACACAAGGATCAGGTGGAACGGGCGGACATGATTGTGGTGATGGAATGGCAGCAGCGAAGCCGGGTGATCAAGTTATATCCTCAGGCCGAACAGAAAGTATTTTTGCTGCGGCAGTTTTACGATCAATCGGCGCGGGAAGTCGCTGATCCGTACAGCGGCACCGTGGAAGATTTTCACACGTGTTTTTCGATGATCAAGCGCGCCTGTGATGAACTAGTGGCACAGATGCTGTCTGAAGACCAGCGCCGTTGAGTCCAGAAAGATCCGGGAGAACGGAGGAGAGAATGATATGGATTAAGGGAGGCCCGGCATCGACATGAGTCTACGGACGAGATTGTTCAATATTTATTGGACGATGCGAGGGGCTATCGTGCCGACTCTGAGGTATTCACAGTACTCATACGAAGAAGCCCTCAAGCGGTATGTCACGCCATCAGTTGAGTGGGTGGAGATCGGGTGCGGGCATTCCATTCTCCCGAGTTGGCGGGCGAACGAAGAACGTCAGCTCGTCAAAACGTGCAAAGCGATATTCGGTATCGACTATGACCTCCCTTCACTGAAAGCGCATCCGACCATTACCAAGAAGCTGCGCGGCGATGTGACCAAGTTGCCGTTCAGGGATGAAGCCTTCGACCTGGTGACCGCCAATATGGTCGTCGAACATCTCGACAACCCTGACGAACAGTTCCGTGAAATCAGTAGAATCCTCAAGTCGAAAGGGGTATTTCTGTTTCATACTCCCAATGCGTATGGGTACGGGGTGATTCTGTCCAAATTCGTGCCGGAATGGCTCAAAGGCAAACTAATCTATCTCTTGGAAGGGCGACAGGAGCATGATGTCTTTGAAACGCACTACAAGGCCAATACCGAAGCACAAGTCAAAACACTTGCTCAGGCCAATGGCTTCGAGGTGCTACAGCTTGATTTGATTGCCACCGACGCCATCTTTGCCATGCTTCCGCCTCTGGCCGCCTTGGAGTTGTTGTGGATTCGGTTGCTCATGACCCAGCCATTCCGCTCGCTCAGGACCAACATGATTGTGGCGCTGAGGAAGGCAGCGTGAGCGTAATAAAGTGTTGCTGGTGTCCAGGGAGTACCTGATTATAATGTCGCAGTGCTAGTGGATGGTGGATGAGAAGTCAGGGGTGGGGAGAGTGCCTGAAAATATGCTGAAGCCGGGACGAGGGGCGATCATGCAAGGTGCGGGGGGCTATGCCTTTCCGGGCTCTCAACCCATGCCGAAAAAGCTGGAGTACGGCTTTGTTCTTGTTGTGCTCGCCATGCTGTTTGAGTTTGGTCGGCCGCAAGATTTTATCCCGCCACTTAAAGTCATTCCCTTCCCGTCACTGATCGATGCCTCTCTTGCCTTAGCTGTACTGCTCTCTGGGCGGGCGAGTTTAGCCAATAGGCAATCAAAGCTGTGGATAGGACTCTTGGCTTTCATGGCCCTGTGGATACCCTTTGCAAACAATAATTTTCATGCGTTCTCACAATGGAAAGAGTTGACGTTATATTTCTTTTTCTATTTGGGAATCGTGACGTTCGTCAACAATACCGGCCGAATGCACAAACTAATTCTCGTTTGGTTGGGGGTCCATGCCCTCCTAGCAATCAATGGAATGCTGCATCACGGGCGTGGTGTTGGCGGCTGGCTGGGAGACGAAAATGATTTCGCGATGGAGATGAATGTTGCAGTTCCATTCGCCTTCTTCATGTATCAAGGGACATCCGACAAACGAGGGAAACTCCTCTATCTGGTTTTGATTGGCGTATTCGTTCTGTCGTCGATTTCCACCTCATCGCGCGGAGGATTTCTTGGGTTGCTTGCAGTGGGGTTATTCTGCTGGTTCTACTCACCGAGAAAAGTGTGGTCGTTGATTTTGTTAACCGGGGTATTGTTGCTGGTCTTGGTCGCTGCTCCTCAAGAATACTGGGATCGCATGCAGACGATTACCGACGACAGTACGATGGAGTCTGGGACGGCAGGGCAGCGAATGTTCACATGGGGGATCGGGTGGGAAATGTTCCTCGCAAATCCTATCTTCGGTGTGGGGCAAGGTAATTTCCCCTGGACGATTGGTGAATATCTCGGGGGGAGGACCTGGCAGACGAAGTCCCTAGCCGGCCGGCAAGCGCACTCGTTATATTTTACCCTGCTTCCTGAACTGGGTTTGCTCGGCCTGTTTCTGATCGGAGGCATAGCGCTCTCCAACTACAAAGATGTCAGGTATTGTAGTCGGATGGGGATGCGGAAAGCGGCGGCCCGTCCAGGTAAACAGGTACAAGAGGATGCCGAGTTGGAAGAGGCAGGCTGGTTTGGGAACGCCATTTTAGGTGCTCTCGTAGCGTATCTCGTCACGAGCACATTTATTTCTACGCTCTACTACCCGACCTTTTGGATCTTAACGGGCCTTGCCGTGGCTCTGAAGAATACTACTGAGCGGTATTCCAAGAAGTCCCTCGAAGTGTCATCTCCGCCCGTGCCTGTTCGAGCAACCCCATGGGGAAGACCTCGTCCGGTGAGGTGATCGCATTTGCAGGATGCGGCGTCGACGTAAACCACCTGATGTGCAACCGTAATGAGTTGATCCCTGACTAAGGAGAGGGCTGGTATACGCCCGATGGGCTGGTGAGAAGAGCGGCGCAGGTGGAGCGTCTGCCGAATTCTTAGTCGTGGAAGCTAGAACTCTCACCATGGTCGCTCAAATCCCCTGCAACCATCTGAGAGTCTTTTCCTCGCCCGGCTGTCATCGCCATGGACAATGTATGCACATCGCAACGTGACAGCGAGAAATGTGGAGCATGACTACAAGAAACTTGGTGTTGAGCGTCATTGCCCTATTGCTGTTACGGATTGCGGTTATCATCTGGGGAGGGCAGCACGAGGCGCCTGGAGGCGACCAACTCGCATTTTATTCCGGCGCACAGCAGCTCACGCATTCTTCCGGGGAATGGTTCAAGGGTGGGGGGGAGTTCGGTTATCGCGCTCCTCTGTATTTTGTCTATCTTGCCGCGGTGTTTGAGCTGTTTCCCGACAGCACATTCCTGACAGGCCAGATTGCGACGGCGCTCATTGGGGTATTGAACTGTGTCTTGCTATTTGTCCTGATACGGAATTTGACAGGAGATCTTGGCAGCAGGCTAGGATTATGGCTCAGGGGGCTGCTACCGTCATGTGTGATCGCCGACACCTTCGTGATGAGTGAGCCCTTATTTGCTGCTTTCTTGTTGTCTGCATTACTCACTATCTCCATGAAGCCGAATGCTCCGGACAACTGTCAGGCCCTCCTTCTCGGGTTTTTCGTCGCCTGTTGCCTCCTTACACGAGAAGTGGCCATCGTTTACCCGTTTGTATTTGGAGGCTATCTGGTCTTCGCATCACGGACACGACAAGAAGCGCTGAGATGTGTCGCGTTGTTTGCCCTGGCACTGGTGATTACGTTGATACCGTGGATGTGGAGAAATGCCGTTGTGTGGGGGCAACCGTTGCCTATCAGTTACACGTCAGGTGTCAACCTGCATATAGGCAATAATCCACAGGCAACCGGAAAGTGGACTCGGTTCCCGAGCGAACCAGAGGACGGTTCGAGCTTCGGGACGCCGCAATTCGACGCGTGGCATAAAAAAGAAGCGCTTAGGTATATCCAGGAAGATCCGCTTCGTTTTGTCCAGTTGGGATTCAAAAAGGTCGCCTGGTTTCTCTGGCCAAGGTTTGAACGCGAGGAAATCAGAGAGTTGTATAAATTACCGTCCAGACAGGCTACGTTGATCAGTGGGTTGCTGGGAGTCTTGAGTGCCGGCATGCTGATCTTGGGGATCGCGGGCTTTATCGTAGGACAACGAGACTGGTTCTGGTGGATCAGTCTGACGCTCATCGCATACACAATTGCTGTGACGTTTGTGGTCTATGGCTCACCACGTTACCGTGATGCCATCGACTACCTTCTGCTTCCATTCGCCGCGTATGCCGTCACACATTGGCGGTCGCTCTGGGTGGATGCAAGGACGAGAGGTTCGGCAGTACAGAAACAGCTCTGGATTCTTGCCCCCATACTTTCTTACATTCTGATCAATTGGATGTGGATTGCATACGACTTGACCACATCAAGCCACTGAATGACTGTCCATTTGTTTCGCATCGATGGGTGTCTGACCGGCCTCCTGTCGTAAGGGTTCTATAGCATGCCCAGCAAGCGAACCATTAAGACGATTCTCTATCTTTCGACCAGTAGCGGCCCCGGCGGTGCAGAGCGAGTGATCAGCAATCTAGCCTCTTCGTTGGATCCCGAGAAATATCGAGCGATTCTCTGCTTGTTCCGTCCGGGGTGGATTCAAGAACGGACCGAAAGCCGAGGCGTACGTACCCATGTCATTCCGACGCACGGTATGACGGATTGGCGCTGGGCCCTTCAATTCAGGCGATTGCTACGACAGGAGCAAGTGGATTTGATTCATGCCCACGAGTTTGATGCCAATGTGCAAGGAACCTTTGTCGCAGCCATGTCCGAAATTCCTCTTGTTGCGACCGTTCATGGCAAGAACTACTTTTGGGAGAAATTGAGGCGACGCCTTGCCTATCGGTGGGTAAGTCGTCACGCCACCATGGTTGCTGTGTCACAGAATTTGAAACAATTCATCGTTGAGCAAGTCGGGATCTCTCCGGATCGAATCAAGGTGATCTATAACGGTGTGGATGTTGTACCGCATTGTGAACGGGCCGACGTGGATCAGTGTAGAAAAGAGTTGGGCGTGCCTGAGAACGATCAAATAGTGGGGGTTGTGGGCA
Source organism: Nitrospira sp. (assembly GCA_030123565.1). Taxonomy (NCBI): domain Bacteria; kingdom Pseudomonadati; phylum Nitrospirota; class Nitrospiria; order Nitrospirales; family Nitrospiraceae; genus Nitrospira; species Nitrospira sp. The sequence goes on along the minus strand of CP126122.1, from coordinate 2,273,859 downwards.
ATTTGTATCCCGTCAAAGGGCATCAGTATCTGATCGAGGGTATCCCCGCGGTGTTGAAGGCATGCCCAAACACTTCTTTTGTCTTTGCCGGGAGAGGCCAACTCGAACCTGAGTTGAAGGAACAAGTCCATCGACTTGGATTGGATAGGCGAGTCCATTTTCTCGGCCTGCGACAAGATATTCCGAGAATCCTTGCAATGTTGAATGTATTCGTACTGCCGTCACTGTCCGAGGGACTCTCTATGGCCATCCTTGAGGCGATGATCGCTGGAAAGCCTGTGGTTGCTACTCGTGTCGGTGGCAATCCAGAACTCGTGCTCGACGGAGAGACAGGATTCCTGGTCCCGCCGCGAGACAGCCAGGCTTTGGCATCGAGCTTGGTGACCCTGCTTACGAATCGGCAGCAGGCTACTCAGTGTGCGGAGAAGGGGAAGAATCGCGCGGAAGGACAATTCAGCTTAGGAACCATGGTGCGAGCCTACCAGATGCTTTACGAAGGATGTCTTTATCCGAGTTCATAACATGCTGCGATGCGAATGTGCCATCGCCTCGCTACACGCGTGATATCTCTGGCTGGATCGAAACACCTTCAAGGACTATACGACTCCCGATGCATGAGCCGCTGGTCAGAAATTCCACCATGAAAGTTTGCCATGTGGCGATGGGGGACTTGTGGGGCGGGGCGGAAGCCCAACTTCTCGCGCTCATGAAGTATCTAGTCAAGTTACCGGGATTTGAATGGTCGGTGATTCTGTTCAATGAAGGAAAGCTGGCGGACGAGCTTCGGAAACTTCCCATCCAGATCTTGGTGGTTCCAGAAAAAGACAACGGCCCGATAGCTATCGCATATCATCTTGTACGGGTGTTTAGGCAGATCAAACCGGACATCGTGCATACTCATAAGTACAAAGACTCGGTCCTAGGGACGATCGTCGCGCGATGCTTGAGAGTGCCTCACGTGGTCAGAGTCGTTCATGGTCTACCTGAGCCGTTCAACGGACTGAAGAGTATGAAGATGATCTGCTACACCATCGTAGACAGGGTTGTGACTACCCGGCTTATCGACAAAGTCATTGCCGTCTCCAGTGAGATTCATAAAGTTTTGGCCAAGACTTATGGGGCTAATAGGGTGGTGTGTATTCACAATGGTATCGACCTGGAAAACGTTTGCGTTACGACTCAACGATCAGAAACCCGCAAGAAATGGCATATTGACGATAAAGCGGTTGTGGTTGGCACAGTGGGGCGATTGGTTCCTATCAAAGGTCATACCGTCTTGTTGAGGGCGGTACGAGTCCTCCGCACTATGGGGCTGAATGTGACGCTCCTGCTCGTCGGAGATGGGCCGTTACGCGGGCAACTTGAGGCGGAAGTCCAGCGGTTGGAATTGGCGCAATCGGTCATATTTGCCGGCCACCAAGAACAGGTTTATGACTTCATCAACATGATGGACATATTCGTTTTGCCCTCACTGCACGAAGGCATTCCAATGGTTTTGCTGGAAGCCCTTGCGTTGAAGCGGCCGGTGATTGCCAGTCGGGTAGGAGGTATCCCTGAGGTGGTGTTGAATAGCCGGTCCGGGATGCTTGTGAGTCCAGCCAACGTTACCGAGCTTGCCTCGGGTCTCAAGGAAATGATTCAAGACCCATGTAGAGCGAGGGAGTTGGGTACGATGGGGCGAAGCCAGGTTGAACAGGAATTTAACGCGAGTATGATGGCGAATCAAACTGCTGCGGTATACCGATCATTGTGATCTTAGGCAAAATGACGGCGGTCGATGGCTGCGAGGGTTGTCAACAGTCTTGGCGGCCTTCTTGCCGAGAAACTGTCGCAGATTGGCGAGAGGAGAGTGCGCTTTGTCAAAATATCTTCTGAGACTGCTTGCCGCGAATGTTTTGTCGGCACCAATGCTGACATGGGTTAAGACGCAGTATTATGTGCGTTCGGTTAAGACTTTCTGGGAAGATGATGTGGAACCTCTCAAGGTTCTGGTGAAGTCCGGAGATTCTGTCATCGACATGGGTGCAAATTTCGGATGGTATACGAATGTTCTCTCCCCGATGGTTGGGCCAACCGGAAAAGTTTATAGCATTGAACCTATCCCTGATACGTTCCAGGTACTGAGCGGCATTGTTCGAAAGCTCGGGCTTGCGAATGTTCTTCCAATGAATTACGCCATATCCAGGACTGACGGAATGGCTGTCATGCGAGTACCTCAGCATGCATATGGGGGCAGCAACTTCTATCGAGCCCAAATTGATCTTAAACAGGCTGAGAATGCCGGTTCGATGCGGGAATATAATGTCCCGATGCGCTCTTTGGATTCTCTTTTTCTAGATGTGGCCAACAAGATCACCTTTATCAAATGTGACGTGGAGGGGCATGAATTGGCGGTGGTACAGGGCGCTGTACGGTTTCTTGAAACGGCTCGTCCGGCGTGGCTCATGGAAGTTGGAGGGAGCCCTGATCAAGAGGGAACACCTCCGCATCAATTGTTCCACCTCATGCGCGACTATGGGTATGAGGTCTATTATTTTGACGGAAAACTGATCCACCCACGACCTGTAGGGCACTGGTCTGTGAACTATCTCATGCTCCAGCTGGAGCATCGCCGTCAACTTGCTCCTATGTTTGCGAAAGCGTAACAGCTTAATTTTTAATGCCGAATATGGTTCAAACTCCCGTGACGCACATGCTTGACAAGCATGGTGCCGTCTACATGGCATGAGAGTTCTCTGGCTCGGACATAATCTCGCTTATCCGCCCAAAGGGGGACCGCTTCAGCGCAATTACAATCTTCTGAGGGAAGCGGCGAAACAGCATGAGGTGCATGCACTCGTCTTCGATCAGCCGGTAACCAGACCGTCGGGTGTCACTCCGCAGGATTGCATGGACGCATTGTCAAAGTTCTGTGCCGGGGCGGAGTGGGTTCCCCTTCCAAAAGATTCGTTCGGCATCGGCCGCTATTGGCGGGCATTCGGAGGATTGATGACGGGTGAACCGTATGAGTTTCGGTGGTTGCGGTCCAAGGAAATGACACAACGTCTTCAAGGCATGGCTGCTCGTCTTCATTTCGACGTTGTACATGTCGATACCCTTGGTTTAGCTCCCTATGTACCGCTGGTTTCTGGTGCCGGGACGGTGCTGAACCATCACGACATCGAATCGGCTCTGGTCGAACGGAGAGCGCTCGGGGAGAGGCGCATTCTATGGAGGAAATTCTGGGCGCAGGAAGCAATGCACCTGCTTGCCGCAGAGAAACGGTGGTGCCCCTCGTTTCATGTCAATATGGTGGTGTCCGACGATGAGGGCCAGTTGTTGAAACCGTCCTGTGGCGAAAGCAAGATCTGCGTCGTACCGAATGGTGTCGATATAAGATATTTCACCCCGAGACTGGACCCAGGGGGGAACAGACTGTTGTTTTGCGGTCGGCTCGACCAGCTCGCAAACAGGGGCGCCATCACCTATTTCTTCAATTCCATCTGGCCGGAGTTGTCAACCAGGCTGAAGACGCTCGAAATTGATGTGGTCGGCAAAAATCCTCCCTCGTGGTTAGTCGATTTGAGCCGTCGTGACCCGCGCGTGCAGGTCCCGGGGTTTGTAGATGATGTACGTCCGTATTTTCAAAAGGCCACGGTCTTTGTCTGTCCGATCACAGAGGGTGGCGGCACCCGCTTGAAAATTCTTGATGCCTTGGCTATGGGAATGCCGGTTGTGAGTACGACGTTTGCGGCATCGGGGTTGACGTTGTATGACGGACTACATCTCCTGATCGCGGACACCCCGGAGATGTTTGTTGAACGTACGCTCCGCTTACTGGCCGACCAAGACCTTCGACGACGTCTGGCGCAGGGAGCCGTCGACATGGTTACGCACAGGTACTCCTGGGATACGATCGGGCGCAGCCTCGTGAATGCCTACGAAGAAGCTGCTGCGCGGAATTTGAAAGGGTTTGGTAGGTGACCAGATATTCCCTGCCACGCGAGTAGTTTCACGAAGATGACGTCCATGAAGCATATTCAAATGATCTCAAATCTGCGCCGGCTCGACGGTGTTCGAACCGAGAAGTTCGAGGCATCGAGTCACTATGCCGGAGATCAGGAAACATTTTGGAACGGCCTGCGCCTGTTTTTTTGTTCTCGTGGGAAAGACGTATTGGTTCTGACTGGGGGAACATGGAGACTCGTTGGATTCTGTTTGATGAAATCATTGATGCCGTTCACCTCATGTAAAGTCGTGGCGGTCGATTTTATCCTGTCTCGCCCGCAGGGTTGGAAGCAGACCGTCGTGGCCCGTTTGAAAGGAATACTGTTGCGGAAGGTCGATCGATTCATTCTCCATTTCAAGGATACGAGTGAGTACGAGCGGATCTACGGCATTCCTCCCTTCAAGTGCGTGTTTGTTCCGTTCAAGGTGAACTATTGGGAAAAGATGTCGCAGGAAGACCGTTCCTCCAAGGCCGAGGAGTATGTCTTTACTGCCGGCCGCAGCTATCGTGACTTTCCGACCTTCATCGAAGCGATGCGCAAAGTTGACTATCCCGGGCTTCTCCTATACGAAGAGGCGGCTCTGTTGAAGCGGTCGGCCACGGATGTGGACCTTTCGAATCTTCCGGCCAATTTGGCTGCAGCCAAGAATGAGGGGGAACAAAGTTGGGTTGGCTATATCCGCCGGGCCAAGATCGTGGTCGTGCCGCTGCTGCCAAGTACGATGTATGCACCTGGCCTGAGTTTATATCTGATGGCCATGGCGCTGAACAAATGCGTCATCATCACCGAAGGGCTGGCGACCAGAGGTATGTTGACCAACGAGGCGGTCATCGTAGCCCCCAAAGATCCAGAAGCCATGGCCGCTGCCATCACCAAGTTGTGGAATGATGATGCATTGCGTCACAAGACGGCAGCAGCCGGCAGGCGTTATGCCGAGCGTTGTGGGGGAGAGTCCCGTCTCCTTCAAGATATTGTGCGCGTCTCTAGCGAGCTATGTCTGCCGTCACAGTCTCATAGGGCATAAGTGTCCTTCGCATCGTTCCCTTCATCTCAGAGTCGAGGACGTTCAACCATGGCAGACCTGAAGTTGCATTTAGGCTGCGGAAAGTCGATTCTTCCCGGGCACAAGGGAGTTGATATCAGCCCCCAGGTAGGGGTGAGTGTGGTCTGCGATCTGTCGAAAAAACCTTGGCCGTTTCAGGATTCAAGTGTTGAGAAGTGTACGTTATTCAATCTCCTTGAACACCTTCCCGACACCATTCAGGTCATGGAAGAGCTCTGGCGCGTCACGAAACCAGGGGGGCTCGTGCATATCCAGGTTCCGTACTACAATTCGGCCGGAGCCTTTCAGGACCCTACCCATGTGAAGTTCTTTACAGAACGCACGTTCGACTATTTTACGGTAGATGGGACGACGGAACTCAGCCACTACAACTATTATTCACACGCTCGGTTTGAAATCGTACGGCTCGATTTTCACCAACGTCCATTGCTGAAACGGTTGCCGAGGCGAGTCCAAATATTTTTAGGACATCACCTGGCAACCATTCAAGCGTTGGATGTGGTGTTGCGGACGGTCAAGACAACCTGACCTGCATAAAAGCTGGGTACAGACTGCGTGGAAGGAATCGACTTACGGAGTCGTCACGCTCCGCAACGTTGGAGCTGCCGGCGGCCCGGGAGGTTGGTCGGCAGAATTAGAGCCTCCTGGGATTGAAATGTGCAGATGGTCGATAAAATGGCTCCAGTCGACAGAAGGGACTGGATTGACATATCCGTCCCAGGTCTCTGACCAGACCCATTCGTTGAGCCCATTCGGGGCGTAATTCATATTGGTATAGTTGCCGGCCATCACCCCATTGATCCACCAGCGGACGATCCCATCTTGCGAGGTTGCGGTCGTGCTTTTCTTAACGTACGCCTCCAGTTTGGTCCACGTACCTAGGGTTATCGTACCAGGGCCGACGTTGGGGTTGCAGATTAACCCGAGGTCTGCTGAACAGGCTTGGCTATTATTGAGCGTTGCAGTATTGTGACCGAACATGAGATAGCAGGTTGGAGAGCCTTGTCCTGGACAGCCGTTCATCCCCCAAAACCCATTGACCTGTGGGCCGCGAATGAAAAACATCTTGTTCGCTACCGTGCGCCCATAAAATTGAGGGTTTGTGCGCCACATCATGCCCACATACATCTCATTGGAAACTTGCGGGGCCACCCAATTCAGTTGCATCCCACCATAGTTGTTGCCAGCATAAATCGTCGATTTTGCTACACCTGCAGCGGACACTGGCGCTGTACCATCTGAATCTTGGATAGACGATGAGTAAGCATCAAGTATTCCGCAGGCTGAAGGCTTACCACTAAACGGGCAGTCCAACACCACTGTGGCTCCGGCCGGCTCATTGGTCCAGACCCCTGCCCCGTAGCTTGGAGGAGTGGCAAGGCCGAACCCTATCGTCAGCATGGCCACGGTTGTAGCCAATCTCTTGGAGGCGTGGAAGCGCGAGTTGCCGTCCATGATTGTCCCCTTGTCGGTTGTTAAAGTTCTCTCGGTCGGTAATGCGATCATCTGATTGCACCGGTCCACTGTCCGTCTGCATAATGAGGCAAGCGCTTGGCCTCCGGACGGAACCGCCACCTTGATGTGAATATCAGTGTGCCTGGAATGAGCAAGATTAGTGCCCGCAATTTTGCCGAACCGTCGTACCTTACAACAGCCTATGCAACCTTGCAAATGCTTTAATGTTTCCTGCTTGATGCGCCTGGGTTGCGCAACTGTGCCTGGTTGTCCTAGTGTGTCACCCTGTGGGAGGCGGAGGTCACTCTTGGTCAAAAGCGTCCCTGCACAAGCTGCGCTGGGCAGAAGTTTCAAGGGGAGAGGGCAACAGGCTTCCGACGTGGTCCTGTTCTGAGTATCACCTGACTCATTCGCACGCTAGACGGCTACTCGCCCGCATCCACCTGTCCACTGTTCTCATGGGAAATCGTTGACGGATGAGACATATTCTGCCATTCTTTTTTGCGACACCTATCCTATAGGATGGGTGTCGAGATGTTCATTGATGAGGGGAGCGGCATGGCGAAAAAGACGCAGCGGCAGATTGCAGTGGTGGGCTTGGGATACGTTGGGCTGCCGATCGCGGTGGCCTTCGGCAAGCATGCACCGGTCATTGGGTTCGACATCAATAAGGCCAAGGTCGAGGAACTTCGCAAGGGCATGGACCGGACCGGAGAGGTGTCGCCGCAGGATTTGAAGGCGAGCCGGGTGCGATACACCTCGGAACCGAGTGATCTGAAGACCGCCGACTTCATCATCGTTGCCGTCCCGACCCCCATCAATGAGGCGTTGCAACCGGACCTGACGGCCTTGCGGAAAGCGTCGGAATTGATCGGTTCGAATCTTTCCTCCGGCGCCATCGTCGTCTATGAATCGACGGTCTATCCCGGCGCCACGGAGGAGGAGTGTCTCCCGATCCTTGAACGATCGTCCGGGCTGAAGAGCGGTATCGATTTCAAGATCGGCTATTCGCCCGAGCGTATCAATCCCGGCGACAAGGAGCATACCCTCGAAAAAATCATCAAGGTCGTCTCGGCGCAGGATGAAGAGTCCCTGGAGATCGTGGCACAGACCTATGCCACGGTCGTCAAGGCCGGCATCCATCGGGCGTCCAGCATCAAAGTCGCCGAGGCGGCGAAGGTGATCGAGAATACGCAGCGGGATCTCAACATCGCGTTGATGAACGAGTTGGCGTTGATTTTCCATCGTCTGGGCATCGATACCAGGTCGGTGCTGGAGGCGGCTGGGACAAAGTGGAATTTTCTGAAGTTCAACCCCGGTTTGGTCGGGGGCCATTGCATTGGGGTGGATCCCTATTACCTCACGGCGAAGGCCGAATCCGTGGGATACCATCCCGAGGTGATCCTGGCCGGGCGGCGGATCAACAACAGCATGGGCAAGTATGTGGCCGAACAGACCGTGAAGCTGTTGAGCCAGGTCGAACGCCCCGTCAGCGATTTGAAGGTGGCGGTGCTGGGGTTGACGTTCAAAGAAAATGTCCCGGATTTGCGGAACAGCCGAGTGCCGGATATCGTGAATGAACTGAAGGAATATGGGATTCAGGTCTTCGTTCACGATCCGCTGGCGGAACCGGAAGAGGCGGTGGGGGAGTACGGTTTGCGCCTGTCTTCCTGGGATCAGCTCAAACAGGTGGATGGGATCGTGCTGGCCGTCGCGCATCGAGAATATCTGCAGATGGGTATGCAAGAGCTGCTCAAGCCGTTGCGCAAGCAACGCAACAATGTCGTGGTCGACGTGAAGAGCGTGTTGAACCCGGATGCGTTGCCGGGATCGGTGAAGTACTGGAGGTTGTAAGACGTCGTTGGTGTGATCGGCAAGGGTCTTTCGGACCTCTCTTCTGATTGTTCTGCCGAAGTCTTTTCGATCGATCGTCTCTCTCAGAGATCCACACGTACCGTCCCGTTTCCTCGCGTCGCCGTAGAGCCGGATGTCGTAGGTCGTTAATGTCTCGTCTCCTCCCTGCCGAAAGAGTGGGAGACGAAGGTATGATGTTTGCCGTGCAAAGCGAGAATCTGATTGTTGCGTCTGGTCGAGTTTGGTATACCAAAGAAGTTGTAACCTTGTTGATCCGATCTATGGCTTCTCCCCTCCGCGCGACACACGTCGGCACCATACTCCGTGTGCTCCGCCGGCCTCTCCTCATGGTCGCCGGCCTGGTGTGTTGTCTCGCCGTGACCGCCTGTGGGAGCCTGATCTCTGCCGACGTCAAACGCGGGGATCAGCATCTCGCGGCCGGGAACTGGGAGGAGGCCACGGTCGCCTACCGGCAGGCGCTCAAGGATGCTCCCTTCGACCTGTCGTTACAGAACAAATATGCGATCGCCAGAGAACGGGCCGCCGCGATGCACGAGGAGCGGGGCAGACAGCTGCTGAAGGATCGCCAACTCGAGTTGGCCGCCGATGAGTTCAAACGTGCGCTGACGATTGAGCCGACGAGCAAGGAACATGAATCCGGCCTGACCGAAGCCTTGCGGTTGAAAGAAGCCCGTGATCGCTATCGGGAGGCGGAACGTCTGGCGCAATTGGGCCGGGTGACTGAAGCCATGGAGGGGTATAAGCGGGCGGTGGAGCTCGATCCGTCTTACAAGGACGCGTTGGACGGAGTGTCACGCCTTTCCGAAGAGCAGCACGCGCTGGATCGGGACGACCGCCAGAAGCAGCCCGTGACGTTGCAGTTCCGCAACGCCGGCTTGAAGGAAGTGCTCGAGGCGCTGGGTAAGGCCGCGCATGTCAACTTCGTGTTCGACAAAGACGTGCGCAACGATCCGATCACCGTGTCGCTGGAAGACAAACCGTTCGATGAAGCCTTGACGCTGGTCTTGAACAGCAACAGTCTGTTCGCGCAGAAAGCCGGGCCGGCGTTGTTCATCATCAGCCCGAACACCAAACAGAAGCAGGAACAGTATCAAGACCTGATGATTCGGACCTTCTATCTGTCGTCGGCCAAGGCCAAAGACATGGTGGCGTTGTTGAAGACCATGCTGGATGTGAAGCATATCCATGGAAACGAGCCGCTCAATACCATCGTGATTCGTGATCAGCCCGAAAAGGTGGAATTGGCGGAGAAGATCATTCAAGCCAACGATCGCGAAGATTCCGAGGTCCTGTTCGACGTGGAAGTGCTGGAAGTCGACCGGACGGTGAATCAGACCTATGGGCTGTCCTATCCGAAGCAAATCGCCGCGGCGCTCGTGCCGCCCGGGTTTACGGGGACTATCGCCGGCGACATCGCGCAGCAGTTCACCTATCGGAACCTTGCCAGCCTGGGACAAGACAGTTATCTGTTCAAGCTGCCGACGAACGTGCAGTTGGATTTCTTTAAGCAAATCACGGACGCCAAGACCCTGGCCGCGCCGAAGGTGCGGGTGGTCAACAATAAAAAAGCCGAGGTCAATATCGGCGACAAGCAGCCCATCCTGCTCTCGACGACCAACGTGTTGCCGGGACAGGCCGCGACCGGCGCCGTGCCGACGACCTCGACGGTGACGTCCATCGAGTTTCGCGATACCGGCGTCAAGCTGACCGTCGAGCCCAATATCCACCTCGGGAACGATCTCTCTCTGAAGATGAAGATCGAGGTGATTCGTCTGGGAGACACCGTTCTGTTGCAGGCCTCCCCACCGATTACCCAGTTTAAGTTCGGCAATCGGTCGGCCGAGACCATGTTGAATGTGCGCGATGGGGAAACCATCGTGCTGGGGGGACTGTTACAGGAAGAAGACCGTCGCGTCAGAACGACCATTCCCTGGATCGGAGACATTCCCATTCTGGGCAACCTCCTGAGTTCGTTCAATACGTCGCGGGTGACGACGGAGGTGATCCTGACCATCACGCCACACATCGTCAGCCCATTGCGTCCGCCGGGGTTGCAGGCGCAAGCGTTCTGGTCCGGGACGGAATCCGTCTATTCCACGTCGCCGTTGTTTGCGGTCCAACCGAAAAAAGTCTCGACCCGCGTTCCCGACTCGGACGCGCCGGGAACGGTCTATCAAAAGAGTTCGGCGAAAAAGCCCAAGGGCGAAGCCTCGGTCCTGGAACCGGTCCCGATGACGTTGCAGCTCTCCATTCAGCCCGCGGACGCCGCCGTTCAGACCGGCAAAGAGTTTCGCGTGGATGTCATGGCGAAGAACGTGCACGGATTGGATACCGAGACATTCACCTTGGATTTCGATCCGAAGATCATCGAGTTTCGAGATGCCGCGGAGGGGGAAGTGTTGGGCACCGAGGCCGGCAAGGCCGCCGTGGCCGTCGCACCGCAATCGGCCGATGGAGTCGTCGAGCTGCGCCTGCATCGCTCTGCGAGTGCGACGAAAGAAGACGGTCGTCTGCTTCGCCTGACGTTTATCGCCAAGGCGCCGGGTGTGTCACCGCTCCGTCTGCAGGCGGCCAAACATGACGGCCCCGACGGCCCGGAAGGGGCGGGGGAAGCCAAAGGAGTCGTGAGGGTGCGGTGAAACAGTCCGGTGTTACGTTGCTCGAATTGCTCGTCACCCTGACCATTCTCACCATCCTTGCCTCGGTTGCGTTGCCCTTCACGAAAGTCTCCGCCAAACGGACCAAGGAAATCGAGCTGCGGCAGAATCTGCGGATCATCCGGGCGGCCATCGATACGTTTCGTCTTGAATGGGCGCGGGACGGAGACACGTTGACCGGCCCTGCTTGCGTCAAGAACCGATTGAGCTGTAAGGAAGTGACCAGCCCCTACGGCTATCCCAAGTCGCTGGACGTGTTGTTGGGCATCAAATTGACTGGTGAGCAGGCCAGCGTGCGAGGGACGACGGTGAAGCGGTATCTGAGGTCCATCCCTCCGGATCCCATGACCGGAGCCCCTGACTGGCATTTGCGCTGTTATCGGGACCCGGCGAGTGTGAAAGACTGGTGTGGAGAAGACGTGTACGATGTCACGACTCACAGTCAAGAGTTGGCGCTTGATGGGACCAAGTACCGGGATTGGTAGACGAGCATGGCCGGTCTTCTCATCGCAGGGCTTTACGATCATCGAATTGATGATCGTGGTGACGATCGTCGGCATCCTCGCCACCCTGGCGGTCCCTTCCTATCAAGCCGCCATCGTCAAGGCCAAAGAAGGGGCCTTGCGGCAGGATCTGTTTTCGTTACGCGATGTCATCGATCAGCATCGGGCCGACAAGGGCAAGTATCCTGAAAATATGCAATCGCTCATATCGGCCGGCTATCTTCGACGGGTTCCGACCGACCCGATAACCGGCTCGACCTCGACCTGGCAGGAAATGGTCGATCAAGGGGAAGGCGGGATGGTCGATGTGTTTTCCGGGTCCGATCTTGTCGGCACCAACGGAGTTCCCTATAACCAATGGTAATACTATGAACCGCATGATCCAGCGATATACCCCTGTGCATCGGACGGCAGCCGCTCTGAGAGTCGGATGTTGGATCGTGAGTGTGCTGAGCCTGTCCTTCTGGGGAGGCTGCGCGCGGATGGCACCGATCGCCGAACCGGCCCCGTCGGACCTTCAAGTGACGGCGGATTCCCTCAGGACCGCGGTCCGTGAGGCCCAGCGCACGGCCGCTGATTTGCGGACGGAACTTGATGAGCAGCGGAAGGAACTCGCCGATGTGCAGGTGGCACGGGCGCAACTCCAGGGGATGTTGCGGGAGACGGAGCGGCGCCTTGCGGAGGCTCGCCAGGTCATCGAATTGCAACGGGAGGAACTGGCCGCGGCGCGCATCGAACGGGAGCGTGTGGCACAAGCGGCCCGTCCGCTTCACAGCCGACTCCGGCAGTCCTCGACGCTGGTGCCCTATCAAGGGAAGAAGTCCCCATCCGGCCTGGACGTCGTCGTGCCGGCTGCGGTGGGTGCGAGGGAGCGCGTGGAAGTGCTGCCGCTTCCCGCCGAGGAGGACTCCGTTCTTCATTCGCCTGTCGTGGCGGCAGATGCCGGGCCTGTTTCGGAAGAGTCGCGGCCGGCTTCGGTCTCAACCCCTGAGGTCCCCGCCGTCGTCCCCGTTCGAACCATCGTCGTTCAGGAAGGGGAGACGTTGTGGCGGTTGGCGCGCCGCCATAAGGTCGGCATGGAAGCACTTCGAGTACTCAACGGCTTGTCCGACAATCGCATCGTGGCCGGCCGGACGCTCCGGTTGCCGGAGCCTCGTCCGCTACAGGCGGTCGTCCCCACGGCATCGAGAGACGCAGCGGTTCGATAGAAGCTGTCGGCCGTTTGTGACCCGTCGATCCGAATGAACCCATGGCTGTGTTCGCCTACAGAGCGGCCCGTGCGGATGGAACGACCTTCGACGGTCAGATCGAAGGGGAAGACGAGCAAGTGGTGCGCGCCAAGCTCGAATCCGACGGCCTGTTGGTCTTTCGCCTTGCCCGGCGCGGGGCCGGCCTTGGTGTGCCGGGATTTTCGGCCGGTCGCTGGGGCAAACTTCCCCTGCAAGACTTCCTCGTGTTCAATCAAGAGCTGCTGGCCCTGATCAAGGCCGGGCTCCCGGTCTTGCGGGTCTGGGACCTGCTCATCGATCGGACTCAACGGGCTCCCTTTCGAGAAGCACTGAAGGCGATCAAACAGGATATCCGCGGAGGCCATTCGGCCTCCGAGGCCCTCGCCAAACATTCCACCTATTTTTCGGAACTGTACCTGGCCACCATCCGTGCCGGCGAGCAGTCCGGGAATTTAGCCGAGGTCCTGCAGCGGTACATCGCCTACCTCAAGTTGATGATCGGCCTGCGCCAGAAAGTCACCAAGGCGCTGGCCTATCCGGCCTTCCTGGTCGTCGTGGGCATCGCAGTGGTTGGATTTTTGTTAAGTTACGTGATGCCGACGTTCGTGTCGGTCTATGGGGAATCGTCGGCGAATCTGCCGACCCCGACCCGCATGCTCATCGCCGTGATCCACATGGGCGAGGCGCAACTCATTCCGTTTGCGATCGTGATCGGCGCTGCGTTGGTGTTGGGGCGTGCCTGGTACCAAACCACGGCCGGTCGATTGTCCGTGGATCGACAGTTGTTGCGATTACCGCTCATCGGGGTGATTCTCGTGCAGCACTACACGATCCAATTGACCCGCACATTAGCCACGGTGCTGGCCGGCGGAACCCCTTTGGTGGAGGCCCTCGAAATCGCCCGTAGCGCCGTGTCGAACCGCTTCGTGTCGCGTGGTCTGGCCTCGGCGGTGAACGAAATCCGTGAGGGCAGTACCCTGGCCGCCGCCATCGAACGGCCGAAAATCTTACCCAAGCTGGCGATTGAAATGTTATCGGTCGGAGAAGAAACGGGATCGTTGGAGCCGATGCTGCGGGATGTGGCGGAGTTTTACGAAGGCGATCTCGATGTGCGGCTCAGTCAGTTGACCACCTGGATCGAGCCTGTGCTGTTGCTGGTGATGGGTCTTCTAGTCGGAGGCATCGTCATCATCATGTATCTGCCCATTTTTCAAATGGCCGGCACGATTCAGTAATCCAACGGCGCCGCGGTCTGCGACCCTCATGTGTCGTGACCAGCGCCTGGTTCGGAGGGACTCAGGATGCTCATGCAACGTCATCTCACCCGTCCATCGCTGGCCGATGTGATGGTGCGCGAAGGGATCTTGCCGAAACGGACCGTCGATCAGGCCGTCGCTCGCCTGGGGGGCAGTACCGCGGCGCTGGGGCAGACGCTGGTCGAGGAGGGCAGTATTTCAGAAGCCCAGCTGGCGCAGGCCCTGGCGGCGCAATATGGGCTCCCCTACGACCCACTCACCGGCTTTCGCGTGGATTCGGAGTTTTACCACACCATTTCGGTGAAACTGATGCGGCGCCATCCCTTCGTGCCGGTGAAGGAGGAGAACGGCGTCCTGACCATCGCGATCTCCGATCCCCAAAACCTCCTCGCGCTGGATGAACTGGAAATTCTGCTCAACCGTACCCTGCATTACGTGGTGAGCTCGCGAGCGGCCATTCAGGCAGCCTTGGAGCGCAGCGAAGGGTCCAGTCAGGCGTTGCGCGAGTTGGAGGCGGAGTACCGGTCGGTGCTCGTCAAGGAGGATGAGCGGGGCGAAGAGGTCTTGACCGTCGACCATTTCGGCGAAGACCAGAGTCCCGTGGTGAAGCTGCTCGACACGATTATGTTGAGCGCCATGCAGCGCCGGGCCAGCGATATCCACATCGAGGCGACGGATCGCGCCACCACGGTCAAGTTTCGCGTGGACGGTATTCTGGTCTCGGCCATGGATCCGCTCGATGTCAAACTGCATCCCCCGCTCGTGTCCCGCTTGAAGGTCATGTCCGATCTCGACATCGCCGAACGGCGGGTGCCGCAGGACGGGAGTTTTCGGATGCGGCTGGATCGCAAGACGGTGGACTTCCGGGTGTCGATCCTCCCGAGCGTGTTCGGCGAATCCGTCGTGATCAGAATTCTGGACCGGGAGGCGATCACCACCGGCGTGTCGAGCCTGCGGTTGGATCGCCTCGGATTCAACCCTGAAGATCTCAAGCGGTTCAGGCGTGCCATCACACGCCCCTATGGCATGGTGCTCGTCACAGGGCCGACCGGCAGCGGCAAGACCACGACGCTCTACGCCGCTATCAGCGAGATGAACATTCAGGAAGACAAGTTGATCACCATCGAAGATCCGGTGGAGTATCAGCTGCCGGGGGTGGTGCAGATTCCCGTGAACGAAAAGAAGGGGCTGACGTTCGCCCGGGGGTTGCGGTCGATCTTGCGGCACGATCCGGACAAGATCATGGTCGGTGAAATCCGGGATGCGGAGACGGCGCAGATCGCCATTCAATCGGCCCTGACCGGCCATTTGGTGTTGACGACCGTGCATGCCAACAATGTATTCGACGTGATCGGACGGTTCGCGTCGATGGGCATCGATTCCTACAATTTCCTGGCCGCCTTGACCTGCGTGTTGGCGCAACGGTTGATCCGAGTCATCTGCCCCGATTGCCGGCACCAGGTGGTGCTCGACGAGGCGCTGGCCGAGGAATCCGGCATCGATTATGAACATTACAAGGACGCGCCGTTCTACGAAGGAAAAGGCTGCCCCGAATGCCACGATACGGGCTATCGGGGCCGCAAATGTATCACCGAATTCCTGGACCTGACGGACGAAATCAAGGAAATGATCCTGGCCGACCGGGCGCTGTCGGAAATTCGCTACCGGGCGGTCACGGACGGCATGATCACCCTGCGGCAGTCTGCGGTAAAGAAAGTGCTGGCCGGGGAGACTACGTTGCGCGAAATCAACCGCGTGACGTTCAGTGAAGAGCGGTAACCCATGTGGGATTGGACCACCAGCCGTCCGCAATATTGTTTAAAAATCGGCCTGCGCGACCTGGCCTGGGCGGAGGTGCATCGGAACTGGCGCGGGCGGCCGCGTTATCAATGTGTCGTGTCGGCATTGCCGGAAGGGGTGATGCGGTTGTCGCCGTTGGAGCAGAATATCGTGTCTCCGGATGAGCTCCAGTCTCACATCCGTGCGATCGCCGGGTCCGCCACATCTCAAGCCGCCGATCGGCCCTCCGCCGCCGGTGTGCCGCGCGCGACGACCGTGATTCTTCCCGACCTTGCCGTGCGGTTGGCAGTCTTACGGCTCCAGGACCTTCCCTGGAGTTCCGAAGAGCGCGAGGCGCTGGTACGTTGGCGATTGGGGCAGGAGCAGTTGCTGTCGCTCAGCGGAGCCAAGGTGTTTTCTCAGGTGTTGTCCGACCAAGGCGGATCCGGCGACGGACCCTGTACCGTACTGGCGGTGGTGGTTCAAGAAACGGTGCTGGCGCAGTATGAAGCAGTTTGCGAAGCTGCAGGGTTGATTCCACAGGAAGTCAATGTCGCGAGTTTGCGCCTGTTCAATTTATGGGCGCAGGGTTCATGGCGCACCGATCGATCGACCGCCGACTTCTTGTGGGTGAACGCGACGGACGGCGGAGTGACGGCCTTCATTTTTCACCAGGGTACCTTGGTGTTTCTCCGGTCGAAACTGCAGGGTGGGATCGGTGCCGGTGGGGCATGGCCATCGGGGTCCGAACAAGCGGGCCTCGATCGTATCGTCCAGGAATGCGCGGACTCCATTTATGCCTGTCAGCAACAGACCCCGGACCTGACCATCAGCCATACGGTCCTCGTTGCCGATGAAGCGATGGGGCCCGGTTTGCAGCAGCAGTTGGAGAAGGGGTTGGGGGTTCCCGTGAAGGGGTTGGATTGGGAACGGATCAAACAATACGGCGGGGGCACC
Organism: Nitrospira sp.; assembly: GCA_030123565.1. Classification (NCBI taxonomy): domain Bacteria; kingdom Pseudomonadati; phylum Nitrospirota; class Nitrospiria; order Nitrospirales; family Nitrospiraceae; genus Nitrospira; species Nitrospira sp. The sequence continues at coordinate 2,257,096 of CP126122.1, read as the reverse complement.
ATCGTGGGGCCGCAGACGAGCGCCGCGTTGTCGGCGATCGCAGGGGTGGTATAGGCGATGGCGTTGAACAGTCTGGTCTCGAGCTTGCGCGATCTGTTGCTGCGTGCGGGGCAGCCGTCGGCCCACAACGGAGCCTTCGCGATCAATCTGAGCAGCCGGTATCGCTGGTATCTGGCCCCGGCCCGGCTGGTCATCATGTTGTTGGCGTGGGTGATCGGTGCGGTGATGTTGTGGGACATCTCACAATCGTGGTTGGCTTGGCAAGAGGTCCAATCCATGGAAGGAGCCTTGACTCAAGTTCAGGAGCGGGACCGTGAATTGTTAAAGGAGGCGCAGCAGGAAGGCATCGACCTGTCGGAAGCGGCCCTGCAAATCCTCCCCAAGGAAATCGAGTTCGCCAATCAACTGATCGAAAAGCGCAGCTTTTCCTGGACCAGATTTCTGACGGAGTTGGAGCGGGCCATTCCCCAACGGATCGCCGTCAACAGTATCCGGCTCGATCCCGCGAATGCCACGATCATGCTCACAGGATCTGCCAGGGCGCTGGAAGATGTGACCACCTTGACCGTGACGTTTCAGGACCATCCCCAATTCAAGGAGCCGGTGTTGGGACAGCACCGGGATCTGGGCAATGGATTGGTGGAGTTCGACCTGTCTCTGCGGTATCGGAATCGCAACCCATGATGCTCCCCGGATTCGACCGCCTCCAACAGACCATGCGCCAACCCTATGCGCCGATCCTCCCCTGGGTCGCGTTCGTCGCGGGGTTGGCGGTGCTGAGTTACGGCATCCACACCCTGGTGTTGGGGGCTGCCGAGCAGGAACAGCAGAGGCTTGAAACCGAATGGGTGAAGGCGCGGCAGCAACTGAGTCGGCACAAAGAGGCCAAGAAGGCCAAGGCAGACCTTCAGCACGTATGGGCGGTGTTGCCGTTGTATCGAGATTTCGCGCCGCTTGCCCTCGGTGTGACGGAAGAGGCGAAGCGGGATCAAGTCACGTTGCCGGCGCTTTCCTATAAGACGGAGAAGACTTCAGTGCCGGACGCCACCAAAGCAGTCCTCCAGGGCACGGTGACCGGGCGTTATGAAGACCTTCGGCGGTTTCTTTACAACCTGGAATCGGCGGAGGAGTTGTTGTTCATCGAGGACCTGAACCTGGTCCGGTCGGGCAATGTGCAGGATCAGCAGTTGACCTTCAATATTCGGATTTCGACCTACCTGCGCGGAGAGCACCTGCAATCCCAGGCGCCGTAACCGGTATGAATCGAATCAGCAAGAACCAAGTCCTGTTGTTGGTGGCCCTGGTGGTGCTCTGGGTGGGGTTGCTCATGTGGCAATTCGGCCATTCCGGTGAGCAGGAGCGGGTCCCGCTGAAACATGTCAGCGGACCGATCGTTGCTGCTGGTAAGGCGCCTGCCGTTGTTCCCACTGTCGGCCTGCAGGTCCATCTCGAACGGCTGGCCGCCATCAAGGGCCAGCGCGAGGCGACGTTTTCAACTCCCCGGAACATCTTCGCCAGCCTCCTGCCCCCGGTCGAACCGGTTGCAGTTCCTGCTCCGGCTCCTCGGCGTGGCCGTTCCCGTGGTCCGGCTCGAGAGGCGGCTCCGCCTCCGGCCCCGGCTGAAGCTCCGGCCGAACCCGTCGTTGAGGAGGATCAGGGACCCACGCCGGAGGAAATCGAACGGCTGCGGATTGCGACCGAACTCAATCAATTCCGATACGTGGGGTTCATGGCGGTGGGAGACGGCCCGCAGAAAAAGAAGACCATGGCGGTCTTGGTCAAGAATGAAGAGATGCATTTGGTCCAGGTAGGAGAAACCATTGCTGGGGAGGTGTTGGTCAAGGCCGTGTCGGCGACGGAGATCACGCTGCAAGATGTGGGGTCGAAAATTACACAGGTCATTCCGGTCACGGATGAGCCTGGTGCAAGCGAGCCATCCAATTAGGCTGGGACCGCGATGAAGTGTCCTGTTCAAGTCGGCAATAACCGAGGCGTCACCTACCTGGCCTTGATGTTCTCGATCGTGTTGATCGGCCTTTCGGCCTCCGCCGCGGCCCGGCAATGGCAAGTCATGGTGCAGCGCGAGAAAGAAGCCGATCTGATGGCGAAGGGGATCGAGATTCAGAATGCGTTGGCCCTCTATTCCGCCAAGATGAAGATCGGGCGCATCATGCCCACCGAAATCTATCCTCAATCGCTGGCTGAACTGACGCGGGCTCCCAAACCCTATCTGCGAAAAATCTATCAAGATCCGATGGGGGGCGATTGGGAATATCTGCGCGCGCCGACGGGCGGCATTATGGGGGTGCGCAGTAAGAGCAAGGTCAAGCCGATCAAAGAAAGGGATTTCCCCCTCGCCGTTCGCCATTTCGAAGGCCGGAAGACCTACCATGACTGGATATTTCAGCATCCCAATCCCTCCTCGATGTCCATGTTGATGCCGCCGATGATGGGCCTCCCTCCCGGGGGCATGCCTCTTCAACCGGGAGCAGCCGGTTCCGTTCCCGGTTCCGTCCCAGGGGCACCGGCGCCCGTCGCCCCCACGGTGCCGGGCGCTGTTCGGAACCCTTGACCCGACTCCAAACCCCACAGTATCCTGTCTGGCTATAGATCGCAGACCCACGTTCACCATCTTGATCGGCAGATGCATCGAGGCTTGAAGCCCGAGGCGTCGCCGGGCAGCAGGAATGCACGACATGGAACAAGACCTCACCGAATCTCCGGCCTCTGAGCAAGAACCCCCCGTTGAAATACTGTCCCCGGAAGACTATGTGACGGCCCTGGTCAGGAAGGCCAAGGGTGCAGCCGGTCGACTCTCGACCCTCTCGACGGCGATTAAAAATCAGGCCCTGCAGATCATGGCCGATGGGCTCGAAGAGCATGAGGCCGACCTGCTGGCCGAGAATGAAAAGGATCTCGAACTGTTCGATGCCACGCCGGAACGAAAGGCCATGGGCGAACGGTTGCGGTTGACGGCGGAGCGGATCAAGGAAATGGCGACGGGCATTCGCGACATCGCCCGGTTGCCGGACCCCCTCGGGGACATGCCGAAGATGTGGACGAGACCCAACGGGATGCAGGTCGGCCGGATGCGGGTACCCATCGGCGTGATCGGGATCATCTACGAGGCGCGCCCCAATGTCACGGCGGATTCGGCGGCCCTCTGTCTCAAGTCGGGAAATGTCTGCATCCTGCGCGGGGGATCGGAGGCGATTCATTCGAACAGCGCGATCGCCAAGGTCTTGAGCGAGTCGGCTGAAAAGGCCGGTGTGCCGGCTGGGTCGATCACGTTCGTCGATCGCCCGGAACGGGAGATCGTCCAGCTGTTGCTCAAGCAGGACCGGTTCATCGACCTCATCATTCCCAGGGGCGGTGAGTCCCTGATGAAGACCATCGCCGAACATGCGACAATTCCGGTGCTCAAGCATGACAAGGGGGTCTGCCATATCTACGTCGATGCGGATGCCGACCCCAAGGTGGCCGAGCGGATCTGCGTGAATGCGAAGGTGCAACGTCCCTCGACCTGCAACGCGATGGAAACGCTGCTGGTCCATCAGAGTATCGCCCGCACCTGGCTTCCGCTGCTGGTGCAAAAACTCACGGCGGCCAAGGTGGAGGTCCGCGGCTGTCCGAGGACTTGCCAGCTCTGTCCGGAGGTCACGCAGGCCGCCGACGAGGATTTCGGGCGGGAGTTTCTGGACCTTATTCTCGCGATCAAGGTGGTCAAGAATATGGATGAAGCGATGGAGCACATCGCGACCTACGGTTCCCGGCACACGGAAGCGATCATCACGAAGGACTATGCCCGCGCGATACGGTTCATGCGCGAAGTGGACGCCGGCGCCGTGTTGGTGAACGCCTCGACCAGGCTCAATGACGGCTACCAGTTCGGCCTGGGGGCGGAGATCGGCATCAGCACCTCGCGACTCCATGCCCGAGGCCCGATGGGGCTCGAAGAATTGACCTGTTCAAAATTCGTGGTGCTCGGGAGCGGCCAGATCCGCGAGTAAATGCCGCCCGATCCCGCGATACAGGAAATCCTCCAGCGTCCGGGGACACTCGTCTTTTCCTCCAACCTCGCCGCCCTTTCGGATTCGTCGCTCACTCCCAACCTTTCCACACGCCGGCCGACCGACCCGATCGTCGTCTACGGGAGCCATGGCCGCCGTGTGCTCGCCGTCGACCGGAACGGCCATCCCTTGCATGAATGTGAATGGGGGACGGTCGATGGAATGCTTCGACTTCTGCGGGCCAGGCTGAAGCTCGATTGGGGAGCCTGGGTCGGCCTGATCCCTAGCGGCCTGGTCAATGCCATGACGTTGGATCTTTCGCGGAAGCCGGGATGGGAGCGCCTACGCGCCGACGATCTTCGCGGCATGGCGGCGCAGGCGATGCGGGTGCCGCTGGAGGAAGTCCGGTTTTTTTACGACGATCGAGACGTCACCATCGATGCGAAGGGCGTCGCCACGATCCGCCACCGCAAGGATGCGATCTTTGTGTTGCCGACGGGAACCTTCGACGGCAAGCAGTTCATGGCCTGCATGGGAGCCATGCATTGGGAGGCCATCGATTTCCTGCCGGTCGTCGAACTGTTCCTCTCGCTGCTGCCCGCAACCGGCTCTGCGATGTTCGAGCTGATTCGCGGACTCTATGACGACCAGAATCGTGAGCAGCCGACCCCGCGGCCCCTGCGCTACCGCGGCATTCCCACCTATCCGTCGGAAGCGGCCTACCGGCTCTTCAGCTGGTTCTTCTCCCCGCAAATTTCCGGTGGCGGCGATCCGTTCCCCGTCTTCATGGATCCACCCCGGTCCCATCTGGTGACATGGCTGCCGGTGCCTGATCCACCGCGGCGTCATTTCGATGCGACACACAAGCTTTGCGTGACGATTCAAGGACAGCGGATTCTGAAGGCCACCTGCTGGGACGATCCTGCCGGGCTGCCCTATCAACCGTTCGATCCACGGGGGATGGCGCCTTGCCGGCGTGGGCTGGCGGTCGAGCAGGGCAATCTCTTGTTGATGGACCGGGGAGTGGGCAGGGCCATTCCATTGCACCGCAGCTGGGGAAACGTCACGGAGCCTCGATCGGTCGGTCCGGCTCAAGTGGGGGTCGATTGGACCTCGGTGTTCGGAGAGGCCATCCCGTCGGTCAGTCCGGAGGAGGCGTTCGGTGCCGTGCTGCTCTACCCGGACGATGAGCGAGAGATCGCAGAGCTGCCGACGCAACCCTTCGTGGCCGACTACCTGCAGGACCTCGTCGAGCAGGACCGGCCGTTGGCCGTCAAGGTAGGACGGGTCGGTCACGTGTTGATCAGCGGATTCGACGGCGCGCTCACGACCTGTATCGGCAGCGACCGGCCGCGTGCCTATACGATCCTCTATGACCACCCGGCCTTTGCGCAGCGGCAAGCACAGATGTTGTGGAACCAGTGGGCCCGCACACAGCGGCTGGACTGGTTGTCCCAGGTGACCCTGACGCCTCGCACGGATCTGCAGGGGGAGGGACGTCACAGGCCGTGCGATCTCCTGTACGAGTGGACGCCCTTCGGTCTCTATGACAAGCCGGATGTGATCAGAGAACGCATTAGACTGTTGGCCCAGATGTTGTTACCGGACGGGGTGGCGTTCGTCGTGGGGCCACCGTCGGTCGCAGACTGGTGCGGAGCCGTCCAGTTACAGGTTCAGTCCATCACGCCCGTGGCGGCCCTTCCTACTTTTCGTATGCATCAAAGTGTGCTGCCTCGCGCGCGACTCAAACCGGATGTGATGCTCTATCAACTCGTGCAACGCTGACCGGCGGGCGGCACGGCATCGTCAGGTGGATGGGGAAATCGACTACAGTCTTGTAGAAGAGTCTGCTACAATCCGCCGTCGCTCTCAATGTTCAAGCGCCTGTGGGCGCCGTGAAGGAGCATCCGGATCCATGGGATTGCGTGACGATCAGAATCTTCCCGTCAGTTGCAGCGCTGCACGGCCGGTGATTCGTCTGAGGCATGGCCTGGGCAGGCTGCGGCGCTGCGAGGGATTCTCCTTCATCGAGGTGATGATCGTTGTGGTGATCCTGGCGATCCTGGCGACGCTTCTGATTCCGCGGGTGATGGGGCGGACTGAAGACGCCAAGCGGGCGGCCACCAAGGCCCAAATCGCCAATATCGAAAGCGCCTTGCAACTCTACAAACTCGACAACGGCAACGTGCCTTCCACCGAACAGGGGCTGAAGGCTCTCGTCGAGCGTCCCTCGTCAGGGCCGGCCGCTCCCAATTGGAAAGCCGGCGGCTACCTCCCCAAGGTGCCCGTCGATCCCTGGGGCAACCCCTACAAATATGCGACCCCCTCGACTCAGGGTGGGGAGTACGAGATCATCTCCTTCGGCGCCGACGGTGCGCAGGGGGGTGAGGGGAAAAACGCCGACATCGTCAGTTGGGACCTGGACCGTAACTGATCCTCCACAATGACCGGCCTGCCGGTTCCATGCCTTGCACAGTGCTTCCGTTCCCTGTTCATTTCCTGTAGGCGAGGCCCGAATTACCTCAAGGTTGGCTTGTTTCCTGCCGATGAGAAGAGGGGGATGGTTCCGTCCGGAGGAGGGGAACATGCGCCGGGTGTTGTTTGTTGATGATGCGCCGGAGGTCTTGCAGCACCTGCGCCGGGCCTTGGCCCCCATGCAGTCCGAGTGGGAGATGCAATTTTTTTCCTCCGCCAAGCAGGCCCTGGCGGCGATCGGGGAAAAACCCTGTGACGTGGTGGTGTCGGATATGACCATGCCGGAGATGGACGGAGCCAAATTTCTGGGAGAGGTGCGCAAGGCCTGTCCCCAGACCATCCGCATCGTGCTCTCCGGAGACCAGAGCCCCTATAACCATGTGCGGTCCGCCGCGGTGGCCCACCGGTTCCTGCAAAAGCCGTTCGAGGGGGCGATGCTGAAATCGACCATCGAGCGCGCCGAGGCGTTGCGGGTCCTGTTGGATCATCCGGCGCTCCGGCAACTGGTCGGCGAAATCAAGACCCTTCCGAGTCTGCCGTCGATCTACCAAGAGTTGATGCAGGAAATGCAGGCTCCACAGGCCTCGTTGAAGAAGGCCGCGCGCATCGTGGCGAAGGATCTCGGGATGGTCACGAAGATTCTCCAGTTGGTGAATTCCGCCTTCTTCGGTCTGCGCACGCGCGTGGCCGATCCGGAACAGGCCGTCGCGCTGCTCGGGTTTGATGCGATCAAGTCGCTGGTGCTCTCTACTCAGGTCTTTGCGCAGTTCGATCGGACCACGTTGCCGTCTTTTTCGCTGGATGAGCTGTGGCGGCACGCGATGCTCGCCGGCACCTGTGCGCGTCGGATTGCGAAGGAGGAGGGCGCGAGCCAGCCGGTCATGGATGAGGCCTTCACCGCAGCGCTCCTGCATGACGTCGGTCTGTTGCTGTTGGCGGCCAACCGGCCCGAGGACTATGCGCGGGTGCTTGACATGATGCGGGCCACAGGAGTTGCGGATTGGCGGGCTGAGCGGGAGGTATTCGGCGCCGATCACGCGCAGGTCGGAGCCTATTTGCTCGGGCTCTGGGGGCTCGGCGACGGCATCGTGGAGGCCGTGGCCTTTCACCATCAGCCTGCTGAGTATACAGGATCCGGCTTTTGTGCCGTCACCGCCGTCCATGTAGGAAATGCCCTCGCTGAAACGCAGGCGCGTATTGGCAGCGGAACGGTGGAAATATTCGGGCTCGACGACGCCTATGTCACGCGAGAACAACTTCCCTCACGCCTCACGCGCTGGCGCGAACTCTGTGCCGCAGCCTGATCCTGCCGCGCCTGCTTGACCTCGATCTCCTGCCACGGTACAACTTCAGCTTCGTCATTCCCACTTGCAGTGAGGCGTTGATGATACGTATTTCGACAGGGAGACCGGTGGTCGTTTCTTCGGCCGTCGGGTTGCTGACGTGCTGGATGCTGTTGGTCGGTCCTGTGTGGAGCCGGGCCGGCACGATTGCCGTCGATCTTGGCGTTGAAGAGGGGCCCATGAACCATCGCGCCAACGGCTATCTGGTCAGTATCACGCCGACCCAGCCGTCGATGGATCTGATCCTCCCGTTGAAGCCGACCGGCTTTCGAGGGAGTGCCGGCTATATCTTCAAGAACTATGAGCGGCTGGAGCAGGCGGGAGTGACGGAATTCCAGCTCACCCTCGGATATGTCTTCGATGACCTCTCCCAGCAGATTTTCGACATCAATCGGATCGGGCTCGACGGCAACTTTTCGCCGTGGCTGGCCCTTGTGGATCGCGTCATCGATCAAGTGATGGAGCGGCAACTCTCCGTCCTGTGGGACATCTACAATGAACCGGACCTCGCGGCGCTCCCGATCGGCGACAACGACCGTCTGAAGGAGGGTTGGCGGCTGGCCTATCGGCGCATCAAGCAGCGGGTGCCCGGCGCCGTGATCGTCGGACCGAGCATGAGTCGATATCGATTGCTCAAACCGTTTTTGGAGTGGAGTCGGGAACAGGAGGTGTTTCCGGATGTCGTGGCCTATCACGAAATCGGAGACCCGTCGGGGGTACATGCCTATGTCGATGATCTGCGTGCCTACCTGAAGGCGTTGGGTCTGGATCGTCCGATTTCGGTTAATGAAATTTTGGGACAGGAGTCTTGGTCCAATGCCGGCTATACGGCCGGGATGATCGCAGCCTACGAGCGGGCCGAGATTCAGAGTGCGATGCACACCTGCTGGCCCGACCCTCAGGACACCAGTCGCGATGGCGTGGAGAATACCTGCGACAACCCCACGCTGGATGGGCTGCTGTATGTCGATCGAGAGGCGAAGCGGCCTGGGTGGCATATCTATAAGACCTATGCCGATATGCAAGGTGTGAGACTGTCCACGATGACCGACAGCCCGAGCCTCCATGCCCTCGCATCGTTGGACAAGACGGACGGAACCCTGCGGTTGTTGTTGGGAAAGTACGAGGACTATTCGACCGAGGAAACCAGGATCATCCTCAAAAATGTCGGGCGCGCGTCCTCCCTGTGGCGCGAAGGCGTGCACCTCTGCGCCGAACAGATTCCCGACGTCGGGTCCGGACCGCTCGACAGACCGGTCGTGACGCTCGATCATGATCTGCCGTCCGTGGACGAAGACATCTCCTTCACGTTGCCGCAGTTTTTCCATTCCGATGCCTACCGCATCGTCCTGGGGCCTTCCCTGCACTGTCAGGTTCCTCGCTGAATTGATCGCTGCAGGATACCCCGTTTTCGAACAGAGCGCAGCGTGCGGAACTGCTCGATTCAAGACCAGGAGCTCAGTCCAACAATGCCTCATCTCGAGCTGGACAATGCGATGGAGTCAGGGGACCTGGCGGCAGGAATCTGCTGGCCTTTTATGAGTGGGGATGGTCTCGCTGGATCGGTGGTATCGGAGAGGGTAAGGTGGACATCCGGTCTCGTGTGAGGTCAAAGGTATGTAAATTGTATGCTTGCATTCGGTTAAACTCACAGCAAGCAGCGCATAGGTGCCCAACCCAAGCGACTCTCTTCGAGGGTGCGGCGGCCATGCGTTGTCGGGGCGGCAGCGAGAGGAGAGGTACATGCCTCACAGCGATCCCGGTGCCGATCCCACGACCCTGTCCATCTCACCACGGTACGTCGCAACCATCTTCACCGCACTGGTCCTGTCCCTCGTCACGATGCATCTGGTGACTGGTATCCTCGATTATCAGTTCGGCCATGATTACCAATGGGGATTTCGGTTTCAGTTCAACGTCGATAACGAAGGGAACATTCCCGCCTGGTATTCGTCCTCCGCCTTACTGGTCGCGTCATTCCTGCTCGCGTTGATCGGCGCCACGAAGTACAAGCGTCGAGACGCATTCGCCACACACTGGCTTGTGTTGGCGGGGATGTTTCTCTACCTGTCCATGGATGAGGCGTCCCAACTGCATGAAATGTCGGCGCGGCTATTTGATCGATTCCATCCGTCGGGATTGTTCTTTTATCCCTGGGTGATCGTCGGGGCATTGGTGGTGTTGATGGTCGGACTGGCGTACCTGAAATTCCTGCTGCACCTCCCTCCTGAGATTCGGCGGATTGTTTTGGTGGCAGGATCTATTTTTGTCGGAGGCGCACTGGGCGTGGAAGCCATCAGCGGGAGACATCACGAGCTCCATGGCCTCAACAATCTGACCTATCATGTGATTGTCGGAATCGAGGAAGGCTGTGAGATGGCCGGCATCGTGATGTTCATCTACGGCCTCGTGCGTTATCTCGCGCTGACGGCGGACAGAGTGGTCTTGGCTTTTCGCGACGACGCCGGGGGACCGGCCTTGATCGGTCGCTCGGCGGGCTTGAGATCCGGGGGAGGCAAGTCCGGAAGGGCGGCGTGAAATTCGTCGAAAGGCTGCGGCAGGAGAGGCTGACGCTTGCCGATGCTCGTTTCGTGTGTATCGGGTGAACCGTCGCGGCCTGTGCGATTTCTTGAACCGACTGATCGGTCGGTATCCCTACCGTTGTCGAGATAGCGGCCGCCGCTTCTACAAGGCCCGTCGGTGCTGATGTATACATTGCGCGTGCCGGCAGGATGAGTTCCGGGTGTTCGCATGGTGGGCCAGAACAGCCGAGTCTCGCCAAAACGAAGGTGCCCTTTACGGCGTCAATGGGCCGGTGAGAGGCTTTCCCGTTTCCGTTCCGACCGGAGAGGCCATGCCTTCCTGCGGCAGGATGCGGAAGTGGGTGACGGCGAAGGAGACGGCTTGCCCCACGATGAAGCGGCAGCGGCGAAACTCTTCCTTGTTCATGCGGGACCGTAGGATCAGCCCGTCAGAGGTTTCGATTTCCAGCCGATAGGCGACACCCAGAAAATAGATATGCCGCAGTTTCGCTTGCTGGCGATAGCGGGCCGGGTCCTCCGCCACCTTGACGTAATAGGGGCGAAATCCCACTTGCAGTTTCTGGCCCTCGGCAAAGTCGGATGCGGGAAATTCAAGCGAGCCGACCTGGACCTGACCGCGCCGCACGACCCCTTCTACGATATTCATCGAACCGATGAACCGGGCCACGAACTCAGTGGCAGGCTCTTCGTACACATCCGCCGGAGATCCGGCCTGTTCCAGCTTGCCCTTGGAGAACACGATGATGCGTCCCGAGACTTCCATCGCCTCTTCCTGGTCGTGGGTCACGAACAGGCTGGTCACATTCAAATCCGTATGGAGGCGGATCAACCACTCGCGCAACTCCTGTCGGACCTTCGCATCGACGGCGCCGAATGGTTCGTCCATCAACAGCACCGACGGCCGTGGCGCCAGGGCGCGGGCGATGGCGACCCGTTGCCGCTGGCCGCCGGACAGTTGGTGCGGATACCGACCGCCCAATCCCTCCAGGCTCATGAGCGTGAGCAGTTCCAGGACGCGCTTCTCGATGTCCTTCCTGCTACACTTTTTGATCTTGAGGCCGAAGGCGACGTTGTCGAATACGGTCAGGTGTTTGAAGAGGGCGTAATGCTGGAAGACGAACCCGATGTTCCGTTCTTGCACCGTGAGGTCGTTCACCCGCTTGCCGTCGATGAAGATATCGCCGGCGGTCGGGACTTCCAACCCAGCGATCAAGCGGAGGACGGTCGTCTTGCCGCTGCCGCTCGGTCCCAACAGGCCGAGCAACTCCCCTTCGTGGACATCGAACGACACGCCTCCCACCGCCGTGGCCGAACCGAACTTCTTGGTGAGCCCCCGCACCTCGATCTTCACCGGATTACTGTGCTCCCGCTTGCGCGACGCTGTGTTCGGCCCGCGCCTTGGCGATCTCCAGGACGATCAAGATCGCAAATGAGACCGCGAGCAGGGTCAGGGCGACGGCATTGGCCGCCACATAGTTGAAATCCACGTAGCTTTGATAGATGTGCAACGTCGCGGTCTGCGTCAGCAGCAAAATATTGCCTGAGACCACCAGCACCGCCCCGAACTCGCCGATCGCGCGCGCCACGGTGAGGGTCGCTCCATAGACCAGGCCCCAGCGAAGCGCCGGCAGCGTGACTTTCAAAAAGACCTGCCACTCGCCGGCTCCCAACGTTCTCGCCGCCTCCTCTTCTTCCGTGCCCAGAGTTTGCAGCAGTGGCGTGAGTTCCCGCACCATAAAGGGAAAGGTCACGAAGAGGGTCGCGAGGATCATGGCCGGCAGGGCGAATAGGACCTTGATCTCCGCCCGGCCGAAAAAGGTTCCGAGCAACGTGTCCGGGCCGAACAACAAGATCAGCATGAACCCGGCGATGACGGGGGAGACGGCGAAGGGCAGGTCGATGACCCCGCTGACGAGGCTGCGGCCCCAGAACTGCTGGCGCACCAGCACCAGCGCCGTCATGGTGCCGAAGAAGAGGTTCAGCACCAACACGATCAGGGTGATTTCCGCCGTGAGGGTGAAGCCGTGCAGCGCTTCCGGTCGCGTGACTTCGGTCCAAAAGGCCTCCAGGCCTTGGCTGAAACTCTGGTTCACCAGGTACAGGACCGGGCCGACCAGCAGGACCAGAAAGTAGAACCAGACGACTCCGATCAAGACCCGACGCATGCCCAGGCTCCGCTCACAATTGCCACAGTCTTCATAGATGGATGCTCAGCTTGCCGCAGTCGGCACGGCCGAGCCATTTCCCTGTTCGTCTCTTGTGTTCGCCCACCGGAGCAACCGTGGCAACCGTTCACCAGGCGGACGGGTCCACCGTTCCAACAGGAGCAGGACCAGGAATGAGATCAACAGAATCAACACTGAGACCGAGGTGGCGGCCTGGGGATTGTAGCTCTCGATTTCTCCATAGACGTAGACCGATGCCACCTGCGTCTTCATCGGGATGTTGCCGGCCACGATCACGATCGACCCGAATTCGCCGAGCGCCCGCACGAACGTAAGGAACACGCCGGTCAAAAGACCCGGCAACACGGAGGGCACCGTCACCTTCCAAAAGGTCATCCAAGGACTGGCTCCCAACGTGAAGGCCGCCTCTTCCTGGTCCCGTTCGAGCCCCATCAGGACCGGCTGCAGGGAACGAATCGTAAAGGGCATCGTGACGAACAACATGGCCAGGATAATACCAGGCTGGTTGTACAGCACCGCCATGCCGCCCTGTTGAAGCCAGGTACCCAGCAGGCTGGTCGGGCCATAGATGGCGGCGATCATCAAACCAGCCACCAGAGTCGGGATGGCGAAGGGTAAATCGACCAGGGCATTCAAGAGCCACCGGCCTGGAAATTCATACCGCACCAGCACGATGGCCGATAGGGTGCCGAGGATGCCGTTAATAACGGTGGCGATGGCGGCGGTCTCCACTGTGAGCCAGAGGGCCGCTGCTGCCTGCGGTGCCGCAAGATCCTGAAGGAACCGATCCAAGCCGGCCGTGACCGATTGCTGCGCCAGCGCCGCGAGGGGGAGGAAAATCAGCACCAGCACATACCCCACGGCGGTGGATCGAAGTGCCAGCCTGAGCAGAAGGTGTGTGGTCACGCGCTCAGCCTACTTCTTCTTCGCCAAGTCCTCGACGACTCTGGTCCAGAGGCCCTGCGCGCCGAACAGCCGGTTGCTCACTTTGTCCCAGCCGCCGAGGTCTGCGATCGTAAAGAGCAGCGCCGGTTGGGGGGGTGCCATGGCCGATGCGGGGGCGCCTGCGCCACGTTCCAACGGTCGGAATCCCAATTCGAGAAAGGCCGCCTGCGCCTCCGGCCCATGGAGGAAGGCGACAAAGGCATCGGCCACGTCCCTGACCTTGTGGCGATCGGCATAGGTATCGACGACGGCCGCCGGATTTTCGATCCAGACGGTTTCGGCCGGCACGATGATTTCATAGGGGCGTTGGCTCTTCACGCGCGGCAACAGTTCGTTTTCATAGGTGACGATCACGTCGCCGACCCCGCGCTCGAACGTCGTGACGGATTCACGGCCGCTCTTGTCCATCACCTTCACGTTCCGTTGAATCCTAGTGAGCAAGTCGATGGCGTATGCGTCCGCCGCGTCCGGTGCGATCGGTTTCCCCGCCGCCTTCAGTTCGGCCAGTTTCAGCCCTGCGCCGTAGACGGCGATGATGTCCCACATGGCGCCGCCGGAGGTCTTGGGATTCGGGTACAGCACTTCTATCCCGGGGCGCGCCGTATCCTCCCAGCCCTTGATACCCTTGGGATTGCCTTTGCGCACTCCTAATGCCACGACCGAGGCGGAGATCATGCCGCCGTGAGGCGCCTTTCTCCAATCATGCGTAATCAAACCGGCCTTGGCGATTTGATCGACATCGCCCTCCAGCGAGAGCACGGCGATGTCCGCATCGAAGCCCCCCATGATGGCGCGGGCTTGGGCGCCTGACGCCCCATAGGAGCTGCGTACGCGCACGTCCTGACCGGTCTTCTGTTTCCAATATTTTTGGAAGGCGGGAATGATGTGTCGTTCATAGGCTTCCTTCGGCACACTGTAGGCCGCCAGGATGAGCTCACGGGTTTCGGCCGCCTGGAGGGGCCCGGGCGGCAGGGCGAGCAGGGTTAGCCAGGAGATGATCGTGAGGCTGAGGAGGGCGAGGGTTTTATGGGCGGCCGTGATGGGCATAGGATCCTTCCACCTGTTTGTTATGGGCGAATCGACTCAAGGTGTAATGGTCGAGAATGTCGGCAATGGCGTCCCGCACCTCTCCCATCGCCTGTTGCAAGGGACAGGAGGGCTTGGTCGCATAGGGACAGTCTGAGCACTTTTGGTAGGCGGTCTTGCTGACGCAGCTGATCGGGGCCAGGGGCCCGTCCAGAATGCGGATGACTTGGCCGAGCGTGATGTCTTCCGGGGACTTGATGAGGGAATAGCCGCCCCTGATCCCGCGGCGACTCGCCAGCAGACCGGCACGCTTCAAGGCCAGCAGGATCTGTTCGAGAAACTCCACGGGAATGTGCTGTCGTTCGGCGATCTCGTGGCGTTGAAGCACGCGGCCTCCGTAGGTCTCGCAGAGTTCGAGCAACGCCCGCAGGCCATACTCACTTTTTTTGGAAAACTTCATGGCTGGATGGTTTGTCTAGTGAGTTGCTCAAGAATTTGAAGAATAAACCAGCGCCAGGTGCGATTCAAGCGCCTTGTGAGCAATGTCACAAGAACGAACCGTTCGACCACGGAGTGGAAGCGTGATTGCAACCCATTGAAATCGGACGTTCTCTTTCTTGACACCCTGTAATCGTTCTTGCTAGCTTCAGCCTTCTTTTCATCGGCACCACGACAGCCTGCTGCTGGATTTGGACACCAGGTGAACTTTCAAGACCTCATTCTGACCCTCCATCGTTTCTGGGCCGACCGTGGTTGTGTCGTTCATCAACCCTATGATTTGGAAATGGGAGCGGGCACCTTTCACCCGGCGACCTTCCTGCGTTCCCTCGGCCCCGAACCTTGGCGCTCCGCCTATCCGCAGGCCTGCCGCCGCCCCACCGACGGCCGTTACGGCGAGAACCCCAACCGCATGCAGCACTATTACCAGTACCAGGTGGTGTTGAAACCGGCGCCGGACGATATTCAGGGCCTCTATCTGGAAAGCCTCAAGCAGCTGGGCATCGACCCTAAAAAGCACGACATCCGGTTCGTGCAGGACGATTGGGAGTCCCCGACGCTCGGGGCCTGGGGGTTGGGGTGGGAAGTTCGGCTCGACGGCATGGAGATCACCCAGTTCACCTACTTCCAGGAAATCGGCGGCATTCCGTTGAATCCCATCACCGGCGAGATCACCTATGGAACCGAGCGCATCGCGATGTATCTGCAGCAGGTCGATAACGTCTATGACCTGACCTGGGCCGACGGCGTCACCTACGGCGACGTGCACCACCGCAGCGAGGCGGAGTTTTCCCGCTACAACTTCGAGGAAGGGGACGTGCCCATGCTGATGGCCACCTTCCAGGCCTTCGAGGGAGAGTGCAAGCGGCTGTTGGACAAGAAGCTCACGTTGCCGGCCTACGATTACTGCATCAAGACCTCGCACATGTTCAACCTGCTCGATGCGCGAGGGGCCATCAGCGTCACCGAGCGGACCTCGTACATCGCCAGGGTGCGGGCACTGGCGCGGCGCTGCGCGGAATCGTACCTGGCCGACCGGGAGGCGATGGGCCATCCCTTGATCAAGCAACCGGCCAGGACGAGCAAGGGCGCCACCATTCACTCCAAGGTCACGACCAGATAGACCGCAAGCTGTAGCCCATATGCCGACCAAAAAGCCCAGTATGAAAACAGCCGCAGGGTCAACGGCATCGGCCACGACCGAGTTGCTGCTCGAAATCGGCACGGAAGAGTTGCCCTACCAGTTCGTCGCCCCGGCCCTGTGCGCCCTGCAACAGGCGGCGGAGACCCTGCTGAAAGAGCAACGGCTCACCTATGGCACAGTCCGCACGCTCGGCACGCCGCGGCGCTTGGTGTTGTTGGTCGAACAGCTCGCGTGCCAACAGACCTCTGCCGTGAAGGAAGCGATGGGGCCTTCCAAGGCGGTCGCGTTCGATCAAGCCGGTCAGCCCACCAGGGCCGCGATCGGTTTTGCCGCAGGCCAAGACATTCCCGTCGAGCAACTGCAGGTGCGGCAGACTCCGAAGGGCGAGTACATCTTTGCCGTCAAGCAGGAGAAGGGGCAACCGGTTGCGACGGTGCTGGCGCAGGCGCTGCCCCAATTGCTGGCCAAACTGTCGTTCCCGAAAGCCATGCAATGGAACCAGACCGGCGTGCGTTTTGCCAGACCGGTCCGTTGGCTGGTGGCCCTCTGCGGTGGCAAGGTGCTGCCGATTGAGTTCGCCACGATCAAGGCAGGCAACGCCAGTCAGGGGCACAGGGTGCTGGGTGCGAAGGTGTCCGGCGCGAAGGGCTTTTCGGTGAAGTCGATCGCGCAGTACCTCAAGGAGACGGAACGCCATGGGGTGATCGTGGACCAGGACCGGCGCCGCGCGATGATCCTCGATCAACTCGCTTTACTGGCCAAATCCGCGCGAGGGCAGCTCCACCAGGACGACGATCTGCTCGAACAGGCCGTCTACATGGTCGAGTATCCCCACACGATCCTTGGCTCCTTCAAGCCGCACTACCTGTCGCTTCCGAAAGAAATTTTGATGACCTCGATGAAGGAACATCAAGGCTACTTCTCGCTGGTCGATCAAAAGGGTTCGCTGCTGCCGAACTTCCTGGCAGTCACCAACATGAAGCTCACGAACATGCAGTTGATCCGCGAAGGTAACGAGCGGGTGCTGGCCGCGCGACTGGCCGACGCGAAGTTCTTCTTCGACGAGGATCGCAAGACCTCATTGGCGGATCGCGTGCCGAAGCAACAGGCCGTCACCTTCCATCAGAAGCTCGGCAGCCTCTACCAGAAAACCCAGCGGGTGGTCGCAATGGCGGCCCATGTGGCGGGGCAACTCGGCGATGAACAGCTGATCCAGGACTGCCGGCGTGCGGCTGAACTCAGCAAGGCTGACCTGTTGACCGGGATCGTGGGCGAGTTCCCGACCCTGCAGGGCATCATGGGCGGGGAATATGCCAGGCACGACGGCGAGGCGCCGGTTGTCGGTGCGGCGATCCGCGAACAGTACATGCCCCGCGCGATGGAAGGGGAGTTGCCGGAGTCTCTGGCGGGAAAAGTTCTGTCGCTCGCCGATCGGCTGGACAGCATTGTAGGATTCTTTCACGTCGGCCTGGTCCCAAGCGGGTCCGAAGATCCCTTCGCGCTCCGCCGCCATGCCACGGCGATCGTACGGATCCTGATCGAGGGAAGGCTGCGGCTCAACCTCGCGTTGGCTGTGCGGCAGGCACAGGAGGTGTTGAACGATCACAAAATCATGGCCGCAGCACAGACGGGCAAGGGCGGCACGCCGGACGTCATCGGTTTTCTGTTTGAACGCCTGCGTTTCTACGGCAAGAGTGCGCTGCAACTGCGGGACGATGTCATGGAGGCAGTCCTGAAGTCGGGGGATCGTCAGACCATTGATCTCGTGGACCTCTTGGACAAAATGAAGGCGTTGCAGCAGATGACGATACGAACTGAGTTCGATCCGTTGATCGTCGGCTTCAAACGGGCGCACCGGCTGACCGAGAAGGAGCAGTGGGAGCGCAAGCCGGTCGAGGCCGAATTGTTCCAGGAGGCTGCCGAGTCCACGTTGCATCAGACGGTCCGGAAGAGTCGGGAAGAGTATTCCGCCGCGATGGCAAGTGGGGACTACGGACAGGCGCTCGATGTGCTGGTCCGGATGAAGGGCCCGATCGACGATTTTTTCAATGCCGTCATGGTCAATGCCGACAACCAGGCGGTGCGCGGCAACCGGCTGTCGTTGCTGAGAGAAGTGGATGATTTGTTCACGTCGTTCGCCGATTTCTCTCAGATTGTGGTACAAGGAACCTAGGAAATGGTGATCCCTTGGACCATCCTTCGGAGAGCCTCCCTGAGCCGTCCGAGGCTGATGCCGCGGCCGCGCTGAGGGCCAAGAAGGTTCGGCGGTTTGCGTCCGGCATCAGCATCATCATGATGGTGCTGTGCAACGCGGTGTTTCTCTTCGGCATCTGGGTGACCGGCGTCAACTTCGAACGGCTGGTGCGGACACCGGATATCTATGATCCCAAACAAGACATCTGTTTGCGGCTGGCGTACCAGCAGGTCCAGGGCGCGGACAACCCGGTGCAGTTCTGTTCGGAGTGGCTCAACCTTGCCGATTCGACCGGGAAGACCCATACGTTTCAGAAAGACACACAGATCAAACGGGGCGCAGACGGGAAGTTCTATTTCGATTACGGACCGTTCGTGGACTATCGGTTTTTCGCGGTCGGCGCATTCGTGGTGGCGATCATCGCCTGCGGCATTCGCGTGACCAGACACGTCGTCAGGCGCTATCGCTTGCGATTGGAAGCGGCCGCCCACCGGTCGGTCCCGACTCATTGACCTCAACAGCAGAAGGAGAGCGTCGCGTGGCCAAGAAATACGTCTATTATTTTGGAGATGGCAAGGCCGAGGGCACCGGTGACATGAAGGAACTCCTCGGCGGCAAGGGCGCGGGCCTGGCCGAGATGACGAACCTCAAGGTCTCCGTCCCACCCGGCTTTACGATCTCGACCGAAGCCTGCGTCGAATACTACAAACGCGGCAAGACCTATCCGCCCGGCATGATGGAAGAGGCGCTGCAGGCACTCAAGCGGATCGAGCGGTCGATGAAGGCCGGCTTCGGCGATCCGGACAATCCCTTGCTGGTGTCCGTCCGCTCGGGCGCCCGCGCCTCCATGCCCGGCATGATGGATACCGTGCTGAACGTCGGGCTGACGACCAAGACCGTGCACGGGTTGGCGCTCAAGACCAGGAATGAACGGTTCGCGCAGGACAGCTACCGGCGGTTCATCTCAATGTTCGGCAGCATCGTGATGGGGGTCAGTCGCGAACACTTCGAGGACATCCTCAAACACAAGAAGCAGGACCTGGGGGTGACGCAGGATACGCATCTCGATGCCAAGGCGCTCAAGGAACTCGTCGTCAGCTTCAAGGAGCTGGTCAAAGAAGAGACCAAGCGGGATTTTCCCGACGATCCGCTCGAACAGCTGCGCATGGCGATCAACGCAGTCTTTTCCTCCTGGTACGGTGCGCGCGCCGTGACCTACCGGCGGCTCTACAACATTCCGGAAACCTGGGGAACTGCGGTCAACGTGGTGGCCATGGTCTTCGGCAACATGGGGGAGACCAGCGGCACCGGCGTGGCCTTCACGCGTGATCCTGCCACCGGGCAACATACCTTTTTCGGGGAATGTTTGACGAACGCGCAGGGCGAGGACGTGGTCGCCGGCATCCGGACCCCGCTTCCCGTGAGCCAGCTCGAAAAGTACATGCCGCAGGCCTACAAGGATCTCCAAGCGACCTATAAAAAACTCGAACGCCATTATCGCGACATGCTCGACCTGGAGTTCACCATCCAGGAAGGCAAACTCTACATGCTGCAGACCAGGGTCGGAAAACGGACCGGTGTGGCGGCTGTCCGCATCGCGGTGGACATGGTGAAGGAAGGCGTCATTTCCCGGAAAGAGGCGCTCCAGCGCATCGGGCCGGACCAGCTCGCGCAATATCTCTATCCCATTTTCGACGCGAAGGAAGAATCGCATTACACGGCGCTCGGGAAGGGCCTGCCGGCCGGCCCAGGAGCCGCCGCAGGAAAAATCGCCTTGACGCCGGACCGTGCGGTCGAGATGAAGGCGGCGGGCAATCGCGTCGTCCTCGTCCGGCAGGAAACCAGCCCGGACGACATTCACGGCATGAACGCCGCTTTGGGATTCCTCACTGCTCGCGGCGGCATGACCTCGCACGCGGCAGTGGTGGCCAGGCAGATGGGCAAGGTCTGCGTGGCGGGATGCGACGCGGTGGAGGTGCTGGATAGCCAGAGCGTGCGGATCGGTACCCAGGTGTTCCGCGAGGGAGAGTTTCTGTCGATCAACGGCTCGACCGGCAACGTCTATGCCGGCGACATTCCCGTGGTGGAGTCCGAAGTCATCCAGGTGCTGCAGGGAAAAATGGAACCGTCGGCATCGGAGAAGTATCAATTGTTCGAGACGGTGCTGAAGTGGGCTGACGGGGTGCGCCGCTTGAAAGTCCGGGCGAACGCGGACGTGCCGGATCAAGCCAGGATCGCGCGGGGTTTCGGCGCAGAAGGCATCGGACTCTGCCGGACGGAGCATATGTTTTTCGCGGAAGACCGCATCCCAATCATGCAGAAGATGATCCTGGCGCGGAAGCGCGAAGAGCGGGAAAAGTACCTCGATCAACTGCTGCCGCTGCAGAAGCAGGACTTTATCGGACTCTACCGTGAGATGAAGGGGTATCCGGTCACGATCCGGTTGCTCGATCCGCCGCTGCACGAGTTCTTGCCGAAGCGCGAGGACCTCATGGTGGAAATTGCGCAGCTGGAACTGACCAGCGGATCCCCGGCGGTGCTCGAAGAGAAGAAACGGCTCCTGGCCCGCGTGGAAGAGTTGCACGAATTCAATCCCATGCTGGGCCTGCGCGGCTGCCGCCTCGGCATTACGATGCCGGAAATCACCAGGATGCAGGCCCGCGCCATCATCGAAGCGGCCTGTGAATTGGCGAAAGAAGGCACCAAGATCGTTCCCGAAATCATGATTCCGCTCGTCGGGATGGTCTCGGAGATGAAGGCGCAGAAAGATTTGGTCCGCGAGGTTGCCACGGAGACGATGAAGCGGTACAACGTGAAACTTTCGTACCTGGTCGGCACCATGATCGAGTTGCCGCGCGCCGCCGTGACCGCCGATCGCATTGCGGAGGAGGCCGAGTTCTTTTCGTTCGGCACCAACGATCTCACCCAGACGACCTTCGGGTTCTCCCGCGACGACGCGGCCAAGTTCATCGACTTCTACAAGACGGCCAACATCCTCGACATCGATCCCTTTGCGGTGCTCGACCGGGAAGGGGTCGGGTCGCTCATGCGCACCGCCATCGGCGGCGGCCGCAAGACCCGTCCCACGATCAAGCTGGGTATCTGCGGCGAGCACGGAGGAGATCCGAGTTCCGTGGAGTTCTGCCATCAGCTGGGGCTCGACTATGTGAGTTGTTCGCCCTACCGGGTGGGCATTGCGCGACTGGCCGCTGCGCAGGCTGCCTTGGCCGAAGCCGAGACGCAAAAAACCAAGCCCGCCAAAAAATCCGCGACCCATGCACCAGTGAACAAGCGGCGCAGCAGCAAGCCTGTCGCGCGCCGCTCCAAGCGTACGAAACGGTGAGTCCGTCCGCACGCGATCTTGAGTACATGGCCATGGCCCTCCGCCTCGCAGCGAAGGGCCGTGGAACCACCAGCCCCAACCCCATGGTCGGAGCGGTCGTCGTCAACCGAGGCCGGATCGTAGGGCAGGGGTTTCACCGCAAGGCCGGCGGGCCGCACGCCGAGGTGATCGCACTGAGCCAGGCCGGTTCGCGGGCCAAGGGCGGCACCCTCTATGTCTCCCTCGAACCCTGCAGCCACCTGAAGAAACGTACGCCGCCCTGTGTGCCTCTCATCATCAAGTCGGCGGTCCGTCGCGTCGTCGTGGCGATGGTCGATCCCAATCCGTCGGTAAGGGGCAGGGGCCTTGCGCAGTTGAAGCGGGCCGGTATCGAGGTGGCCGTCGGTTGCGGTGAGGCCGAAGCCCTGCAGCTCAACGAAGCCTATGTCCATCGAGTCCGAACCGGCCGCCCCTTTACCATCTTGAAGGCCGGGATGACGTTGGACGGCAAGATCGCCACGGCGGGCGGCGAGTCTCAATGGATCACCGATGAAACGGCCCGCACGCAGGCCCACCGGTGGCGGGCCGACGTAGACGCGATTCTCGTCGGCATCGGCACGGTCTTGCGCGATGATCCCAAACTGACCGCCCGATTGTCGGACGACCCGTTCCGGCTTGCCGTCCGGCAGCCGCTGCGTATCGTGCTGGACAGCCGATTACGCATTCCCCTCAAGACCGCAGTCCTGCAAGACCAACAAACCGCCCATACCGTGATCGCCACGACTGTTGCTGCCTCCGCTCGCAAGGCGGATCTTCTGCGAGGTCGCGGCATCGATGTGCTGGTCTTGCCGAAGGCTGATGGCCATGTCAGTGTGCCTGCCTTGTGGAAGAGGCTCGGACAGTTGGGCGTCACCAGCCTGCTGGTCGAAGGTGGGAGCGAGGTCAATGCGGCGGTGTTGCGCGCCGGTCTTGTCCAGCGAATCATGTGTTATGTCGCACCGCTTCTCCTCGGCGGGCAGGACGCCAAGGGTCTGTTGGGCGGACGGTCGCCGCGTCGCCTCAGTGAGGCCCTGCTGCTCAAGAATCTCCGCACGGAGCCGGTAGGGCGTGATATGTTGATTCAGGCGGACCTTTCGACTCAATAGGAGCGTCGTGCGATCTCTGGCTCGACCCTTGCCTCCATTCCTGCGTCAGGGGCTATCCCTATCCCTGTTCTCCCTGCTCATCTCGATGGGGCTTGTGACCTCGACCGTGCGAGCCGAGGAGCCTCTTTCCCAACCTGACTTGGCCGCACAGGTATGGCAATACGTCACGACCGCAGACGGTGAGCAAGCCGGCGCATTGCTCGCGTCGATCCTCCACCGGCCGGAGGCGACGGTGCAACAGGTGCAGGAACTGTTGCGCAAAGGCCGCCCCCACGGTCTTCAACCGGTGGGCCTGTTGCCGAATGAACAGATCGTCGTGCACGACCGGACCTATCAGTACAGCCTTTCCGTTCCTCAGAGTTATGAGCCGGTCCGAGACTATGGGTTGGTCGTTTGTCTGCACGGAGCGGGGTTCACCGGCGAGGCCTATTTGGATCGATGGAAAACACGTTTAGGCGAAGGGTATTTGCTGGCCTGCCCGACCTATCCTGCAGGCTTCTGGTTTACCAGGCCGGCCGAAGACCTCGTGCTGGCGACGGTGCAGGCCGTGCAACAGCGGTATCGGATCGATCCGAACCGCATCTTTCTCACCGGCATGTCCAACGGGGGGATCGGTGCCTGGCTGATCGGGATGCATCACGCGTCTTCGTTCGCCGGCCTTGCGCCGATGGCAAGCGGGATCGACGACGTCTTGTTTCCGTTCTTGGAAAACCTGCGTGCGACACCGGTCTACATCATCCATGGGTCGCAGGACCAGGTGATGCCCGTGGAACTGAGCCGCATCCTGGCCGGTGAACTCAAGCACCTCGGGTATCCGTTTGTCTATCGTGAACATGACCGCACGCACCCGATGGCCGGCGGACACTTTTTCCCGCGCGAGGAACTCCCGGATCTGGTGAAGTGGTTCGACGGCCAGCGCCGGACTCCCGCCCCGAAGACGCTGACGGTGGTGCGCGATGCCAGCCACCTGCTGCCGTTCGGCTGGGTGCGGATCGATGCGACGGACGAGATCGCCTCCTTCTCGGAAGACTTGATCGACAAGCGCGACGACAGTGTCCGACAGCGCAGGTATGCCAGGCTGACCGCCAAGGTCACAGGTCCGAATCGGATCGAGGTGCAGACCGACCGAGTCCGGCAATACACGTTGTTTCTGAATGAAGACCTGATCGATCTCTCGAAGCCGGTCGTCGTGACCACCAACGGACAGGCCTCTTTCGAAGGCCCCGTGACCCCGCAGGTCGACCAGTTGTTGCGGCAGGCACGCTTCAGACAAGATCTCGGACAGCTCTTTCCCGCTCACGTCACCCTCTCAGTGCCGCAACAGCCTTCATGAACAGGTTCCCTCCGACGTTGGGACGCTCCGGCGCGATTGCGCTCGTCGTGACGGCCGGATTGGTCGGCCTGTTGCCGGCCGGGGACGCCGAATCGGAGAACTGCCCACTGTCTTCGCAACATGCCGGCGTCACCTTTCCCCTCGAACGGGTGGAGGCGACCTGGGCCTGTCGGCTCCAGCCGATCATCGACCACTACACGACGGCCAATAAAATCGGGCCGCAGCGCACGCCGCTACCGGAGCCTGTGTATCTGTACCTCTTGGACCATCCGGCGATGGCCGCCGCCCTGGTGAATCGCCTCGACTTCGGACTGTACAAGGCCGAGCAGCGGGGGCGAACGGAGTTTTGGGCCACCGACGGCGAAGGCACCGAGGGTATCGTTCAACTGCTGTTTCAGGATCGCACGGCGAGGATCTATTTCGTGCAAGGAAGCCATGACGGGAGATTTCTGCCGCGGGTGACCGGCAAGGCGGTAGTGTTGCTCAGCATTCACCCTGTGCGGGACCGCCAGGGCATCGAAGCGATCGACAGCACGATGGTCGCCTATCTGCGGCTCGACAACCGGTTCTTGTCGGGACTGCTCTCTTTGCTGCGCCCGCTGATCGGCCATGTCGTGAACCGCCAACTGCTCAAGGCCTTTGATGCCGCCCGCCGGTTGGGCGATGCGATGCGTGAGCACCCAGAGCAGGTGCTGTTCGAAGCGACGGATCCGCCGGCCTTGCCCGACGAGGACGTGGCCTTCTTGAAACAGGCGCTCATGCGCCTGCACAATCCCGCCTTGCCGGCTCAACCCACACCATGATGAGACGTTCATGACCACCTCCCGCAGTTTTTTCTCCATCTGTACCCTCGGTGTGTTCTGTTTCATCAGCTACAACCTCGTCCGCATGCCGGTGTTGTCGCTGTTCGCAGAATCCCTGGGTGCAGGTCCGGAACGGCTCGGGTTGATCGTGTCGGTCTCGACGCTCACCGGCGTGTTGTTGAAATTGCCTTCGGGCGCCCTCTCCGACATCTATGGGCGCAAGATGCTGCTGCGCATCGGGGTGGTGGCCTTCGGCCTGCCTCCGTTCGCCTATCCCTTCGTGTCCGACCTGAACGTCCTCACGGGACTGCGGTTCGTCCATGGCCTGGCCACCGCTATCTTCGCGCCGAGCGCCCTGGCGACGGTGGCGGACCTCTATAAGGAGCGGCGCGGGGCGGCACTGGGGACCTATACGGCATGCACCCAATCCGGCGCATTACTCGGGCCCTTTCTCGGCGGCTGGCTGGTGTACCAGGCCGGATTTCCCGCAGCGTTCGTGACCGCCGGATTGTTCGGCTGCATCGCGATCCTGATTTTTTTCAGTCTCCATCTGGATGAGCCGCCGCCGCGCGTGCATGAAAAGGGGGTGGGCCCGGTGCTCACCGAAATGGGCAAGGGCTTCCTCGCCGTCGCGCGCAACCGGCGGGTGTTGATCACCAGTTCCACGGACGCGGCCAAGATGATCGCCAACGGCGCGCTGATGGCCTTCCTGCCGCTCTACGGCCTCTCGGTGGGCCTCAACGGCGGCCAAGTCGGCCTCCTGTTCAGCGTACAGGCCGTGACCTCCTTCTTCTCCAAGCCGATCATGGGGCGCGTGTCGGATCGGGTGGGGAGGCAGCCCTTGATCTTGATCGGCCTGCTGATTTGCGCCGCGACCTTCATCAGCATGCCCCATGTCGGCTCGTTCGCCCTGCTGTTGCTGCTCTCGTCCGGCTTCGGCTTCGGCGAGGCGGTGGTGTCGTCCTCCTCTGCGGCGCTGGTGGCGGACAGTTCCGAATTCAAGCGACTGGGGGCAGGGATGGGGATGCAGGGTACGGTGATGGATATCGGCCATGCCAGCGGCCCGCTGCTGGCCGGTCTCTTGATCGCCCATACCAGTTACCAGGGTGCCTTCGCCGTCATTGCCTCCATTCAATTGCTGGCCGCCGTCGCGTTTTGGGCCACGATGAGGACGGTCTCACGGTAGTGGTATAATGCCGCGCATTCACACTGCTTCACCGTGATCGGTGGAAACGCGTTTTGGCAAGTGCGTCCAGCGGGTTTTGGCCACTGCGGGCGCAATTTGGTTGTCGGCCGTCGCCCGACCTCTTGAACAGCAAGAAGGGAGCGTGACCGTTGTTCAGCGGCATCGTCGAAGAAATGGGCGCGGTCACCACTCTGAACAAGGGAATGGCCGGCACGAGGCTGACCATCATGGCTTCGACGGTCATGGGCGATCTTGCCGTCGGCGCCAGCGTGAGCGTGAACGGCGCCTGTCTCACGGTGGCCGCCAGGACGGACCATGATTTCTCCGTCGATGTTTCGCCGGAAACTCTCCGTGTCACCACACTCGGCAACCTCGCTTCCGGCTCGCCCGTCAACCTGGAACGCGCCATGAAATTGAACGAGCGGATCGGCGGCCATATGGTGTCCGGCCATGTCGATGGGATCGGGGCCATCCGCAGCCGACATCAGGACGGCAACGCGCTGATTCTGGAGTTCGAGGCGCCGAAGGAGATCTTACGCTACTGTGTCGCGAAGGGGTCGATCACGGTGGATGGGATCAGTCTCACGATCAATGACGTCACCGAGCGGTCGTTTGCGGTCTCGATCATTCCCCACACGGCGAAGGTCACCACGCTCGGGCTGAAACAGATCGGCGATCAGGTGAATCTGGAGTCGGACCTCATCGGCAAATACGTGGAACGTCTCCTCCAAGAACGCGGCATCCTTCCTTCAAAACCAGCCCCGGTCATCGACAAAGACTATCTGAAGAGGCGGGGATTGATCTAGCAGGCGAGATCGCGTGAGGGGCGGTTCGCCACTCCAGTACCTCCGTAGGCGCCCACCGGCGTTTTCCTCGTACGAAACAGCACATTCACCCCATTCGAAGAGTTCCACATACGCCTTCTTCTCCAATCGGGCGGAACTCTCTCCGCCCCTCTTCACTTTCCGGCAATCACTCAGTTCCGTCCGGTGACGCGACCGGTTTACGGCAAACATTTTGCTCCTCCAAGAAACACTCTGTCGGCTCTTTGTTTGCTGTCGTGCGGCGCCTGGCTTTGAGTTGAGATCGGAAACGCCGCATCGGTAGAGGAGAATTCGCCTATGACGCATTTTGCTTACTGTATGTCCCAGTGGATACCGAAGTTGGAATTGTGAGCGAGCTTGCACGTCTCGCACTGTGCAAAAACTTAAGAAATGGAGATGTCCTGACAAGGCGAGGATGCAGGGAGTGCCCAATAGGATGACGCCTTTGGAGTTGGTCTCCCTTGTACCGCTCATGGATCGGACAGGTGGAAGTCCCGACATTGTGGTTGGACTCATCGATGGACCGGTGATGATGCGCCATCCTGATCTTGCCGGTACAACGATCCGCGAAGCTTCAGCTGGAAGGAAAGGCGGCTGCCTTCAAACAACCAGCGTGGCCTGCATGCACGGGACTTTTGTGGCCGGCATCCTGTCCGCAAGGAGAGCCTCGGTTACTCCTGGTATATGTCCAGATTGCACCTTGGTGGTGCGACCGATTTTCTCAGATCTCATCCCGAACGAGGCAGAGACACCCACCGCTACCCCTGAGGAACTCGCCTCGGCAATCGTGGACTGTATGGCGGCTGGAGCGCAAGTGCTGAACTTAAGCGTCGGTCTCATACGGCCGTCGATTCGAGGCGAACGTTTGCTGCAAGAAGCATTGGACGCAGCAACCAGGCAAGGGGTGTTGGTCGTCGCTGCGGCGGGCAATCAAGGAACCGTCGGAAGCTCCACCATCACTCGACATCCCTGGGTGATTCCCGTTGTGGCTTGCAATGTTCGTGGAGTACCGCTGGAATATTCGAATCTCGGGTGCTCGATCGGCACACAAGGACTGTGCGCGCCGGGCGAGCGTGTCATGAGTCTTGGGATCGACGAAAATGGGGTCGCATTGGAAGGGACGAGCGTCGCGACTCCATTCGTGACCGGAACTATTGCGTTGTTGTGGTCTCTGTTCCCGAACATTCAGGCCACCAGGGTGCGGTTCGCGGTGACTCGCGGCTCGTCGGCGCGAGCAAGGACGGTGGTTCCGCCGCTATTGAATGCATGGAACGCCTACCAGTCAATGGTCCAGGCCTATTCGTAACCAGGAGGGAAACCTATGGAGCAGACGGCAGAGGAACAATTAGCGGCTGAGAGCGATGGGGCAGACCTTGTACGCCCGCGAAGCATTTCGACGAAAAGCGTGCTCAAGCCACAAGGAATGGGCGGTACATGCAGTTGCGGATCCGCGGCGACGTCAGGTCCACCAACGTATGTATATGCCTTGGGAAACATTGAAACGCGATTTCCTCGCCCCTCGGTGGAAAAAGAATTTGCGCAAGCCACGGGGCGAGCCGATACGAAAGGCAAAACGGATAGAGAGGTGTTCCATGCAGTTCTGGCCAAGCCGGAGAACCGATACCTGGCCCGTCAGCTTTGTTGGGTGTTTACCGTGCAAGGATTGGAAACCTATCTTCTTCAACCTCGCGATCCCAGCGACTTCACTCAGTTGGTCGAAGCCATACGGCCTTCTCCGACACCGTTGGACATCGATATCGTCATCGGGATGCGTGGCTCCATCGCGCCGCCTGAGCTGTGCAACGGCCTCATGGTTCCCATCGTCGTCTTCGACCAACTCTATTCCTTCGATCGTACGACACTCATCAAGAGCATTCCCCGCCCGGAAAAAATCGCCGCTAAGGAGTTTTCCTCTGCAGCAGAAGAGCTCTTCGATCGTATCATGCAAATGACGGACAATGCCGGTGCGACGGATGAGCATCGCGCATTGAATTATCTGGCCATGCGTTATTCGGCCATCTATGCGAAGACAACCGAATGCTACGGTCGGGACTATGCCTTGACCGCCGTCGACATCCATCCCTCACCGCTCAGCGGCCTACGAAAGATCGTCGACGCGGTGTTCTCATTCACACACCGCCAGACCGATGTGACCGACAAGTTTTTCGTGCGGGTTGATGTCACCGACGAATTTCCATATTTGGTCAGCAAACTGTCACCGTATTTCGATCGCTGATCACAGTCCACTAGGAGGGCCCGCTATGAGCATGCCTGGATTTACAGCCGTCGATTCATTGCCTCGCACGAACGATCAGTATTGGTTGGTGTCCACCCATTCCCTCCTGTACGTGGGGCACGCCGTTGGCCCGCAAATGCGACCGCAAAGACCTTGTACATTCACATGCACGTTGGAGGGTGGGATCACAGTCTGCAGAGGGAATGGGCCACAATGTAACGGCAAGAGTCCGTGGGACTAGAGGCCATGATGATTGCGCCCCGCGTCTCTGCCGCTCATTGGACTCACGGGATGAACCGTCATCCTTGGTAAATGATCATGATGTCCTCTCATGAGAGCAAGAGAGAAACAGTCTTACAGGCAGTGCGGAAGTATCTGATTGGTCCGTGCCGCCGACAGAACCTTGAGAGAGGCAGAACTTCACAAGGAGGGGAGACATGAATACGCCTGGGTTCACTGCCGAACAAAGTTTAAAGACTATAAGTGTGCGATACTGGGTTGTCGGCCAACCAGGCTATTCATCGGATGCGGAGCATGTCAGTCCGCAATTCACCGGGAGAGCCCTGGTCTGCACCGCGCTAGGAATCGCCATTGTTGGAGGACAAGAGGAGTTGATTCCAGTATTCTTAGGACTCTGTTCGGCCTCGGCCTGAATTGTTTTCGGAAGAAGATGGTACGAAGGAGGCTCGCGATGAGTATGCCAAGCTTTAATGCTGAGTTCTCATTGGAGACGGGAAGCGCTGCATCGCTGTGGACAGTTCTCTCTGAAAAAGATGCCTCTACGTGCTTGCAATCGATCATTCCCGCTAGTCGTAAGTCTCGTTATAGGGCCTATTGCCGCAGGTTGTTTAAACAGTGCATTTCCGGGAACGATCCCCGTTCGTTTGAATGTGATTCGTGGGTGATTCTATGCTAGCGCGGGTCATGTCTGTACGATGTGAGCCGGAGGTCGTGAAACATGCGTCGCCGTGAGCATGCGACTGGCCGCCAAAATTGATCAGGAGATGGCTTATGAAGATGCCGCACTTTACTGCGGAAGAATCACTTTTCAGGACGAACAGGCCCTATCGAATGGATGGTGGACAGAATGCATTTGTAGATGGACAGCGCGTCACACCACAGCGCGCAGTCTGTCGCGTGTTTGACGCTGAAGAATGTGAAAACATATTTGATATACGCCACGCCGATTATGGATGCATGGTTTGCACCCGAAGATAGGGCCCGGTATCACCTGGGAGTCCCATTTTGATCATGTATATGTGGTGGGATGGATGTCGGATCATTGGAGATGGCTCAGCCTGAAAATGGGAGGACAATATGAACATGCCGGGATTTACAGCAGAATCGTCTTTGGAGAGGTCCGTCTCAGCTTTCTGTGCAATGGTTACTGCCGTGCGCGACCAACGGGTCATTGTGCCCCAGGTGTGGGGTGACGACGACTTCAATCTCGTAAAATGTCTAATGCATGGCGGCGACATGCGATGTTTTCTCATTCATGCACGGCTCTCGTAATCATCCGACCAGAAAACGATCAAAATTATCAGCCATGTCGCTGAGGAATCATGTATGGCAGCTGCTCCTCACTTCACCAAGAACGGCTTCGAGTCTTCTCCGGAGGCGGTGGAGATGGTCGGCGAGCCTGTGCGCACTGACTTCACCGTTTGCTTAGCCCTTTCGCGGTTGATTCTTTCGTCGATAATACTCGAGAAACTCGCGGGGAGAGAACACGAGCATGCCCTCTCGTCGGGAGGCCGGAAAGTGTTTGGTGTTTCCCGTGATGACACAACGCGCATCGCCTGCGAGTGCTGTTTCGAGAAAGGCTTCGTCGGCAGCATCCGGAAGCCTGTTGGTCAACGGGCGACCAGCCATACTCAATCCATCAGCCTTGATCTGATCGAGAAATATCTTAGAGCTTATCCGTAAATAATATGGTACACTGCCTCCCATCTCGACTCGGACGAATGGGGGAGATCAACGATGGCGAAACGTGTGACGCACAGCAGGGCGGCAGCATGGGAAGTGTCGGACGCGTTTTGGCAACGGGTCGAACCCTTGATCCCCGCGCGCCGGCGTGCGAGGGCCAAGCCCTACGTGCGCAAACCCGGGGGTGGGCGCAAACCCAAGGAGGCGCGCCTGGTGTTCGAGGGCATCGTCTACGTGTTGCGCACGGGCTGTCAGTGGAAGGCGTTGCCGACCGAGCGCTTTGGGAGCGCGAGCGCCATTCACAAGCGCTTTCTCGAGTGGCAGAACGCCGGCCTGTTCGCAGCCCTCTGGCAGGCCGGGCTGGCGGAGTATGACGACGTGGAAGGCATCGCGTGGCGCTGGCAGAGTATCGACGGGGCCATGATGAAAGCGCCGCTGGCTCAGGAAGCGGTCGGGCCGAACCCGACGGATCGGGGAAAAAAATGGAAGCAAGCGCCACCTGCTGGTGGACGATCGTGGCGTCCCGCTGTCGATCATCGTGACCGCGGCAAACCGGCATGATGTGAGCCAGCTGGCCGTCGTCCTTGACGCCATCGTAGTGCCGCGTCCCTCGCCGCCTGAGCGACGCAGCCAGCACTTGTGTGCCGATGCAGGCTACACCGGCATTCCGGCACGTGTCACCATTGAAGAGCATGGCTACATCGCCCATGTCAAAGGGCGCGGGCAGGAAGCCGAGGAGCAGCGGCGGCATCCGACGAAGCGAGCCAGGAGGTGGATTGTGGAGGTCGCGCATAGCTGGTTCAATCGCTTTCGCAAGCTGCTCGTGCGGTATGAGAAACTCGAACGCAGTTTCCTCGGCCTCACCCATCTTGCCGCGGCGATCATCACGTTCAGAAAAATCCCGTTGGCGATAAATGTAATTTACGGATAAGCTCTTAATCAACTCGGCGTGGAATTGAAATGTAGGTCGTTTGAGGACATCCGCGTATTCGGTGAGGATGCGGGCGTCGAAACAGAGATAGAGGCTTCCTCCGGCGATCATTCTGACTATTTCACCGGGTGGACCGAATGGGGATAACAGGCCGGAGACCAGGACATTCGTGTCCACCACCACCTTCACCGGCGGCGGGCCTTTCGGGCTGTTCGAATCTCGGCATTGATCTCGTCGGGGGAAAGTCTGTCTGCCCCGACCTTGACCGATTGCCGCTGCATCTGTTCGACCGCCGAGACTGATCGAGCTTGCCGCACGGCAGCAAGAGACTCCTCAAGGGTGTCTTCGGTAATGGCCGACAGGATGGCGATCGGTTTGCCGTTCGAAGTAAGGATGACCTCCCGCTCGCGCGCCAACTTGCTCCACACTTGTCCTGAGCGCTCACGCAAGTCTCTGACCGTGATGAACTTCATGATGCACCTCATTGAGTGACGATATGGTATGCGATCGTGATCAGAACGTCAAACGAAGTGCCGACATCCCGACAAATTGTCTAACGAGAGAAGCAGTCGATAGAGAGAAACCACGCTTGTCGTGGGGCCGAGGTCTCGAGCAACGCCGGCGGGGGTCATCCTGCGAATGAGCGAGGTGAGTGGAGGAAGGGTCGTCGTGTTTGTGGACGCCAGTAGCTCAGAGGTCGATTATGACATAGCCTTTGTCTGCCCCACTTTCATGGAACGAGGCCCGTCATCGGTCCAACTGCAGCCGTCGAGCGAGGCCCTTCTGAGGGCGCGCGCTCCGGGAGCAGGGGACCGATAGGAGCGTCGTTCCTGTATCTTCTCTCATTTCACCAAAAACGGCTTCGAGTCCTCGCCGGAAGCGGTGGTGACGGTCATCATGACCAAGCCCTTGCGCCGGCCGCTCGGCACGGTAGTCGTGATCTGAGTCTCGCTTTCAAACTTGAACGTCGCGGAGTGCCCGGGACCGAAGGACAGTGATCGGAGGCACTCAGCCGGGCCGAAGTTCCTGCCGGAAATCGTCACCTTGTCGCCGGCCTTGCCTTCATCCGGCTTCACCGATTCGATCTTGGGCGCTTCCCCGAAACAGGCTGTGGCCTTGGCCGCCGTTTCCGCCGAAGAATATGTCGGCGCCGGGCCATTGGGTGTGCCGGCTCCGGACTTTGCTTTTGGGCCTCCGCCCTTCGCCGCGCCCTTCTTCGCAGGAGCTTTCTTTGTCGCTGATGGTGCGGCCTGTTCGGCCGGTTTCTTGGCCTCTCCCGTCGCAGCGACGGCCGAGACTCCGCCCAGTAACATGAGCCCCATCACGGTCGACCACACGACACCCTGTCTCTTGCTCTGCCTCTGCATGACCGGCCTCCATGCACCGAGTGAAAGATTGAGCACCGACCGACAACGGACGGGATTAGTCTTCGATGGTCGAAATGTCGCCGACGTCCTGTCCCAATTCCTTGGCCTTGAGCACCCGCCGCATGATCTTGCCGGAGCGCGTTTTCGGCAACGAGGGCACGATGTCGATTTCCTGGGGGACGGCGATCTTCCCCAATTCTTTCAAGACGTGATCCTTCAACGACTGAATCAATTCCTTCGAGTCCTGGTAGCCCTGCTTCAAGATGACAAAGGCCTTGATCGCCTCGCCGGCCGTCTTGTGCGGTTTGCCGATGACCGCTGCCTCGGCCACGGCGTCATGGCTGACCAACGCGCTTTCGACCTCCGCCGTTCCGATGCGGTTGCCGGCCACCTTGATCACATCGTCTGCGCGGCCCATGAACCAGAGGTAGCCGTCGTGGTCCTTCCGGCAGACATCGCCGGCCGTGTAACAGTTGGGGATGGTGTTCCAGTAGACCTTGTAGCGATCGGGGTCTTTGTAGATCGTCCGCATCATGGAAGGCCAGGGCTTCTTGATCACGGCAAACCCG
This sequence comes from Nitrospira sp., assembly GCA_030123565.1. NCBI lineage: Bacteria > Pseudomonadati > Nitrospirota > Nitrospiria > Nitrospirales > Nitrospiraceae > Nitrospira > Nitrospira sp. Next base: position 2,223,093 of record CP126122.1, on the reverse strand, counting down.
CCGGCGTTGCTCGGCAGACTCTTGCCCTCTCGGTCCACCACATCGGCTTCGATGCCGAGAAAGGGTCTCGTCGCAGAGCCAGGCTTAAGCGGCACGGAGGGGAGGGGGGTGACGAGAATCGACCCGGTTTCCGTCTGCCACCAGGTATCCATGATGGGCTTGTCGCTGCCGGTGACGCGGTAGAACCATTCCCAGGCTTCCGGATTGATCGGTTCCCCGACGCTGCCGAGGATACGTAAGGTGGAGAGGTCGTATTTCTTCGGCCAGTCTTCGCCGTACTTCATCAACAATCGGATCGCCGTCGGCGTCGTGTAGAAAATCGAGACGCCGTATCGTTCGATGAGGTCCCACCAGCGGCCGGGGTTGGGATAGTCGGGCTTGCCTTCGGCCATGAGGATCGTCGCCCCGTTCAGCAGCGGGCCATAGACGATGTAACTGTGCCCCGTGACCCAGCCTGGGTCGGCCACGCAGAAATAGACATCCTCTTCCTTGAGGTCGAACACGTACTTGGTCGTGATGTAGGTCCCAACCATGTACCCGCCGTGGACATGCACGACGCCCTTGGGTTTACCGGTGGTTCCCGAGGTGTAGAGAATGTAGAGCGGAGTTTCCGAATCGAGCCGTTCCGCCTCGCACGACGCCTGTTGGTCCTTCAACCAATCGGTCCAATCGATCTCTTTCGGCGCCGTCAGCGCGATGCCGAGTTTTTCCCGCCGTACCACCACGACCTTCTCCACGGTGGGACAGGTCCGTACGGCATCATCGACGACGCCCTTGAGGTTGATCGTTTTCCCGCGATCATAGCCCACATCGGCGGTGATCACGACACGCGCCTCCGCATCCTGAATACGGCTCGCGAGGGCCGGGGCGCTGAAGCCGGAATACACCACGCTGTGAATGACCCCGATGCGGGCGCAGGCCAGCATGGCGACGACCTGTTCGGGAATCTTCGGCAGGTAAATCGTGACCCGATCGCCTTTCTTGAGGCTCAGTGCCTTGAGTGCGTTGGCGCAACGATTGACCTGGCGCAACAATTCCCCGTAGGTGAAGACGCGTTCCTCGCCGTTCTCGCCCACCCACATGACCGCGACCTTGTTGCGACGCCAGGTATTCGCGTGGCGATCCAGGCAGTTGTAGGAGATATTGCAGGTCGCGCCCACGAACCATTTCGCCCAGGGATAGTTCCATTCGAGCACCCGGTTCCAGGGCGAAAACCAGTCCAATTCCTTCGCCACACCGCTCCAGAACCCTTCCGGATCGGCGATGGAGGCCTTGTAGGCCCGGTCGTAATCCTGAATATGCGCCGCTGCCTTCGTCCGATCGGTCGGTTGAATGACGCGGCTTTCTTTCAACAGGGTATCGATCTTCTCGTCCATTGGTGCCATGCCTCCACAATGTGCGGGGCCCTCTGCCGCGGTCGGTTGTGAAAGGCATTATGCGGATGGGGCGGAGGAACTGCAACCCTCCGCGCCGTGGCTTGACCCTGCCCGCTTCCTTGACAGTCGAGCGGAGACGAGGGTAGGCTGAACTCGTCGCACCTTACCGGATTGACCGCTCGATGCGCGCTCACTCACCAGACCGTTCGTACAGAACCCTCGTCCTCTTCGTCTTCCTGTCTGCCGTTGTCACTCTCGGAGGCCTGTCCGTCGTCTACGCGCAGATGGGCAAACCGGAGGGACTCTACTACAAGTCTTGGGCGGTGGTGATCGGGATCGAAAACTACCTCGTCGCGCCGAAGGTGCCCGGTGCGTTGGAGAGCGCGCATGCGATGGCCACGGCCTTGCGGGATCTCGGGTTCGATGAAGTGATCGAACTCCAGGACAAAGACGCCAATTCCAAGCGGTTGCTGCAAATCCTCACCGACTATTTGCCGCGCAAGGTCGGACGGCAAGATCGCGTGGTGCTGTTCTTTGCGGGGCATGCGGGAATCGCACAGGACGCCCAATCCAAGGAACTGGGCTACGTGGTTCCCTGGGATGCTCAGTTCAACAATACGGCCAAAGCCGTCACGTTCGATCACCTGAAAGAATTCAGCCGACGCTCCGCCTCCAAACACATGCTGCTGCTGTTCGACGCCAATGTGCGGGGCTGGGAGGTGACGGCGCCGCAGCAATTGTCCCTCGAAGGCCGGCTGTCCCCGGAAGACGACACGGAAAAGCGCGCCGTACAGGTCCTGACCGCCGCTGAAAAGAATGAAATCGTCGCCCACATGCCCGGACCGAGTCCGTTCGTAACGGCGGTGGTGGCCGGAATGAAAGGGGCCGCCGACCTCAACAAGAACGGGTGGGTGATGGCCAGCGAATTGGCCGCGCAAGTGAGGCGGGACGTGGAGGCCTCCACCAAGGGGGCGCAGCACCCGCAGTTCGTGCAGTTGGAGGGAGACGGGGACGTCATTCTCGTCGAAGGACGGAAAGCGCTGTTTCAACTCGGAAGCGAACCGACGAATGAAGCGGATCGCGCCAAGGCGGCTCGCGCCCAATATGAACAGGCCTTTGCCTTACTGCAGCAACAGAAGTCGGCCGAAGAAGCCTTGGAGCGTCTCAATCGCGCGATTGCTTACGATCCCTCCTTCGGGGACGCCTATGTCTTGAAAAGTTATGTCCGGCTGGAAGTGCTGCCGAACCTCGAGGAATCGATGGCGGCGGCGCGCGCCGCCGTGCAATATGCGCCTCAGAACCCCGATTCGCACTACTCCCTCGCGCTCGTGTTCGAGAAGCAGGGGCGCTATCAGGATGCCGAGCAGGCCATGCAGCAGGCGCTGGCCGTCAATCCGGCCTATGCGGATGTCTATTTTTCTCTCGGCGTCCTCTATGCCGACTACTTGAACGAACCGCAAAAGTCGGTCGACGCCTTTCGACGGTACCTCGAATTGGGTGGGCAGAGCGAGCGCGCGACCCGTGCCGTCCAAGGCAGCAGTCCCCCGGCCGAGAAACAGGGGCCTTAGTCTTTTCCCCCACCCTTCAAATAGCCCAACCCGATCTTCATCGCCCGGCGGGTAATTTCAGCCCAGCGTACCTGCGGGTATTCCGCCAGCACCGCGGCCGCTTTCGGGTCCTGAATGTCGAGTTGCTGGATGCGGATGATGCCGTCTTCGATTTGAACGTCAGCCATCTGAGTCTCTCCTTAGGTAGAAGCCCGTTTTTTCGTACACGTATATCGCCTCGGTCTCTCGTCAACCGTATAACCCGTTGCGCGTTGACTCTCCCAGGGGTGCATGTTAGCATAAACCCGCGAGTTTTCGCGTAATTGTATCCCTGACACCAGTGAACCTCACAGGCCGACATCCATCATCTCACCGCCAGCGAATCGAGCCGTCAGCTCTCACATGCGCCACACCAAGGAGGAATCGTATGAGCAGAGTAGAGGGGGCTTTTTCGAAGTACACCGGGGGCCTGTTGATGCTCGCATTGTTGATCGGGCTGACTGCCTGCGGTGGTCCCCCGAACTGGGTGAAAAAAGGATCGGGCGCCTTCAATGAGAAAAGCGACAAGTCTTTTTATGGCGTCGGTTCGGTCGTCGGGGTGCGGAATGAGCCGTTGGCTTGGGACACGGCCGAGAACCGCAGCCGCGCGGAAATCGCCAAGACCTTCGAAACCTATACCGCCTACCTCATGCGCGACTACGCCGCTTCGACGACCGCCGGCGATTTTTCCCGCAACAGCGAAGAGCAGAACATCGAACGGGCGGTCAAGACCTTCTCCGCCGTCACCTTGAACGGCGTGAAGCCGCTGGACCGCTACAAGGATGAGAAATCCGGAACCTACTATGTCCTGACCAAGCTGAGCCTCGAAGACATGAAGAACAATCTGGATCAGGCGAAGGAATTGAACAGCCAAGTCCGGGACTTCGTGCGCAAGAATGCCGACCGGTTATTCGAGCGACTCGAAAAGGAAGAAGACAAACGGGCGACGAAGTAACCAGGCGGTGTTCAATGGGTGCGGCGAGGAGGAAGACGGCATGATCGAAGGGTGGGGTCGTTCAATGGGTCGTACGGTGGCGTCGGTCGTTCTCGCCGGCGCCGCAGCGGTGAGCGGCTGCGGGCATGAGACGACGGTGACGCGTGTCGATACCGGCGTGGTCACGGACCTCAGCGGGCGATGGAACGATACGGATTCCCAAATGGTGGCGGAGGCGATGGTCAAGGAAGCGTTGGCGAACCCCTGGCTGGGGAACTTCACCAAAGGGAAGAACCGCCAGCCGGTCGTCGTCGTCGGCACCGTGCTTAACAAGAGCCACGAACATATCAACGTCCAGACCTTCGTCAGCGATCTGGAGCGCGAATTGACAAACTCCCAGAAAGTGACGTTCGTGGCCGGCAAGGGTGAGCGTGAAGAGGTGCGCGAGGAGCGGCGCGAACAGGCCGTCCATGCCCGTGAGGACACGCAGAAGGCGCCAGGCAAGGAACTCGGCGCCGACTACATGATGCGGGGGAGCATTTCGACGATTTTGGACGAGCAGGACGGAGCCAAGGCGGTCTTCTACCAGGTCGATCTTGAAATGGTGGACATGGAAAACAATGTGAAATCCTGGTTCGGCCAGAAGAAAATCAAGAAAGTCATCGAAAGAAAACGGACGGTTTTTTAATCCGACGTACTCCGTTGAGACGGCATTTCCCATCGACCACGGCCTCCCCTCCGGGAGGCCGTTTCATTTCTTTCCCCCACCTGCCTCTTTTCCTGGGCGGCCTGCTGTGGGCGCTTTCCGGCTGCGGGCTCTCTACGAACCATTACCTCCTCATCGACCAGAGCCTGCAGGCGAACGACCCTCGTCGCGCCGATGCCGTCATGGCGAAGGCCGAGTCCGAGTATGGGGCACGGAATCGCCTGTTGTACGACATGGACCGGGGCATGACCCTCCAACTTGCGGGCGACTATGTGCAGAGCAACAGCCTGCTCGAGCAAGCGGCCCAGGAAGTCGAGCGGTTGTATACCAGGACCGTACGGACCGAAACCGCTGCGTTCCTGACGAACGACAGCCTGTTGCCCTATGAGGGCGACGCGTATGAACATGTGATGATCAACGTCGTCAAGGCGCTGAACTATGCGGCGATGGGACAGTTGTCGGAGGCCCTCGTCGAGGCGCGGCAGATCGACCATCGGCTGAACGTGCTGTCGGACCGGGTCAAGGAGAAGGACGGTTATCGGGAAGATGCCTTCGCCCGATACCTGACCGGCGTGCTGTACGAAGCGACCGGCGACCTCAACAATGCCTTCATCGCCTATCGCAAATCGTACGAGATCTACGAATCCACACGTAGCTGGGCCCATACGCCGATGCCGCCGATGCTCTGCGCGGACCTTCTGCGCACCACCGACGCGCTGCATATGACCGCCGAGTTCGAGGACTATCGCAGCCGGTTCCCCGAAACCCATTGGACGTCCAGTCAGGCACAGGCCGACCTCGCCCAGGTGGTCGTGATCAGTTATAATGGGCGCGCGCCGTACAAAGAAGATGCCTACCTCGATATTCCGATCAGTCTGAGCGCGCTTCAATTGGTGTTGCTGAATCGGGGGGTCATCCATGCCTCCAACCGCCAGGAGCGCCGCGCGGCGGACAGCATCTTGTACGGCCTGAACGGACGCGTCGTCAGGGTGGCGCTGCCTCGGCTCGTCCCGCAAAAAACTCAGGTGCTCTACGAAGAGGTGACGTTGATGCCGCGGGTGGGAGCCGCGATATCGGAAAAATCCCAACTGCTGTACAACGGGACGGCCTTGGCGGAGAAATCCCTGTCGGATCGAATGCCGGGGATCACGACGAAGGCGCTTGCGCGCGCTGCGATGAAGTTCGCCGCGGCCGAGGCTGCCACCCGCGGGTCCCAACAGGCGGTGAACAAGGGAGATGCTCCTTGGGTGGGGCTGGTGGTGGGACTGCTGACTCACGGGCTGGCGGTGGCGTCGGAATCAGCCGATACGAGAAGCTGGCGGACCTTGCCCGATGAAATTCAGATGACCCGTCTGTGGGTGCCGGCAGGCGAATATGAGAGCCGGATTCAGCCTGTGAGTCGAACGGGCGGGCCTTCGCGCGCAGGGGGCACCCGACCGCTGGTGCTTCGCTCCGGCCAGACGGTGTTCCTGATCGAACGGGTGCCCCTATGAAGTCGATCCTCTCCGTCGTGACCGGTCGCATCGGACCGGCGGGCCTCTCGATCCTGATCGTCCTGTCGATCGCCGGCTGCGGCTGGTTCGGCGGACCAGCTCGTCCGGCGTGGATCGACGGCGCCGCCGCCGAATTTCCGCCTGCTCAATATCTCTTAGGCGTGGGGCAAGCCGACTCCCGCCCGCAAGCCACGGAGCAGGCCTATGCCGCCGTGTCGAAAATTTTCAAGGCGGAGATTACGGCCCAGGCAAAGGATTGGGAATCGTACCTGGTCGTGGAAACCCGCGGGCACACGAGCACCGAACGCCGCTTGACCCTGGACAACGTGACCCGTGTGACCACGGACAAGGTGTTGGAAAACGTGCAGATCCTGGATACATGGTTTGACCGAAGGGCGCGACAGTACTATGCTCTGGCGGGCATGAATCGCGCGCAGGCGGAAGCGGCGATGGTCGAACGTCTCGGTGATCTCGACCGCACGGTCCAGACGGAAGTGACCGAGGCCCGTCAGACGCAGGACAAGCTCGCGCACGTGCGCAATCTCAAACGCGCGGCAAAGAACCTGGTCCTCCGTGAAGCCTACAATACGGATCTGCGCGTGATTCGACCGAGCGGGCAGGGGATTCCTGCCGCCTACCGGGTGGCTGAATTGACCAGCGAACTGGAGCAGTTTCTGGCGACCAATCTCGGCATGGCCGTGGATCTGTCGGGCGACCAGGCCGAGCCGGTCGAGCGCGCGCTCATCGACGGGCTGACGCGGGAGGGCTTCTCCGTCGTGGGTGGCGGCTCTGCTGCAGGGGCCGCTTCGGCGGACTTGCAGATCACGGGGACGGTCAGGCTCTGGCCGATCGACGTGAACGATCCGCAGTTCCGGTATGTTCGATGGTGCACGGACGCGGTGATCGAAGAACGTCCGACCCATCGTGTGATCGGAGCCCTCTCGAAGGGGGGGCGTGAAGGGCATGTGACGGGGCGTGAGGCGGCGGCGAAGGCGGTGCGGGTGATGCAGGAGGAATTTTCCGCCGATCTCGCCCGCTCCATCGCGGCCCATATCTACGGCGAGAAGGACCTGCAGACCTCGGCCCCTGCGCCGTCCGGTTGTCCGAGGGAGTCCGCCCAGCCGCAATCGAATCGGTGACAGCGAGAGTCAACCACAGGAGAGGAGAGGGAATGAGTAAAACAGGGACCAGGAACGTGGCCGATCACGACGGCGGCGGGCGCCGCCTTTCCAGCCAAGCGATGAAAAAACGCCTGCGCGAACGTCTTGCTGCGGATACGCAGCAGGTGCTGCGCAGCGGCATCGTGGGCATTTTCCGCAAACAGGGCTACTACGAGGAATTGCCCTTGGATGAACTACAGGACCGCCTTTCCAAACTCCAATCGCCGCTGGCCGAAAGCCTCTTGAAGGGAAGGGTGTAGGAATGCCGTATTACTATTTCGATTCGACCGCGCTGGTGAAGCGATACAGCATGGAGCGCGGCACGCGGGTGGTCAACAAGCTCATGGTGAAACGGGGCAAGGTGGCGATCGTGCCCATGTGGACCGTCACGGATTTTTATTCCACGTTGTCCATCCGCGCGCAGCAGGGGGAAATTACCAGGGACGATTGCTATTCGGTGTTGTATAAATTCGAGATGGAAGCCGGGCAGGGACTCTTTCAATACATTGCTCCGACGTTGGGTACCTATCTGGCGGCAAAGGAGTTGATCCTGGACTATCCGGCGTTGCGCTCCCCGCAGTTGCTGCACCTGGCCCTGGCCTTGGAGCTCAAGCCGCTCCGCTTGACGGTCGTCAGTGCGGATAAACAATTGCTGGCGGCCTGTCGTCCGGCCGGACTCCACATCATCAATCCGGAAGACGACTAGCCGGCAGGTGAAGGCGGGCAGCGAAACTCGGTCTGCATCGACCCCAATACGATCACCCAATCTTCCATGGTTTGGCGAACCGTCTTCAATCGCGGAGGCGCGGCTTCTTTCTGAGGAGCGTGATCCGGACGGTCGAGGGCTGATTGCGCATGCTGCAATTCGAGCTGCGCCAGCTGAAGACTCCCGCACACTCCCGCCGAAGCCGGAAGTTCTCCGCCGGCGCGGCGAAACAAGGCGACGGCCCGGTAACCATGTTCCTGTGACCGGTACAGGTGTTCGGTCGCCTTCCACAGTTGCCGCGGAGCCGGTTCCGCTTGACGCTTGGCGAGTTGCGCCGCCATCAATGCGGCACGCCCCATGCTCATCGCCGCGCCTTCCGCATCGTCATTGCCCATGGCCTCTTCCGCCTTCGCCCTGAGCCGGTCGAGTTCCGCCTCTTCTCCCATGACCTGGGCATGCCCCGGACCGGTGAGAGAGGCGAGGAGGAGCATCGCGCAGACCTGTGAGAGAAGGTGCAGGCCGACGGCCGATCCGCTGGAGCCGGCGGCGGTGATGGAGCGCGCTACTGTACGTGCTCCCACGTATCGATTTGCTTGATGCTCCAATTGACGGCTTCCTTCAGTTTGATGAGGCTCGGATCGGCGTCGTTCTGATGGACGTGATAGAGCGACTTCTGGAGCTTGAACAGAGGGTCATACGACCGCATGTCCGGCAATTTTCCGAGCGCCCAGGCGACTTCGGTCTTCACCGCCACATCGTCCGTGTTCAGGGTTTCGAGCAAGGGATCGACGATCGTGAAATCGCCGTGCAACGCTCCGACGATCCCCAAGGCCTTCGCCGCCGCCGCGCGCAATTCCGGCGCGCCTGTTTTCATCGTCTGGATCAAGGTCGGGATCGTGTCTTTCTGGCCGATGTTGCCTAGAGCGAGGGCGGAGGCCTTGGCGATGTTGCGGTCGGCTCCGTTGAGGCCGGCCAGGAGGCGCGGGACCGCCTTCACGGAGAACAGCTCTCCGAACAGCGACACCAACTTCACCTTGCGCGCGACCGGGGTCTTCGGATCGTCGTACAGGCGAAACAGCCGTTCTTCCTGGCCCCATTCAGCCGTGATGAGGGCCGGGAAATCGTAGTCTTCGAGACGGGTCTTCAGTTTGGCCATCGTATAGGCCGTCGGATCGCCGGCCTTGGCGAGCACTGCCGCGGCCTGCGGGTCGTCGAAGTCCGTCCGCACCTCTTTGCGCCAGGCCATCTTCTTTCCGTTCAGGACATAGGCCAGCTGGCAGGCCGGACCTTTCCATACCCGCGAAGGGGAGTCGGGGAGGTCGGCATCGCTGCCCATGTTGGTGGTGCCTTCCCAGGTCTTGCGTTGCTCGCACTTGATCTTCAGTTCCACGTCGTGCGGCTGGGTCGGATCGGTCACCGGCGTGTAGCCGAATTCCTTCATACGTCCCGCCACCACCTCGGTCAGCGGTCCGGCATCGACCGGTCCCTTGTCCGATAGGGCCAGCACATCGATCAAGACCCGATCGATTCGTTCCAGTTGATTCTTCTGCTCGACGGTCAAGGCGTCGCGGCGGGCCCAGCCCGCGTCACCCACAAGAAGAAGCGTCCCCACGGTCATGAGCGATACGATGCGTCTCATGTTGGCTCCGTTCTGCTGACATGGCGGTGATCAAGCGCTATACCACCCACTCTATACAACCCCTTCCGGCGGTTGCAAGTTGCTCGGCTGAAAGGCCGCCAGTATAATCGCGCCATGCTGAGGGGAAAACGGATCGCCTTCATCGGCGGCGGCAACATGGCCGAGGCGCTGGTGGCCGGTGTGTTGCGCAAGGGCCTGACGACTCCGGAGCACGTCGCCGTCGGCGACCCCCAATCGTCTCGGCGGGAGTTGCTGGCCGTACGATTCGGGGTCGCGACCGGCGCCGACAATCGCCTCGTGGCGCGAGGGGCCGACCTCCTCGTGCTCTGCGTCGAGCCGCAGGTGCTCGATGGGGTGCTGCGCGAACTGGCGCCGATCATCGAGGGGCTACCCCTGCTGATCTCCGTCGCGGCAGGCTATCCCCTGTCCCGCATACAGACTCACCTCAAGCAAGCGACCAGATTGGTTCGCGCTATGCCCAACACTCCTTCGACGATCGGTGAAGGGGTAACGGCGCTGAGTTTCGCGGCAGGCTCGTCCTCCGAGGACCGGCAGCTCGCCGAAAGCCTGTTTGACGCGGTCGGCAAGGTGGTGGTTGTGGAAGAACGGCTGATGGATGCCGTCACCGGCTTGAGCGGGGGCGGTCCTGCCTATGTGTTCGCCATGGTCGAGGCCTTGGCGGACGGGGGAGTGTTGATGGGGCTGCCGCGGGCGACCGCACAACTCCTGGCGGCGCAAACTCTGGCCGGAGCCGCGCGCATGGTGCTCGAACAGGCTGTACATCCGGGCCTGCTCAAGGATCGCGTCGCCTCGCCCGGAGGCACTACGATCGCCGGTCTTCGCCGTCTGGAGGAGGGGCGACTGCGCGCAGCCTTGATGTCGGCCGTGGAAGCGGCCACGCGGCGATCACAGGAGCTGGGTCAGACGGAAGACCATCATCTCTAACAAGGAGTGTCACGTGCAATATTGGGTCAAAGTCGTGTTTGCCGACAATCAGGAACTACTGGTGAAGGACGCGATTCGCCATACCATCAGCGAGGACATGGAAGTGTTGGAGGTCGATTCGGCTAAAGAAGTCTTCATCGTTCCGATGAAGCAGATTAAGTACATCGCTTGTGATGCCACGGTATTCGCGCAGAAATCAAAGACGTAGATCGTCGCTTGTGGAACGCTTTGATAGGGTGGGTGTCGGTCCCGCAGTTCGCACAGGAGGGTTCGCTCTCCGGCATTCAAGCGTCGTATGCCGCCGGTTCACGTGATTCCACGTACCGCCCTGATCGGTTTCGAATACGATTGTTCATCGGTTCCCAAGTCCTCATGGCAAATTCGCAACTCTACCGAAGATCTGACCTTTTCCATGATCCCTCGTGACAGGAGTAACGTCTTCAGTTGGTCTGGAGTGGGATGGCTGTCCAACACGAGTGCGGCGCAGACCGAGAGGATGCGTTCCACATTGTTATTGAGGATGATCTTGAATTTGGTGTCGGCTAATGGATCCCTTCTCTGGATCACCGCCTCGACGGTATAGGGAGGTTTGTATTCGGCAGCAAGAAATTCCCGGATGACTTGTATTTTCCTTCGAGCATAATCGTCGGTCATGGGTGATCGTCCTTTTTACCGCCCCTCTTAGTCCGCATAATCTCAGTCAGGCCCACTCGGCGTTTTGAGAACAAGTATATGCCAGCGACGCCACGCTGTTCTCGATCCAGCAACCGGCCCTGTCCTGAGGGCCGAGCGCTTGACCGGACCAGGACGGGCCCGGCTCCCGCATCCGACCTTGCGTCGAACTGCTAGACGCGATTTCCGACCGGGTCCCACTCGTGGTCGCGTTCCACCGCATCGATCAAACGTTCAAAAATATCAGGAATCGCACCTGTGACCCGGCTCCAATTCGAGATCATCGGCACCCCGAGCGGGTCGTCGAGAAATGTCTCCGTAGCGATCTTCATGCCCTTGAGAAACACCTCGACCGCCATCCGTTCTTCATGCCGGTCGAACTGCAAGCTGTTGATGGCGGCATCGTTCTGATAACGGGTGATGGCCTCCTGGGCCGTCTGCAGATAGGTCGCCCGCAAAGCCTTCAGGACCGCCTCCGACAGCACCACACCTTCGCTCGCCAGGTTTCGGAAGAGGGACTTCGTGATATCCACACACATCTTCTGCAGCCCCTGATCGGCGTTGTCCGCCGACAGGCCCTGATGTTTATGTTCGTAGGCATCGGCGATATCGGCCTGGCAAATCCGTCTGAGCGCACAGTTGCGATAGATCTCCGACAGGACGCCCACTTCGAGCCCCCAGTCGCCGGGAATGCGGTTGATCCAGGCCAAATCCCGCACCATGGCGAACTCGCCCGCCAAGGGATAGCGGAAACTATCCAGGAACGTCAGCAATGGATGCGAGCCGGCCACCTGCTGGAGGCTCCGGATCAGCGGCGTGAGGTACAGCCGCGTCACCCGGCCGTGCAGGCGATTCGTAACGCGGCTGTAGTATCCCTTGCAGAATTCATAACCGAGGTTGGTGTTGACGATCGGATAACAGAGCCTGGCGAGGTATTCTCGATTGTAGCTGAGGATGTCACAGTCGTGGAGGGCAATGACATTGCTTTCTCCGCGCGCCAACACATAGCCGAAGGCCATCCAGCAGCCGCGGCCCTTGCCCTGCAGACCCGTATCGATTTCATTGTGGGCCAGCAACTTGAGGATGTCCTGGATACGCGTTCCGTCGTTCCATACGATCCGGACCCGCTGCGGCAGCACGGCGAAGAACTGTTTGGCCAGTCGAAACTCCAGGGCCGACGCCCGATCCAACGAGATCACGATTTCATTGACATAGCGGATGTCCTTCAAGACCTCCACGATGTGTTTGAGGGCGGGGTTTTCGAGTTCCGAATAGAGTGAAGGGAGAACGAGGGCGATCGGGTTCGATGCCGCATGCCGGTGCAGTTCCTTTTCCAGTTGGTCGAGATTGGGCGCGCCGAGCCGGTGCAGCACCGTGACGAGTCCGTTCTGATGAAAATCCGACATGCTCTCTCCTGTGCAGGGCTCCGAGCGAAACGTTGACGGCAATCGAGTGGCGGCGGTGGGAGATCTCCATGCCGGACGCGAATGGCCCACTGCGTCGAGCGTTGATCTGCTGAGGGGAGACCGCTGTTACTGAGCCGGAGGCATCGCTTTGCTCGTCACGACCGACTTGACGATCTTGGCTCGTTTGACGGACTCCAGGAAGCGGTCCGGAGGTTCCGGTTTCGGCAAGTTGACTTCGACGGAGTACCAGCCCGACTTCATCGGCCCTTTCTTGATGCCGTTGATTTCCTGCACCAACTCCTCGATGCTTTTCTCAGTGGTGCCGTCCTGGAACGCCACCCAGAACATGAATGCCTGCCGGTCCGCTTCACGCAGACCATCCGCAACCTGCGTCGGCACGGCCGCCTCTTTGGGGGCCTCTCCCTTGGCCGACTGGGTCGGCTTGGGCGAGGCATTGGCTTTCGCCACTTCCAGCGAGGTCAAGGCCAAACGGGCATGCAATTCCCGATTGCGGCTTTCCAGCAGGGCGACCTGCTTGATCAAGGTTTCATTGACCGACTTGACCGCTTGAAGGTCTTGGCGCACCGCTTCACGGCCGGCCTCCACTGCGTTGACGGCCACGCGCATCCCGTCCTGGACCTCCTGTGCGACGCCGGTCTTCACCGCCTGCAGCTCTTCCTGCACGGACGAGACTTGCTGATTCAATTTCTGCTGGGCTTGCGTCACGGTGTCGATCAGGTGATTCAACTGCGCGACCCGTTCCTGTTCGGAGCGAGAGACGGCCAGCGCGGTCGTCTGGGCCTCGACCAGTTGGGTCAGTTGCTGGTGTACACGATCGATTTGCTCTTGGGTCGATTGCCGCGCCGCCTGTTCTTCTTCGAGCTGATGGGCCCGGTCGTCCCACCCGATCCAACTCGGCACCCGTTCGGCCAGCAATGCAACGACCCCCACCGCCAACACGATCTGGGCGAACGCTGTGGTCATGGTCCATGCAGGGTGCCCGCTCGAGGCCGATCCGGACGTTCTCGAAGTCAGTCCCATCGCGCCGGCCATGTGGGCCCACCATCCGGGAGCCGCTTCGTACTGCACCTGAAGCGAACCGCCGTCGAAATGATTCTGCACATGGATGGTCAGGGCGCCGTTGCCTATCGCAACCCGTACACTTTTTGAGCCGGCCTCCGGGGCCACGCAGCCTCCGATCAGCACCCCGGACTCGTTCCGAATCTCCAGGTGTTGGATGCTCCGCTCATGGGCCGTGAAGGTGAAGGAGGGATGGGCCTGCAGGCAATCCAGCGTCCCGACACGTTCGTGGTTGACGAGCACCTGAAGGAATCCCGGACGTTCTCCGGCCGCGCGGCGCGGCTGGTCGTCCAAGGCGTCAAGCAGATGTTCGCGATAGTCGTTGATCTCTGGTGCTTCCATGGTGCCGTCCTCCTCGATCCCCTCCAAAGAGAGCCAAGACGCCTCCCTTTTTCAGCGGATGTATATGGAGATTGACCTGCGGCTTCGACCCGCTGCCGAACTCGGCTTGCCGGCGATCCGCGACTTCCATAAAACAGTCGCGGCAAAAGGCCAGATGCCAGACGCGGTAGTCGTGACCGTAGTCATCCTGAAATAATTGCCCCCACTTCTGTTCCGAGAGGCAGGGGTAATGTTCCGGCTCACTCTTTCGATAGTGCGATTGCAAGATCGGCATCAACCGATCCACTTCGTTGTTTACACCGTCCGGTTTCGTACGCAGTTCCTGTTCCAACACGTCTATTTCCGACCCGCTCAATCCCGTTTCGTTCATCGTGCGTTGCCAGCCGGATTGGCGCCAGCGCTCGAAATTCTTGTAGACCCGCTGGCTTTCCGCCTGGCCGAAGCCCAACAACTTCACCACATGGGCCTGGCTGAAGCCGTAAAAGTGATAAAACAGCGCGATCAAGGCATCGCGGCTGACGACCGCGCGTGAAGCCAACCCATCCAGGAACCGTCCCACCGGCGTCAACAGTTCCTTGTGATAACAGAGGGGGTCCGGTTGACTGAACGATTTGGCGATCAGGCTATCCAGGAGAAAGAAAGGGCGGCAGGGGACTTCGGTACGACCGAAGACCACAAACCGTTCCACCAACTCATATCCCCACCGAAGGGCCAACTTTTCATGGGTGATGTCGTCTCCCCATTGATTCGTTTCGCGGAGGAACCGTTTGGTTTGACTGGTCGCACGGTCCAACAGCTCCGGCAACGACTTGGCGACCAGCTCGTTGAACTCCCGTTCTGTGGCTACGACATTGTTGAGTCGTGCAGAGAAAGTTGGGCCGTCTCGCATGGGTGTTCCGCCGGATAACCTTGCCGACATGATGGCGAGTTTCTCGCCCGATTACAATTCGACAAGTGCTGGTATAGAAGACCATATTTGTCTATGGGTGGTCAATGGGTGAGGGCGCAAGTCAGGGCCTGTGTCAGCGTGAAACAGTCCCAACATCGGCCCCGGTCGAGGTGTCTGCCGATAGGGGACCATTCCAAACCGGCGTCGGCTACGGCCGGTCGGTGGAGAGGCGTTTGGCCAACCGTCGAGCCAGTCTGGTCATGGCGGGGGAGCGGTCGGCCGGGTCGAGCAGGACATTGATCACATAGGGTCGGCTTGGATCGGTCAGGGCCTTGCCGAGGATCTGGACGAACTCTCCGTGGGTCGTCACCCGCGCCCCCTGTCCACCTCCGATCAATTCACAGATCCGCTCATAGCGCCATTCATGGACATCATTGAACGGGCCTTCCAGAATCTCGCGCTCGGTCGAATAGCCGCGGTTGTTGAGGACGATCACGATCGGAGCCTGCCGATAACGGACCGCCGTGGACAGCTCCGACCCCGTCATCTGAAAGGCGCCGTCACCCACCAGGACGATCGGCCGCAAGGAGGGATCGGCGAAGCCCGCCCCGATGGCAGCCGGAACGGCGAATCCCATCGAGGTGTAATAGGCGGGCGACAGAAACTCAAAACGGCGGTGGACATGGAGATCGACGGAGGCGAACAGGGATTCTCCCACATCGGCGATGACCAGCGTCTTTTCGTCCAGGACGCTGTCGAGGTGACGAAACAGCCCCTGGAGGCTGACGGAGGCCTGCGCCGGCGGCAGCGGGTCCTCGAATGTCTGTGAGGCCGGGAGCTGCGGTGTCGGAAACGAAGGAAGGTGGGTGCCGGCCAGTCCCTTCACGAAGTCTTCGAACCGGATGGAGTCATACCGGTGGTGCTTGATGGCGATGCGATCCGCCGTCGCATGGATGGTGTGGCCGTCGGAGAATAGGGCGCTGCGGGCGTCCAAATCTTCCACGTCGGAGAGGATCGAGCCGAGGATGAGCAGGCAATCGGTGTCGTTCACGAACTCCTTCACTTCGTCACGGGCGACCAACCCGCTGTAGACCCCGACATAGAGCGGATGGTCTTCGCGAATGATCGATTTGCCGAGAAGGGTCGAGGCGATCGGCACGTTGAGGCGTTCCACGAGGCGGGTCAGCTCATCATGCAGCCCGAAGCGCCCCACTTCGGCCCCGGCCAGAATGATCGGATGCTTCGCCGACTGCAGCATCGTGCGTACTTCGGCCAGGGCTTCCTCCAAGGCTGCGTGGTCTGTCTGTTCATCCTGAGTGCCGCTCTTGTGCGATGCCTCGGCGAGCGGGACATGCACCATGTCTCGTGGAATCTCCAGATAGATCGGGCGCCGGTACCGCAACAGGGCCGCAAAGGCCCGATCCATTTCACGCAGCGCCGTGATCGGGTCTTCCAAGCTCACCGCCGCCACCGTCATTTTTTCGAACACCTCGCGCTGGGTCGAGAACTCGCGCACCATGTGGTGGAGGTAGGGATTCCGCGCGCGCTCGGACAGCCCCGGCGACCCGGTCAGCAATACGACGGGCGACCGTTCCGCATAGGCGCAGGCGATGGCATTGACCGTATTGAGCCCCCCGACACAATAGGTCACACAGAGGGCGCCGATGCCGTTGATGCGGGCATAGGCGTCGGCGGCAAAGCCCGCGCAATCCTCCCTCGTCGTTCCCACATGCCGGATGGGCGAGGACTCCATCAATTTGTACAGGCTCAGGACATAGTCGCCCGGAATGCCGAAGATGTGGCGGACTCCGAGCCGGTAGAGTCGATTCAAGACCGCGGTCCCGATGGTCTCTCTGGTCATCGTGCCTCACCCGTTGAAATGTGGGTTATGAAGGGCCTGTGCGGACGTTCTTGACGTAGAAGACCATAGGTGTCCGGGAAGGTCAAGCAGGGAAGATCATCGTATCGAGTCACGGACGGTTGCTTCACGGCGGGATTTCAGGCACCCTCGGGGGCCGTTGCGCGGCTGCTGCATTCAATCGAGCCGACCCTGTTCATGCCGGGCCGACAACAACCATGACACGATTTTCGACTGTGCCCACCGCCAAGGTTCGTCTGACAGCCGAACGCGAAGCACCGCGTTACTACGGCCACCTCTGGGTGTTTGACGGCCACATTGCCGAAACGATCGGCACTCCTGCCGCCGGGGATCTCGTCGATGTGTATACGAACAAGAAACGGTTTTTCGGCCGTGGCTTTTACAATCCCCATTCCAAGATCCGCGTCCGGTTGCTGACCTTTCAAGAGGAGCCGATCGACGATGCGTTTTTTGCCGCGCGCCTCCGCGCGGCGGCAACCCTTCGGCAGGCCGTCGCCTCCCATACCAATGCCTGCCGCCTCGTCCATGGAGAAAGCGACCTCCTGCCGGGCCTGGTCGTCGACCGGTTTGCCGATGTGGCGGTGATGCAGGTGCTGGGATACGGCATGGATCTGCGCAAGGAACTGTTGGGCGAGCTGCTGGTGCAGGAAACCGGCGTGAGGAACGTCTACCTTCGCAACGACGCCAAGAGCCGGACGTTGGAAGGCTTGCCCCTGTCGAAGGGATTTCTGCGAGGAGAGGGCGGTACGACCGTGAACATTCATGAGGGTAGGGCGGGATTCATCGTAGACATCGCCGAGGGACAGAAGACCGGCTGGTTCTGCGACCAGCGGGAGAACCGATTGGCTGCCGCGGTCTATGCGAAGGACAAGACGGTCTTGGAAGCATTTTGCCACAGCGGCGCTTTCGGCATCCAGGCGGCGCTCGCCGGGGCACAGTCGGTCGAGGGGTTGGATGTCAGCGCGGCTGCCGTCACGTTGGCCCAGGCGCATGCAGCACAGAATCAGGTGGCGTCGCGCTGCCGGTATCGCCAGGCCGATGCCTTCGAGGAATTACGTGTGCTTGAACGGAGCACCCAACGGTATGGTCTGGTCATCCTCGATCCGCCGGCCTTCGCGCGCAGCAAGCAGGCTGTCACCCATGCCTTGGCCGGGTACAAAGAGGTCAATCTGCGCGGACTCCGCCTGTTGCACCCGGGGGGCGTGCTCGTCATCTGTTCCTGCTCGCAGCCGATCAGCGAACAGGATTTCTGGGCCATGTTGCAGGCAGCGGCACGGGACGCTCACAGGCAGATTCGTCTGCTCGAACAGCGCGGCCAGGGGCCGGACCATCCCGTGCTCGCCGGCATGCCGGAAACACGTTATCTGAAATGTTTCATCGTCCAGGTGTTCTGAGGGCATGATGCGAGACCGCGATGCGCCTCGGGACAGCGTCGACCAGCCTCTCATTCCCGCCTCGGTCACACTCCCGGAAATCACTCCGAAGGCCGTGGTGCTTTCAATTGTGCTCGCTGCCGTTCTCGCCGGGGCCAATGCCTATCTGGGGTTGTTCGCCGGTATGACGGTCTCGGCCTCGATTCCAGCCGCCGTCGTCTCCATGGCGGTGTTGCGCCTGTTCCCCCGCTCGAACATCCTGGAGAACAACATCGTTCAAACCGCGGCCTCATCAGGCGAGGCCCTGGCGGCCGGCGTGATTTTTACCATTCCGGGGCTGCTGCTGGTCGGGTATTGGGAATCGTTCGACTACTGGCAAACCTTTACCCTGTCGCTCATCGGGGGGGTGCTGGGTGTGTTGTTTACCATTCCGCTCCGCCGAGCCCTGATCGTCCATGCCAGGCTTCGCTTTCCGGAAGGTGTCGCGACCGCAGAGGTCTTGAAAGTCGGGGCCTCGTCGGATGCCGATGCCGGCGGCCGGTTGCGGGTGTTGCTGGGGGCCGCTGCCATGGGCGGTTGCTTCAAGTTTGCGGAGGGGGGCCTGAAACTCTGGAGCGAATCGTTGGAAGGGGCCGTTCAGCTTGGGCGCTCGACGTTCTATGGGGGACTCAACCTGTCACCGGCCCTGGTGGCCGTCGGGTACATCATCGGTCTCAACACGGCGGTGGTCGTGTTCCTTGGGGGCGCGATCGGGTGGCTGGTCTTGCTGCCGTTCTATCAGACGATCATCGACCAGCCAGGTGCTCTGACCGGCATGGCTGCGGCCAAGGCGACCTGGAGCGGACAGATTCGTTACATCGGCATCGGCGCCATGTTGGTGGGAGGGCTGTGGACCCTGTTTCAGGTTCGCGGGCCGGTCCTCCAAAGCCTTCAGCAACTCATCGCGCTATACGGGGTCCATCGGCGACATCGCCCGCAATCAACGTTCCTGCGCACCGAACGTGACGCGGGCATCGGCTGGTTGATCGGCCTGACCCTGCTGTCGCTGGTTCCCATGGTGGTCCTGTATCAGAACCTGTTGGGCCACAATCTGTGGGGTGGAATGG
The DNA here is from genome assembly GCA_030123565.1 of Nitrospira sp. Classification (NCBI taxonomy): domain Bacteria; kingdom Pseudomonadati; phylum Nitrospirota; class Nitrospiria; order Nitrospirales; family Nitrospiraceae; genus Nitrospira; species Nitrospira sp. The sequence continues at coordinate 2,203,801 of CP126122.1, read as the reverse complement.
GGTTGACCATCCTGATGGCCGTGGCGGCGTTTCTCTTTTCTTCGGTGGCCGGTTATATGGCGGGGCTCGTCGGCAGTTCGAGCAATCCGGTCTCGGGCGTCACGATCGCCACGATCATGCTCGCCTCGTTGCTGTTGCTGGGGATCTTGGGGCAGGGCAATCCTGCCGGTCCTGCGGCGGCCTTGCTGGTGGGGGCCGTCGTCTGTTGCGCCGCTGCGATGGGAGGCGACAATCTCCAGGACCTCAAAACAGGACATCTGGTCGGCGCGACCCCTTGGAAGCAACAGGTGATGCAGGTTATCGGGGTGGCGACCGGCGCCGTCGTCATCGTGCCGGTGTTGTCCCTGCTGCAAGCGAAGTATGGGATCGGGGAGGCAACGGCCGCGCATCCCCATCCGCTCAGCGCCCCTCAGGCCACGCTCATGGCGAATCTCGCCAAAGGCGTCTTCGGAGGATCATTGCCCTGGCATCTCGTCGGAGTCGGAATGGTGCTGGGCGTCGTCGTGATCGGGCTCGACGCAGGTCAGGCGCGGCGGAAGGCTTCCTTCCGTCTTCCTGTATTAGCCGTGGCGCTCGGCATCTACCTGCCGCTGAAACTGTCGGCGACCATCCTCCTAGGTGGTCTTCTTGCCGAGTACGCGCGAACCGGTCAAACTGCCGCAGGCCCCGCCGCGCAGGATCGAGGCCTGTTGTTTGCCGCCGGGTTGGTGACGGGGGAGGCGTTGATCGGAATTTTGTTGGCCCTTCCGATCGCCCTCAGTTCCCTGTGGCCGTCGCTTTCCGGAGATCCGTTTCAATTGGTTGCCGTCCCGCCTCTGGGAGGTTGGCCGGGGCTCGGCGCACTGATGTTTGTAGGCCTGTTGCTCCTGCGCGCCGCTCGTACGGCAGTACTTCCTAGAAAAGATGGCAAGATTCCATATTGAGTGCGATGGGCTGTCGAGGGGCTGGAAATATGTGAGGGAGGGATTTAATCGCTGGGAGGTTCAAAATGCCCCGGCGGGCGAGATTGCCAAGGCACCGTCGCCTGTTTGGACTGTTTCACGAGGCTCCGCAGGCTCACCTCTGCGGCCCGTAGGAGCTTGGGGTCTCCGCTCTGCAGGAGTGCCGTGAGCAGGACATAGAGAGAACGGTCGTGCCCTGCTGACAGGAGAATTTTCTCCAGGATCGGATCCGCCCCCGTCAAGGCGGCGAGTGAGGGCCGTTCCTCGTCATCCTCCCTGCACAGGAGGTCGAAATCGGAGGGATGGATGAATAGCCAGGGGACGGGAATCTTCAGGGCACCGGCCACCGCCTCCAGGGTTGAGTAGCCGGGGTCGACCTGTTCCGATTCCACTGCCTCGATGAGAGAGGTTGCGATTCCCGCCCGTTCAGCGAGCGCGCTCTCGGAATACTTTTGCGATACCCGCCATGCGCGAACCAAGGTTCCGACATGTGACATGGCGCGATATTACTGCATACGATCCGGACCCCGCAACTTGGCTGTCGGGGCATGGTCGAATATTATTACGCAATATCAATATCTTATGGTCGATTCGCCTAGGTAGAACAAAGATGCCGAAATCGAGTACAATGAGCGGAGTTGATGAATTTGAGGCGAGGAGGATCAGCCGATGTTAGGAACCGACATTCGCGGCATTATGGCCGAAGAGGAAGAAGTCCAGCGGCGGCAGGAAGCCTTGCAGTCATTGATGTCGATGCGTGAAAGGTTGCTGCGCGAATCGTTGGAGGCGCGGATCAAGCGGGCACGTGGAACGGGAGACTGGACGAACCTGTCGCGTGCGGAATGTGTCAATATTTATAAACAGGAACGCGTCCACCTCCGTGCGCAGTTGGAACAACTGAAGGTTGAACGGGATCGTACCCGCGGAAAGTTATCTGCCCTCAAACGAGCCAAGGCTCGCGCGCAACGTATTCGCGCCGCTGAAGCCGCTGCCGGCAAGAAGCGCAAATAAGCACCAGTCGAGAGAGGGGCCTTGGCCGAACGGGCAAGACCCCTCTCACGGTTGCCTACCCTGTGGATGACTGTTGGCTGGCTCACCTCGTCAAATTTCCCGCAGTCAGATCTCCTACATCCGGGACTTGATCCAGAGCAGGCGCACCCGCGACCGGGAGGGCGTGTTTGTCCTCGAAGGTGCGAAACCCATCCTTGAGCTGCTGCAATCGGCACCCCACCACGTGGTGACTGTCGTCGCGTCGCCCGGCTTTCTCGATCGGCAATCTCCTGCGGTGAAGCAACAACTCCTACGACGCGATGGTGCGTTCTATCTCTGTTGCGATGAGCGCCTTGCCAAAATCTCCGCCGTTGAGACCTCGAGCGGCGCAGTGGCAATCGTCCGCCGGCCGACCTGGGATCAATCCGCCGTGCTTGCTCGACCGAGGGTTTTGGGCCTGTACGGCGACAGGCTTCAGGATCCGACGAACATCGGCGCGATCATCCGAACGGCGGCGGGGTTGGATGTGAGTGGGCTGTGGCTGGCGCCGGACTCCGTCGATGTCTTCAATCCGAAAGTCGTGCGGGCGACCGCCGGCACATTGTTTCGATTTCCCATTTTTTTCCGCACGGCCATTGAAGAATTAGTCGAGCAGGGCTGTGTGGTATTCGCCGCCGACACTGCGACCGGCGGCCTTCCCATTCGTTCGATTCAGACCCTTCCTCCTCGAACCATCGTCGCCATCGGTAGTGAGGGCAGAGGACTGTCGGATGCCACCATGGCCGCAGCACAATTCAGGTTCACCATCCCTCTCAAGCAGGATGTCGAGTCTCTCAATGTTGCCGCAGCCGCCGCCATCGCCATGTTCCATTTGTCCGGACTTCCGATCGCACACAGTTTTGCATCGTGATGGGCTCCGTGACGACTAGACGGGGAGCCGGAACCGCCGGCCCTTTCAACGATCTCGATCGCAGGACGTGGCTTCATTTTCGCAGATTCAATGTCTTGGCCGTCGTTCGATCCTAGCCGGTCTCATTTCCCGCAGCCCCCTTTCCTTTTCGATGCGAGCCGTAATGGAGCAAGCGTGCTCGATCGATCTCCGCAACTTCAGCTCGATGGCCTGAACTTTGCTGCTCGATGTCGCGAAAGATATGCTTTCGTCGCTGGGCTGATGGGTCGTCCTGTATCCTTCAAGATACGTGGTTGTATCTAATCAGAGACGCGCGAACTCGCACAGGCCGCACACTCCCCGTGCAAGCCATTGAAAATATGACAGGTGGTTTTGGAGTGAGAAAGGCAAGAGACATGCAGCATTTTCTGCGCGCAGATGTAGGAGAATCCCATGAGACACTCATCAATCTTGATTGCGATCGACAATGGGCAATTGCGCCGAACCGTGAAGACTATCTTGCTCACCCAGGGATGGGAGGTCGTAGAAGCCTCCGAGCATACTCAACCGGTCCCGGTCGCCGGGGGCCATACGCCTGATCTTGTAATCGCGGATCGATGTCACAAGGAGTCCCGTGAGGCCTTCGCCTTCACCCGAGATGTCCGCAGGCTGTATCCGGCGATCCCAATCATTTTGGTCGCGGAGCGGAGTTCGGAAGAACAGGCTATTGCGGCGTTGAAAGCAGGGGTCAACGACTATATCAAGCAGCCCTTCGCAGACGACGAAATGGTCGCCGCGGTCCGCCGTTGCCTCTGGGATAGGGTGACGCAGGAGTCCTCGGAAGGATCGACGGAGGCATCCGGCCTAATGGACGGTCATCGGATGGTGGGCGAAAGCCAGGCGATGTGCGATATCAAGGCACAGCTTGGAAGGGTGGCAGGGACGGACAGCACCGTCTTGATTACGGGGGAGACCGGGACGGGGAAAGAACTCATCGCCGAGATGATCCACGGGCAAAGTGCCAGGCGGCAGGATCCGTTCGTGTGTATCAATTGTGCGGCGATCCCCGATGCCCTGCTGGAAAGCGAGCTGTTCGGCTATGAACGAGGAGCCTTTACAGGGGCGCTGTCGACGAGGGACGGTCTGTTGAAGCAGGCGAACGGCGGGACGATCTTTTTCGATGAGATCGGCGACATGAGTTTGTACGCGCAAGCAAAGGTGTTGCGGGCCATCGAAACCAAGATCGTATGTCCCCTCGGTGGAAAACGAAGCACCACCGTGGATATCAGAATCATCGCGGCCACGAATCAAGACCTGAAGCGGTTGATGGAAGAAGGTAAGTTCCGGCAAGACCTGTACTTCAGGCTCAATGTGACGAGGCTTCACCTCCCGCCCTTGCGTCAACGAAAAGAGGACATCCCGCTACTGCTCACACACTATCTCCAGGAATTGAATCGCCGGTTCGGGAGCGAGGTGCAAGGGTTCACCGAACAGGCCCTGACTTGTTTGATCCGGTATGAATGGCCCGGCAATGTGCGGGAACTGAAAAATCTCGTCGAAGCCGTCATGGTCAACCATCCCTCTCGATGGATCGACGTCGAGGATTTCCCCGAACTGTTGGACCATGGATCTCAGGAGGAGGTCCCTCAGCAGACGGAGCGCGACCGTCTGCTCGCCGTCCTGTTCGCGACGAACTGGAATAAGAGCAAGGCCGCCCAGCAGCTGCATTGGTCGCGGATGACCCTGTATCGCAAGATCGAGAAGTATCACCTCGTCTCATCGCCTCACACCGTTGCCTCGAAAAGGACGGATTGAATTCCCCGGTCCCGGATCCACCCTGTCACATCCGTTGCGACACCTGTCACAGAGGTGTGACGGAAAGACCTAATCCTCCACATCTCGGCGCGTCTCTCAAATTTTTCCGCCTCACCCTACAAGCCCCGGTGGTGACCGGCCAGAAGACCTGTCACAGGTCCTGTGACAGGTCCTGATCCCTGCCGATGCCGAGATATTCAGCCCGCAACGAAACGATTGAACTGACGCCTGTTTTCAGGAACAACTCCACAAGTCACAGTCGGCATCGATTTTGATCTTGGCTGGGGGGGCGGGAGAGGAATCGCATCCGGTTCCAAACCTTCTTTACACGAGTGCCATCACGATGGAGCCTGAAACCAGCAAGTGCGGAGAGGGCGGCCGGCTGGAAGGACGGTATGCGAACTACTTCGAGATCGGCCACAACGCCTTCGAGTTTCTGCTCGACTTGGGGCAGGCATACCCGGAAGGCGAAAGGGCGCACATCCATACGAGGATCATCACCGGTCCGAAATATGCCAAGGCGCTCTGCGAACTTCTCAGTGAATCGATCGATCGATACGAACGGTCTTTCGGAGCGATCCAAAAGGACTGAAGTGGCTCTGATTGCGTAAGGGAAGGTGGGATTGGCGGTGAAGGGGCAGCACGTAGGAGGAAATCAGCCGATGGTGACTGGTGCGATGGGGAACGAGACGGAGGTCCGGTCGTGGTTGCTTCGTCCGTGACACAGATGATCCGCAGTGATTCAGGAGCGGGTCATTCCTGTCTCGCAGCCCTCTGGCCGGCTCTGCAGCACCTCGATAAGATCCTGGACCTCGCCGTTCATACCATGGAGCCTTCGAGCGCGGAGGATGGGTCTCCGCTGTTTCGGGGGCTGTATATCGGACGCGAAGAAGTCGAAAGGCTCCTGGCGAGAAAACCGGCTGCGACGCCCTTTGAAGCGATGGTTGCCGCGAAGGATGCAGACGGCGATCCGATTCTTGCGGAAGAGTCGCCGCTGTTCCAATTGATACGGGAATTCCGGCTGAGCAGTTTCGACGCGGATGTGCTGCTGTTGAGCCTGGCTTCCGAGATTGATCTCCGTTACGAAAAGATTTTCGCCTACCTTCAGGATGATGTGACCAGGAAGCGCCCGACCGTCGAATTGGTGTTGAACCTGCTGTGCCCTTCAGCGGAGGAAAAAATGCACCGGCTGGTGCATTTCTATCCCCATGCCCCGCTGGTCCGCAATGCGCTGGTCCACCTCGCGCAGGACCCCCATCAACCGGATGCGTCGTTCCTGGCCCATGCCGTGCGGATCGACGAGCAGATTGTCCGCCTGTTGTTGGGACAAGCCGGCATCGACTCGCGGCTCGATTCATGGTGCGACCTGTTCGTGCCGCTTGAGGAACAGACCGCTTTGCCGCTGGAATCGGATCTGGTTCCAGTACTGACCCGCCTCGCGAAGCAATCGGCAAGCGGCTCTTTCCGCGCCTATTTTCAGGGCTCGGCTGAAACCGAAAAGCTCCACGCGGCGGAAGGGCTGGCGACGTCGTTGGGTGTGCGTCTGTTACACGCGCGGGCAGCCAGGCTTGTGGAGAAGTCCGACTTCGAGTCTCTGTGCCGGTTGCTCGTGCGGGATGCGCGGGTCAATCGCGCCATCCTCTATGTTTCCGAGATCGATGATCTGGGGAGGACGGAGGACGCATGGCCACGGCACGTCCTTCTGGAACAGTTGAAGCAACATTCCGGAATCACCATCCTGGCGGGCCGGCGCCGCTGGGAGCAGCAGTCGTTCGACGGTCTTGCGATGATTCCGATCGATTTCGAAGCGCCGGAGTATGAAACGCGCGAGTCGCTCTGGGCATCGCATCTCGCACGGGTGGGATACCAAGCCGATGCAGCTGCATTGCGGATGCTTGCTGGTCGGTTCAGGCTGACCGCAGGACAAATCGCTCAAGCGGCAACCTCCGCTTCGCTCTCCGCACGGTGGCGTGCGGCCGGAGCGTCTTCAAACGAGACGAGGCAGAAACAAAGTGAAAACCAGCTTGAGTCGCCCTTGTTCCAGGAATTGGCGGCGGCGGCACGGTCGCAATGTGGGCATGAGCTCTCGGCGTCGGCGTGCAAGATCGAGCCGAAGTACAGCTGGGACGATATCGTCCTTCCGCCGGATCAGATGGAACAACTGCGGGAGATGTGCGCGCAGGCGGAGCACAGGCAGACCGTGTACGGCGAATGGGGATTCGACCGGAAGCTGTCGCTTGGAAAAGGGCTCAATGTGCTCTTCTGCGGACCGCCGGGGACCGGCAAGACCATGGCGGCGGAAGTCATCGCACGTGAGTTGGAATTGGATCTGTACCGGATCGATCTCTCGCAGGTCGTCAGCAAATACATCGGCGAAACGGAAAAGAATCTCAATCGTATTTTCTCCGCCGCCGCCGACAGCAACGGCATCCTGTTGTTCGACGAAGCCGACGCGCTGTTCGGGAAACGCTCGGAAGTACGCGATTCGCACGATCGCTATGCCAACATCGAAATCGCCTACCTGCTGCAAAAGATGGAGGAATACGAAGGCGTCAGCATCCTGGCGACGAACCTGCGCCAGAACCTGGACGACGCGTTTGTCCGCCGCCTGCAATTCATCGTGGAGTTCCCTTTTCCCGACGAAGAATACCGCCGAAGGATTTGGGAAAACATCTTTCCGAAGGAAACGCCGCTGGGAACGGACGTCCGGTTCGACCTGCTGGCCAAGGACGTGCGTCTGGCTGGCGGCAACATCAAAAATATGGCGTTGGCGGCGGCGTTTTATGCGGCTGCGGCAGGGGACTCCGTGCATATGGGCCATTTGTTGCAGGCTGCGCACCGGGAGCACCAGAAACTGGGTCGGTCCTGGAGCCGCAGCAGCGAAACGGGGACGGCAAAATTGCGACATGCTGACACGGCTGTATCCCGCGACGGCATGACGGCGACGGAATCGGTTGAGGACCATTCGGGAGATTGAGCAGGCGCATGATCGACGACCTCAGCAAGACAGTGAAGGCGGTGCTGCACGATCCAGCCTTTGCGACACAGTTCCCCGAACTGGCGGGGGCGGAGATCGTATTCGACCGGCCGCTTGATCCCTTTACCCCCGCGCAGACCACCGTCGATATCTTTCTCTACGACCTGCGGGAAAATTTGGACCTGCGGCTGAACGAACCGACGGCCACAAGGATGAACAATCAGGTCGTGACGCATCCGGCGGCCTTACGGCTCGCCTGTTCCTACCTTGTGACCGCCTGGCCGGTGGGTGGCAACGACCTCCCGCTGCAGGAACAGAAGCTCCTGTCGCAGGTGTTGCGGGTGCTGTCCCGCTACCCGACGATTCCTGCGAGTTTCCTTCAAGGGAGCCTGGTCGGGCAGGATCCTCCCCTGCCGATGGTGACCCTGCATCCGGACGCACTGAAGAACCTCGCCGAATTCTGGAGTTCCCTGGGCAGCAAACTGAAGGCGTCGCTGACGGTCACCGTCACGATCAGCGTTCCTGTATTCGCGGACGTGACGGACTATATCGTGACCACCCATTCGACCTCCTACGCGCCAGGGCTCTCCGCTCAGCCGGAAATCCTGGTGCAATTCGGCGGACGCGTGATCGACGGCCATTCCAACGCCGTGGCCGGCGCCCTGGTCGATATGCTGGATATCGGACTGCGTGGAACCACGGATCAAGCGGGACGGTTCAATTTTCAACCGGTTCCGTCCGGCGCGCACAACATCCGGGCGATCGCCTCCGGGTTCATGCCGCAGGTTCAATCCGTCACGGTTCCGGGACTGCCCGACGACTACGTCATTCAGCTGGTGCCACTCTGAGGGATTCGGACAAAGGAGGAGACAGTCACATGGCTACATTCGCATTCTCCACAAAGGGCAAAGCACCGGGAGTATACGTCCAGGAGATCACGCTTCCCGGTCCGATTCAGGGGGTGGGAACGAACGTGGCGGCGTTCGTGGGTCCCGCACAGCAGGGTCCGCTCTGGAAGCCGACGCTGCTGACCAACGTGCAGCAATTTTTCGACACCTTCGGGAGCTATGTCGAGTCTCCGTACCGCGTCTATGCGGCGCATGCCGTCAACGGCTTTTTTGCTGAGGGTGGAACGCAAGGCTACTTCGTGCGTGTCGGGACCGGGGTGGCCGCCTCGCTCAAATTGCTAGACGGCGGCACGCCGGCGCAACCGACGCTCGTCGTCACGGCCCAGAAGGAAGGCACAGCCGGCAATGCAACCACGGTGAAAGTCGATCATCTGAACGGCACCGCGACGACCGTGCCGAATCCGACGGCGACGCCCCAGAGCACGGCCGGAGATAAAAAAAGCATCACCGTCACGCTGGCCTCCGACCTGGCGGGGTTCCAGCCCGGCAATACGGTCGTCATCACCCAAGCCGCGAATACGGATACGGCCACGATCGCGAGCATCAATGCTGCGGTCGTTACGTTTCAATCGGCCCTGACCAACTCCTACAACGGCGGATCCATCGCGTTGCCGAATCTCGCAGCCGGCAGCCAACAGTTGCGGGTCGCTTCCACGGCGGGGCTGGAGGCCGGTACGTACGTCCACATCGACAACACGACCAAGAATGAAGATGCGGTGGTCGTCAATGTCAACCCGATTTCCAAGGTCGTCATGCTCGCGAACGGCCTGGCCAATGCCTATCCCATGGGGGCGGGAGCGCAGGCCATTACCCTGACCCCTCAGAGCTTCACCCTGACGATCCAATCGACAGCTTCAGGGACGGAGATCTTTTCCAACCTGTCGATGGATCCCCGCCACAGCCGCTATTTCGCCACCGTCGTCACCTCGGCGGCGGTTACGGTTGCGCTTGCTGATCCTCCCTCTACCACCCTGCCTCCCCGAAACATGCCGGCCACCATTGCCGCAACGAATCTGGCGGGCGGTGCCGCAGACAACCTGAACGCGATCACGACAGCCGACTACCACAAGGGCATCGACGCACTGAAGAAACTGCCGGATGTGAATCTGCTGATCGTACCGGACGCCGTGCCCAACGGCGGCGCCTACCCGTTCAGTGCGGCAGAGACGCAGGATATTCAGGCCTACATGGTCGCCCATTGCGAACACATGAAGGATCGTTTCGCCATTCTGGACTGTACCGAGGTGCCGGCCAGTACCACCGACTTCAGTTCCCTGGTCGCCCAGCGTCAGGCGCTGAGTTCGAGCAACGGCTACGGTGCGTTCTATTTCCCCTGGATCTCTATTTCCAATCCGCTGGGAAACGGCCGCATCTTTGTGCCGCCCTCCGGCCACATCGGCGGGGTCTATGCGAACAACGACAACAATTTCGGCGTCTTCAAGGCGCCGGCCAACGAGCAGATCACCTCGGCCCTCGCAGTGGAAGTCATCGTCACCGACGATATGCAAGGACCTTGGAACGACCAGGGGATCAACGTTATCCGGACGTTTCCGAATCAAGGGGTGGTCATTTGGGGCGCCCGCACCATCGCACCGCCTGATATCACGGCCTGGCGATTCGTCAACGTGCGGCGGCTGGTGACCTTCATTGAAAAGTCGATCCAGGAGGGAACCAGATTTGCCGTATTCGAACCGAACAACCTGACGCTCTGGCAACAGATCAAGCGGCTCGTCACGGCCTTCCTCACCGACCAGTGGAGCGACGGCGCGCTTTTCGGCGACACGCCGGACAAGGCGTTTCGCGTGCAGGTGGATGAGGCCATCAACCCGCCATCCATTCGCGCGCTCGGACAACTGGTGGTGCAGGTGACGCTGGTTCCAACGACGCCGGCGGAATTCATCGTCTTCCAGGTGATTCAGGACATCACGGGGTCGAGTCTGCAGGAATCAACCACAACGTAGGAGAGGGAACATGGCACAGGATCCTTATAAGGGGTTTCGGTTCAGGGTTGAAATTCACGGGATTCAGCAGGCGGGTTTCTCCGAATGCAGTTCCGTGGGTTCCCACATCGAAGTGGTGGAGTACCGCGAAGGCGGCGACGTGGCGTCGGTCCGGAAACTGACGGGCAAAGTCAGCTATCCGGACATCACGCTCAAATGGGGCATGACCGATTCGCAGGACCTGTACAACTGGCATCTCCAGACGGTGAAGGGAACTATTCAACGGCAGAGCGGGTCGGTGGTGCAGTTGGACGATACAGGCAACGAGAAGCTCCGGTGGAATTTCTACAATGCCTGGCCGAGCAAGTGGGATGGACCGGCCTACAACGCCAAGGGGAACGACGTCTCTATCGAGACGCTGACGTTGACCTGCGAACGGGTGGAAAAGGCCTGAAACGAACGCTGTTGCAAGGTGTCAAGAACGGTCGGAGGTGACGCATGTTTCAAACCGAGCATGAATTCAAATTGCCGTTCGGCTACGTCGATGAGGACGGCACGCTGCATCGAGAGGGCATCATGCGGCTGGCGACGGCGGCGGACGAGATTCTTCCGTTGAAGGATCCGCGGGTGCAGTCGAATCAGGCGTACCTCGTCGTCATCCTGCTTTCCCGCGTGGTCACTCGGTTGGGCGGCATCGCGCAGGTCACGCCGAAAGTCATCGAGGGACTCTATGCGGCGGACCTGGCGTTTCTGCAGGATCTCTACAACCGCATCAACCGCAACGGCAAGGCAGGCCATGCGACGACCTGCCCTGAGTGCGCGCACCGGTTCGAGGTGGAGATGGCTTTCGAGGGGGGGTCGTAGGCTACCCCCTCCCGGCGCTGTATGAGGAGGTAGCCTTCATCGCCTATCACTTTCACTGGCCCCCCGAGACGATCCTGAATCTCGAACATGCCGACAGGCGGCGGTGGGCCGATGAGATTTCGACGATCAATGAGCGGAGAAATGGACAAGGGACCATCGAAGCACAGGCCGGATACGAGGCAGGCTGAGCACGTGCACAGGAACGGGCATGATCCGAGCCGGCGGGCTGCTCCTGTTTCGATGCAACGCGGAGGGTGCTCGCCCCACCTGTCGTGGGCTCACGCGATCACGGGAAAATTTTCGCTGAACGCAAATCTGCGAGGACTTTCGCGCCCGTCCCTGATCGACCTCGCGATTCCTGCAAGGCTGACGATTCGCTCCGAATATTTCGGCTGGTCTTCGCAACACATTCATGTCGGCGCGATTCTCAGCTTACTCTGCAAGAGGCATTTCCTGCAGCTTCGTTCGGATCGCATACAGATGATTCAAAATAATGCCGACCGAGCCGCGCGAGCGGGTGGGAAATCGAACGCCTCGCGGTTTGGGCGCTTTTGGGAAGCGTCACCCCTCACGCCGCTGCGGTTGGAGTTGTCCAACCTCACCGGCGCTCGGTCGGGAGGGTCGGCGACAGAGTCAAGAGCGGGATATGCACAACGGTTCGGATGTACCTTCAATCGCCCCGCACGTTCTTCCAGTGGAAGTCTGGGCTTGAGGGTGGAATATGTCGACGACCATGGGCCGTCAGACCTGGTGGTTCGACTGACCAGCCGGCACCGTCGAAAGGACATGACGAGAACGGACCTCGCGCGCGCATTCGGTTCAGGCCCGTCGGTCCTGTCCGGCCGCTGGTCGCTTGCGGTGGAAGGAGCGGGGGCGCAGCCAGTAGGCACAGGAAAGCCTCATGATCTGTCGGCAGAGCCGGCAGGCCGATCGGTACCATCGGCGCCTGCCATGAACGTCTCGCTGGTGGCGGACGAAGTGATGAAGCAACTCGATCGCCGCCTCACAGCGGCGCGCGAACGTATGGGACGGATATAGGGGAGCCGCCATGCCCATCGAGCGCATCCAGATCCTGAACGAAAAAACCGGGCAGAAGTTCCGCGTGATGTTCAACCCGGAAGAGTACAGCCTGAACAAGGACAACAATTACGCCTCCCAGGCCATTCCCGGATTGCAATCGCCGTTGTTGCAGTTCGTGCACGGCAATTTGCGCACGCTGGACATGGAATTGCTGTTCGACACGTTCGAAACGCAACAAGATGTGCGGAGCCAGACCCAGCACATCGTCGCACTCCTGGACATCGATTCCGACCTGCACACGCCGCCGGTGTTGCGCGTCACCTGGGGGTCGTTGGAGTTCCGTTGCGTGCTGGCCAAGGTCGGCCAGAAGTTCATCAAGTTCTTCGCCGACGGCAGGCCGGCGCGCGCGAAGCTGAACGTGACCTTCAACGAGTATCTGGACGCCGCCACGCAGGTGGCCGCAGCCAATTTACAGACGGCGGATTTCAGCAAAGTCTACAGGGTCAAACAGGGAGACACGTTGAGCGGCATTGCGGCCAGGTTCTATGAAGATGCGAGCAAATGGCGCCCGATCGCCCTGGCCAACGGCATGCTGGATCCACGATCCCTCAGCACGGGACAGGAGCTTCACGTTCCGCCGCTTCCCTTTGTCGATCCCAGCACGGGAACGGTGATGCAATAGATGGCACGGTATTCCCAATTCGGTCCGCAATTTACGGTTCAGATCGGCGGCGCGAATCTGCCGGCCGGGTTGCGCGGCTCGATTTCCAGCCTCACGCTGACGGCAGGCCTGGAAGGTTCGAACAGCGTCGAGATCACGTTTGCGAATCCGAACCTGCAATGGCTCGACCACCCGCTGTTGGCCGTGGACCAACCGTTGACGCTGTCGATCGGCTACGCGCCGGATCCGCTCGAAAAGGTGTTCGTGGGGGAAATTACCGGTGTCGAACCCTCTTTTCCCGGCAGCGGCATGCCGACGATCCGCATCACCGCCCACGATTTTCTGCAGCGTCTGACGCACGGCAAGGTCGATCGCGCCTTTTACATTCAAATCCCCAAGACGGTGACCATTCCGCTACCCGATCCGGTCGTGGCGGCGATCGTGAGCGGAAGCAATCTTCTGATTCCCGACTTGGACCCGGTGGGGGGAGCGCTTTCCACCTTGATGACCTTGGCCAGCTACATTGCCGCGCCGGACGAGCCGCAGAAATGGGTCCGCAAACAACAGGCCCAATCCGATTTCGATTTCCTGACTGCCATCGCCAAAGAAAACGGCTGGGAAATGTATATCGACCACAGCCTGGAACCGAAAGGCTACGTGCTGCGTTTTCAATTCCTGATCCAGGACTATTCGCCGAGTGTGACCTTGCAATGGGGCAACTCCCTGACGGACTTCACGCCACGCCTCACGACCGTGGGGGATGTGTTCGGCGTCTCCGCGCGGGTCTGGGTCGCCAGCCTGCAGATGGAGTTCGTGATCGTGGTGTCCTGGGACTATGACCGGGCCGCATTCAATCTGATGATCTATCCCGGCTTGGGCGACCTCAACAAGTTGCTGGGGGAGAAGGCGTCCAAGACCATTTCCATCAAGCCGACCGGATTCGGAAATTCCCTGCGTGAGATCCTGAGTGATTTGTTGCCCCGGCTGAACAACCGGCTGACCGGCACGGGCAGCACGATCGGCAACCCTGCCATCAAACCGGGGATCGTGATCAACCTGGTGGGGCTTGGAGGCCAGTTCAGCGGCCTCTACCGGGTTACCTCTGCGACGCACGCGTTCGATGGGAGCGGCTACAAGACCAATTTCAAAGTGCGGAAGGAAGTCTGGTTCGGCGGGATTCCGGTTCCGTCCGGCCCGAGCGGGTTGTTGCGGGTTCAGAGTCAACCGATCCAGTGACGGTCGGTGGGCCCAGGCAAAGGAGCAGGACATGGCGCAAGGGTTCATGGAATGGGTGAGTGGAATCCACGAGGACAAAGACCACGGCTTCAGCATCGCGCCGGGCATTGTGACGGACAATATGAATCTGTTGTCGGAGGGCAAGGTGCAGGTGCGCATTCCTTCCCTTCCGGAGATCGAACCCTGGGCGCGCCTCGCGTCGATCGGGGGAGGCGCGGGGCGCGGATTCTTATGGGTGCCGCAGATCGGCGACGAGGTACTGGTCGCCTTCAACAGGAACGACAACCTCGACGCCTACGTCCTGGGGGGATTGTGGAGCCTGATGAACCGACCGCCGGTTTCGCTTCCCACCGATTTTTTGACGAAGCGCATCATCAAGACCGGCATCAACGACAGCCCCTTGGCGCACACGATTGAAATGGACGACGCGCTGCAATCCATCAAGATCACCACCAGCACCTCGCAGGAAATCACCCTGGACAGCGATCACATCTCCATCCAGACGACGGGCGGCCTGTTGAAGATCACCATGGATATCGTTGCGGTTCCGCCGTCCATCAGCATTGAATCAGCCGGAGACATTTCGCTGAGCGCGCCGCTCGGCACGATTTCGCTGAATGCCCTGCGCGTGGATATCGCCGGCAAGGTCTCCACGGACATTTCGTCGACCGGAACCGTCGGGGTGACCGGCCCGATGGTCACCATCAACTGAGGGAGAAACACCCATGCCGCCGGCAGCCCGTATCGGAGACCTGACGAGTCACGGCACCCCGTTAGCCCCCGGACCGGGATGCCCCAACGTCCTCATAGGCGGAATGCCGGCCTGGCGCGCGGGGGCCGATTTCCACGCCTGCCCGCTCGTGAACGGAGTTCAGCCGCACGTCGGCGGCATGGTCGCGATGGGGAGCCTCACGGTGCTGATCGGAGGAATGCCTGCGGCACGCATGGGGGATTCGATCGTTGAAGCGGGGGGGCCGAACCTGATCGCGATCGGTTGTCCCACAGTGATGATCGGTGGGTGAATCGCAGATGGCCTCACAGACGACAGCGAAGGCGTTTCTCGGCGTGGGCTGGGCCTTTCCGCCCTGTACTGCCTCTGACGGGTCCACGCTGACCGCGAAATATGAGCAGGACGTCGAGCAGGCCATACGCATCATCATCGGCACGGACCGTGGCGAGCGCGTCATGCGGCCTGACTTCGGGGCCGGCTTACGCTCGTTCCTGTTCGGTCCGTTGAACCAGACGACGATCCGGCAGGTCCAAACGCGAGTGCAGGAATCCCTCGTCACATGGGAGCCGCGAATCGATGTCGAGAATGTGACCGCCCAAATCGATGCGACCGAACGGAGCAAGCTGCAGATTACCGTCTTCTATCGCATTCGCTCGACCAACAGCCGCAACAATCTCGTGTATGACTTCTACCTCCAGGAAGGGGCGGAACCGTGATCCCGCGCAGTACACCACCGGTCGATCAGCGCGATACCGATACGTTGCTGACGCAGTTTTTCACCCGGCGGTTCGGCTACGTGCCCCAATGGAATCCTGGGCCGAAATCAGCCGGCGCGGCCCTGGGACCCATTGTGGCGCGATTCCTTGCGGCAATCCTTCAGCGCCTGAACCAGGCTCCGGCTAAGGACAAGCTGGCCTTTCTCGACCTGCTCGGGCTGCGCCTGATTCCGGCACAGCCGGCGCGCGCTCCCATCCTGTTTCAACTGACCAAGGGCGCCGCGGACAGCTCGGCCCCCGCTGGAACCAGGATCGCCGCCCCGCCGCCGCCGGGCAGTTCACAGCAAATCGTGTTCGAAACCGAGCAGGATACGGGCATTGCCTCCGCCAAGCTCGTCCAGGTAGTCAGCTTGTGGCCCGGCCGGGATCAGTATCTGGATCACAGTGCCTCACTGCTTGCCGCACAACCGTTCACCCTATTCGACCCCCTGTTGTTGCGACCGACGGATCACATCCTCTATCTCGGCCATCCATCCTTACTCGCCTTCATGGGAACCGTGCATCTGGCCATCACCTTCGACCTCTCGCAGGGCGGTTCGTCGCCGTTGGACCTCACCTGGGAATATTGGGACGGGGAGGTGTGGAGAGGCTTCATCGCCAATCGCGCCTCCTGTCTCGATGCGGTGGCGGCCGGCCACGACGGAACCGAAGGTCTCACGACGGACGGCGCCGTCCATCTCGATGTCGAGGGCGCGCAAACTGCGGCCACAGCGGTCAACGGCATCATGTCCTATTGGATTCGGGGCAGACTGTCACAGCCGCTTCCGCCCGATCCCGCGGAGTTGTTGCCGATCGTGGACGCCATCAACCTGCGGACGTTGATCGACCGGCACATGGAATTGAGTTTGGCGGTCACGTTCGGTGATCTGTCGTCCTCCAGCACGCAGGTCACGGTTCAGGACGAATGTGGTCAGGGGATCGGCAGCGACAAGTTTCCGGTCTCGATTACCGTTGCCGATGCCGATGATCCCGGAGCCTTGCCCACTACGGTGTCTGTCTCTCCGACCAACAACACGTTCTCCGCCCTCACGTTCTCCCCCGGTCATACCTATCAATTCACGGTCGCGTTCCTGGGGCTGACGGGAACGATCTTTGTTCCGTTCCATCTGGAAAGCGCCGCTCCCGGCAGTTTCGTCTCCCTCACGGTGACGGTGAAGGTGGAGGGCCTCTTGCCGGACAAGGCCCTCTGCGACGGCAAAACACTCGACTTGACGAAGGCCTTCTTTCCGCTCGGTGCGAATCCCAGCCTCGGATCGGCGTTCTATTTCAAACAGAACGAGGTCTTCAGCAAGTCGGGAGCAGTCGTTCAGGTGTATCTGGATCCTGCAGCATCGTCAGACATCTTTGCCACGGCAAATCCAAAACCCCAGTTCTTTGCTCACAAGGTCAACTGGGAATATTGGAACGGATGGGAATGGTCGCTACTGGTTCAATCTACCGGCGAGACAGACTTGAATACCTCTCCGAACAACTCAAAGGAATTCACCGCCAACGAAATCATCGAGTTCATCGTCCCCCAGGACATTCGTGTAACCAAAGTCAACAACGACGAAGGGCTCTGGATGCGGGCGCGTCTGGTCAGCGGCGGATACGGATTTCAGCAGAGCATACAACTCACCAATCCAACGCAGACGATCAACTACATTCAGCCTCAGCCGCCGTCCGTCGCAGTCTTTCGCATGGGGTATTCGTGGGTGCGGGGTCCATCCTCGTTCGAACAGGTCTTCACCTACAACGATTTCCAATATGAGGACCACTCGGACGACGCGCGCCTTCCAGGGAGATCGTTCGCGCCCTACAGACCCATCGCAGAGGTGACTCCGGCGGTCTATCTCGGTTTCGACAAGCAACTCCCGGTGAACAATTTCGGTCTGTATCTCGATATCGTGGAAGAGCCCGGCGCCTCCCCGAATCCGGCGCTGGTCTGGGAATATTGGAACGGGGGCGATTGGGAACAAACCACGGTTGAGGACGGCACCAGGAATCTCCAATTGCCCGGCATTCTCAACTCCATTCCCGCCGCGGACAGCCAACCCCTCGCCCGCTTCGATCGCCCGCTGTTCTGGTTGCGAGGTCGCCTGAAAGAAGACGGGCCGCCGTCTCAGGCTACGATCAACAATATGTATACCAACGCGGTCTGGGCGTCGCAGCGGGAGACCTTCACCAACGCTCCGTTGGGGGCCAGCACCGGCTCGCCCAACCAAATCCTCCGGTTCGCGCAGATTCCCATCCTGCCGGGCCAGGTGATCGAGGTTCAGGAATTGAGCGGTGCCCGCGCGAACACGGAATGGCGACTCGTCGTCCTCGAGGTGACCTCCGGCGACTCTCAGGCGGTCGCCAAGCTGGAGGCGTTGTTGGCGGCCGAAGGAACGCAGACGGACGTGGTCCTGGGCGTGATTCGGTTGACGCGGAACAAAGCGAAACAGGTCACGGCCGTCTGGGTTCAGTGGCAAGAGCGGCCGAACTTCTTCGATTCCACCGCCGGCTCGCGTCATTATGTGCTCGATCACGCCGGCGGCCGCCTCTTTTTCGGCAACGGCGAGGCCGGGATGATCCCGCGAGCCGGCGCGGCCATTCAAGCCTCCACCTTCCGGTCCGGCGGAGGTCTCGCCGGAAACGTGAAGGCCGCGACGATCACCCAGCTTCTCGGATCCGTCTCCGGGATTCAGTCCATTTCGAACCCCCGTGCGGCGGAAGGCGGCGCCGATGGAGAGACGCTCGAAGCCTTTGCGCTGCGGGGTCCGATGAGCATCCGAACCCGCGGACGTGTCCTCCTGCTCTCGGATTACGAAACGATGGCCCGTGAAGCCTCCGCCGCCGTCGCCGTCGCGCGCGCGATTCCTACGAACGATCCGGCAGGCCGCACCGTTCCCGGTTGGGTCACGCTGATCATCATTCCGCAAAGCGAGGAGCCGCGCCCCGTTCCCTCGTTCGGGCTCCGGAACGAGGTGCGAGTCTTTCTCGAAGCCAGGGCTTCCGCAAATCTTGCGGCAGGCCACTCCATAGAAGTCATCGGACCGGACTATTTGCCGATCGATGTGACCGCAACCATTGCGCCGCGGGATCCGGCCGGAGCGGGCCTGGTCGAAGCAGCGGCCCTGCAGGCGCTCGAACGGTTCCTGCATCCGTTGCACGGCGGGCCCGGTGGATTGGGATGGGATCTGGGACGGGGAGTATTTGCCTCAGATGTCGCGGCGGTGTTGGGGGATGCTGCGGGCGTCGATTACGTGGAAGACCTTTCATTGTTCGTGAATGCTGTGCTGCAGGGTGAGAAGGTCGAGGTGCCGCCGGGGCAGATCGTCGTTGCCGGCCAATTGAAGGTGACGGTGATCCTTCCGGTCGGTGGATAGCAGCGATCGCCGGGGGGTCTTGAGGAGGAGAGACACATGCCGTTGTTGTTGCCCAATCTCGATGATCGATCGTGGGCCGACCTCGCCGATGAAGGCCGCGCGCTGATTCCGGTCTATGGGCCCGAATGGACGGACCACAACGCGAGCGATCCGGGCATTACGCTGGTCGAATTGCTGGCCTGGATCACGGAAATGGATATCTTCCGGCTCAATCAGATATCCGATGCAGAACGGCTGCGGTTTCTCGCCTTGGTGGGAGTCAAACCCTATCCACCTCTTCCGGCCTCGGCAGTTCTGAGCCTCGCATTGGTGAAGGGGGGCAGCCCCGTTACGCTCCCACGGAGTCTCGAATTTTCCGGCCAGGATGCGAATGGAATCGACGTACGCTATCAGACTATAGGCGAAATCACATTGGTACCCGGAAGCCTGGTGGCCCTGCAGTCTTACGGTACAGCCGGCTTCCAGGATCTCACTGCTGCCTGGCGCCGCCGCGCGGCGCTGTATCCATTCGGGGCTGAGCCTGTGCCGGACGCGGCGTTGTATCTGGGAATGGCGGAAGCCCTGCCTGTCGGCTCGCCGTTGACGCTCTACTTCACCTTCGGCGACGGTTCCTCAAGCTTGAATGATCGACGGCGTATCCTGGATGAGATAGAAACGCGGGACCGCCGCTGCCGTAACATGCAGCCGGAAAATCCCTGCCGGAAACCGAAGGCTGTGCAAACCGTTTCTGTATCGGCGAAACAGGCCATCCCGCTGCCGGCTCATCACGGCGTGCGGACCAGATGGGAATATTTGGCAGCTTCGGGCGAAACTCCGAAGTGGATGCCGCTGCACCCATCGAACAACGAAGTGCTGGATGACACGCGTGCATTCACGCTGGACGGACCGGTCACGTTCCGTCTGCCGGCGGCAATGGCACTCGGCAAGGTCGGAAATGCCTCGACAGAGCTCTATTACCTCCGCTGCCTGGTCGAGGCGGGACGTTTCGATGCAGCCCCGATCCTGACTGATGTCGCCTACAACGGGGTCCGCGTCGTCCAGCAGGTACCGGTTTTCTCTTCGTTTGTGATCGATTCCACATGCGCCATTACCTATGGACCCAGCGGCGCGCCGAAGCCGAACGATCGCTCCAAACTGCGCCTGCAGTTCGATGCCTTGTCGCGCATCACGACACTCGATTTCCGCGATGGGGACAAGGGCTATCCGGAATTTACGATTCTTGACTACCAGGCTCCCGCCAATCATCGCGATGGCTCTCTGACCCTGGACGCGGCCTTGCTCGGCTATGGCAACGGCTTTCCCGCCCAACAGGTCGTTCTGCCCGGCGCGCCGGTCGAACCGTCCACGCTCCGGCTCTACACGCAAGAACATCATTCCTGGCATGCCTGGGAATTGCGCGACGATTTCCTCGCCTCGACGCGCCGGGATTTCCATGCGGTGCTGGACGCCATGACCGGCGTTCTCACCTTCGGCGACGGAGAGCAGGGTCGCGTGCCTCCCGCAACGGACTGTGTGATCGTTGCGGCGTTCGACAGCACCCGTGCACAAGACGGAAATCTCTCGCCGACTCAAATCAACAGCTTGGCCGATTCGCCGCACAATCGGGCCTTGCTCTACGACCAGACCGCCGTTCCCGACGGCTGGACGCAACTCAAGTCCAAGCTCGGCAGGATCACGAACCAGCTTGCCGCGGCCGGTGGCGCCTCGGCGGAGACCCTCTCGCAGGCGGCCGGCCGTGCGGACCAATTGGTCGACAGCAGCGGACGCGCCGTCACGTTGGCAGACTACGAACGCCTCGCCGCAGAAACTCCCGGCACGCGGATCGCCCGGGTGACCGCCCGCGCCAACCTGCATCCGGATTTTCCCTGTTTCAAGGCCCCTGGCATGATCACGGTCATCATCCTTCCGTTTCTGCCGACAGGACGCCCAGTCCCGACCCCAGGCTTGATTCAAGCTGTGGCGTCCTATCTTCGACCACGACGTGTGATCGGCACCCGTGTCGAAGTCGTGGGGCCGACCTATCTCGAAGTCACGGTGACTGCCACGCTGCAATCGAAGCAGGGCACCGACAAAGCCCAATTGCAGGCCGACGTGCTCACGGCGCTGACGACCTTCCTGGATCCGCTTGTGGGAGGGCCGGACGGCAAGGGCTGGCCGTTTGGAAGGGATGTCTACCGTGCGGAGATCATGCGGATCCTCTGTGAAGTGAGCGGAGTGGATCACGTTGTATCGTTGGCATTGATCGCGGGAGAGGGACCGGCACAATGTGGAAACCTCTGCCTGGGTCCCACCTGGTTGGTGGCCTCGGGTGCGCATCGAATTCAGATCTTGTGAGGCGGAGATGAACGACCAGGGCGATCGGCGACTCGGTCGCATCGAATATTGGGAAGGCCAGATGCTGCGCGCGGATGACTTCCGGGACAGCCGCCGGGTGGAGGCGCAGCGACGCTGGTGGCATAACCGGGCGCTGCACCAGACGTGCGGTGTCTATCAGGGATTCACGGCGACATTGGTCAAGGACAACAAGGGGCGCCCCGCCGCGATCAACATCACGCCGGGGGTGGCCTACGACTGCTTCGGCCGGGAACTGGTGTTGGATTGCCACGCGACGGTGCCGCTCGCCGCAACCCACATCCAGAAGAACGGACGGTTGACGCTGCTGGTCCGGTATCGCGACCTGCCGAGCCGCGATGTGACCGATGCGCGCGCCGCCTCCTGTTGCCTCGCAGAGGAACGGGTCCCTTCCGCTGCGGTCGAGTTCGTCTGGTGTGAGGATGACGGAACGGCTCCTCCGGAAGGCGTCGTCCTCGGCAGGTTGATGTATTCCGAGGGTATCCCGAAACGGTTCGCGGCGTTGGAGAAGAGGCCGATCAGTCGTCCTCTGGCCCGCCCCACCTTGGGCACCGGATCGACCGTACCGGGAAACACGTCCTGGCAGCCCTGGGAATACAGTCCGATTGATTCGAACCTGGGCTCGTTCGAGATCGGTGTGCAAACGACGATCGACACCTCCGCCGCAGGCTTCACGGAAATCCCACAATACTTCGCCTGGCTGCAGGGATCGATCTGGAACCAGCAATCGATGCAACTGGTTCCCGCTCTGCTCCCGAGTCTTGCCGGCGAATCGATCACCGGTTTCACGTTCCGGCTCATACTGCCGAGGGAGGAGGTCATCTTTCTGGCAAAAAGCGCGGTTTCCCAGCAACCAATCGATCTGGTTCGGGATTCGAACTCGTTCGCACTGTTTGCCAGGCAGCAGAAATTGAGCGTGGCTTGGCTGGGATGCCAGATGCCTCCCAAGACGACCTATCTTTCGCCGGCACAAGCGCTCCGCAGCAAGGTGTTTCAGCCGGAAGTGATTGTCAGAACGGCTTAGCAAGAGGCGAGGATTCATTATGGCGATTATCGGGACGACACAATTTCTGGAACGGATTCAGTTCTTCAACGGGGAGCGGCTGTTCGCCTCCGACCTTCAGGCACTCGAAGCCTTCAGCCGCGAGATGCGCTGGTTGCACAACCAGAGCCTGCATCAGCCTGGCGTGGGGAGCGGATTCGCTGTCCTGGGAAACATCGGCGATCGTCAGGTCGTCATCGCACCCGGCTACGCGCTTGATGCGCATGGCGAAGAAATCATCCTCACCGAGAACCTCACCCTGCCCATTCCTCCCGTGGCGGACAACGGTTCCGGCGGCTCGGTGTTCTACGACTTGACTGTGTCCTATCCTCAGGATTCCGATTTGAAACCGGCGGAGACCCGTGTCGGAATCTGCAATTGTCCTCCTCAAGGCGTCGTCCGCCTGCGCGAAGAGCCAGTCTTTTGTTGGGTGCGCCTGAACGACAACCCGACCAATCGTCAGCCGGTGGACGCCAGGCTCAAGAATCTGATCCAGACCGGCATGTTCATCGTCCTGGCGCAGGTGGAAATTTTCAATTGTCAATTGCGCCGGCCCGTCTCCACCGCACAGCAACGGAGCGCGCGCCCGCCGAAATCGCCCTATATTGCGTCCGGGCTCGCGACCACGGTGCAGTGGACCGCTGAGTCCAATGCGACGACAACGGCCAACGCGTTCGGCGGTACGATCGCTTTCCCCTATCGGGCCACCATCGACACGTCTTCGGCAGGGTTTCAGGCCAATCCCGCCTATATCGCGCGCCTGGTCGGTCCGAGGGTGGACGGCAGCAAGGCCCCACCGAGCATGTTGATCGACGGGATGATCAACATCCCGGGCGCCTCCGTTTCACCCGCTTCGTTCGTCCTTGAGGTCTTTCCGTTCGTGGCTCTGTTGAACGGCTCCGGCAGCGCTCCCCCTTCGCTGCCTCCTTTGACGTGGGATGTGGCATGGCTGGGAGTGGAGGGATAACGTCCATGGGCGACAGCAGTCCCAACAATTACTTTTTTCTGAATCGAGAGGGGCGCTGGCCTCACTTCAGCCGTAGCGGTCTCGATCTCCTTCCGGATGGAACATTGCAGCTCGCCGGAGTTCCGTCGCTGGCCGGACCGCTTTCTGATGCGGTAAGGAACGCGGCAGCCCCGGCCGGGCCGACCGGCGTGACCGTGGATTGCACGGGGAACGTCTTCTTCACGGAGCCGGAAACGAATCGCCTGATGCGGATCGGCGGGTGCGATGCCTCCGTGGCTCCCATTTCGTGCGTCCGTGGAGGAGAAGATGGCTTGCCGGGGCAACTGCATAGTCCGCGCGGCCTGCTGATTCCGCCGAATCGCCGCGTCCTGTTCGTCGCGGACAGCGGCAATCATCGCCTGCAAATCTTCGATCTCGACAATTTTCAGCTGCTTGAAATATGGGGCGGCACGGCGCCCAGTTCGCAACCGGGGCAGTTCGATAGTCCCTGGACGTTGGCCGCGGATGCCGCCGGCAACGTTTACGTCGTGGACTACGGCAACCGGCGCGTTCAAAAGTTCAATCCCCTGGGTGAGGTCGTTCCGTCCTTTGCGCAGAACGTGGCCGCTTCCGGCCTGCTCCACCAACCGGCGGATGTCGCCATTGCCGCTTGCGAAGGCAACACGACGCTTTTCGTGCTGGACATATCGTACAAACAAATTTTTCTGTTCGACGAGGCGGGACACCCCCTGTTTGATTCTGCCGGCCACCCGAAGGTCATTCCCGACGCACATCTCATCCGACCCATGGGCCTGGCGGTTGCGGGTGATGCGCTCTATGTCGGCGACAACTCCGCCCGTCACATTGTCCGCTTCCGCATCGACGATCCCGTCGAATTCGTCGGCGAAGCCATCGGCTACGAGGGACCGGTTGCGGCGCTCTTCCTGGACGGCAAGGACGAGCTCTGGGTGCATCCGGGTGATTCGCTGGCACCCTTGCCCCTCGCCAGGCGCAAGGGCTTCGCCACGGTGGGGAGCCTGTGGCATGAGGAGCCCATCCGCGTGACCGGGCGCAAAGTCGTCTGGCACAGGCTGCTGGCACTTCTCGCGCCGTTGTCCCAGCACGCCCACCTTGATCTGTTCGCCTATGTGTCGGATCAGGTCAACGATGTTCCCAATGTAGATCCGGCCGCAGCCGATCCGTTCCACGATCAACGTTGGCGGTCCTTCCCTTCCATGACGAATCTGGATCTGACCGATCTCTACATCGGGGGGGGACAAAGCAAGTTCCTCTGGGTCGGCGCCCTCTTTTCGGGCGACGGCACCGCCACCCCGCAGTTGCGCCAGCTGCGCGTCGAATTCGACTGGCCGACGTACGATCAATATCTCCCGGCGATCTATCGCAATGACGGCACGTGCGGTGATTTTTTCCTGCGTCTCCTGTCGCTGTGCGAGAGTTTCTTCGGCGGCGTCGAACAGGAGATCGCGGCCCTTCCCGCGCTGTTCGATCCGTTCGCCGCCCGGGCGGACTTTCTTCCCTGGCTGGCCGGGTGCCTGGGCCTTGACCTGGACGAAAGCCGGAGCGAGGCCACACAACGAGACCTCATCGGCCGCATCTTCGACTATTACGGAACACGCGGCACCCCAGAAGGGATACGGGAAGCCCTCAGGCTGTTCGCCGGCGTCACCGCGGTCATCGACGAGCCGATTCTCAACGCCGCCTGGTGGGCGCTTCCCGGTCCTTCGACCGGCTGTTGCGGAGCCTGCCTGTCCGAGCAGGGCCCCGCTGAATCCTGGGAGGGCGGGAGACATTCGATTCTCGGCTGGACGACGATGCTTCCGCCGGCGCAGCCGCAGGGCGCCGTCGTCGGAACGTCCGCCGATCTCGACCAATCGCACCTCATCACGGAAGAGGATTTCGGCGCACCGCTCTTCACCGATGTGGCGTACCAATTCCGCGTGGAGGTCTATCGTTCGCAGGTCATGGCCGCGGACGCGCTTCCCAAAATCCGTGCGGTCCTCGACGGCGAAAAGCCCGCACACACGCTCTACCGGCTCTGTATCATCGACCCGCTCTTTCGCGTCGGCTTGCAAGGCCGCGTCGGCATCGACACGGTCGTCGGCGGACCGCCCCGCAGCCTTGCCTTGGGAACGGGCCAGGCACTCGGGACCGAAACGGCGCTCGCCGGCGCGGCCCTGAGCCGCCTGGGTGATGAAAGCCGTGTGGGAACGTCCGTCCGTCTCGTGTGAATCCTGTTGGTGTCGGAGAGGAGGAAGAATCATGGCAACGAATCAGCATCAGGCCGCCTGCTTGGACTATTGCTCGCCGATCCGCAACCGATATTTCTACGGTAAGTTGCTGGATGTCTTTCATTTCGAACTCGAGCAGAACTATTTCAATTCCAAGCGCTGGTTGTTGAACCGTCTGGTATCGGGCTACGGCGTCGTCTGCGGGTTGAACGTGGTTCTCAGTGCGGATAAGAAACACGTCTCCATCACTCCCGGTGTGGCGCTCGACAAGTGCGGCCACGAAATCATCGTTTGTCAGCCCTCTTGTCCGATCCCGTTGCCGCTCCCGCCGCCTTCTCCACCGGCGGCGGGAGGGTCACCGCCATCGGGCGGAACGGCGGGCGAGGCTGCCGGGACCGGTTCGTCCGCAGAACCACCGGCCGCGTCCGGAGGCAACGGCGGAGGAACCGGCCCCACGAATAGCGGAACGGCGGCGGAGAACTGCGATTGCGGCCAGTACGTCCATGTCGTGCTCTGCTACCACGAATGTCTCACCGATCCGTCGCCGAGCATGGCCGGTGATTGTGATACGGCGGCGATGTGCTCGCCCGGTGCGATTCGCGAGCGTTATAGCGTCCAGCTGGTCGAGGGCAAACTCGCGCCGGCCAGAACCACGTCCGCCATCGCCGACCTGTTCAACTCCGGGAGCGTGAACTATCAGGCGCTGGCCAATTACGTGACCGGCCTCTCTCCGACCGATCCCTGTCCGGACTGTTGTATTCCTCTGGCGAACATTCTCGTCCCGGAAGCGGGGCAGACCTACGACCAGACCAATATCGACGTCACGATACGCCCGGTCGTGTACAGCCTCGACACGTTGTACGAAATGCTGTTGGCGATGAAGCAGGGTCCTGGCTCTGCCTCGCCCAGAAAACCGTGAGCTAGCGAAGGAGCATGACATGAAAACGAATTCATCCTGCTGCGGCGGTCAGTCCACATCGTCGTCCTGCCCGCCATCCATCGCGGAACTTCCCCGCTACTATCCTCGGCAACTCATCACCCCTGCGGACCTGACCCTCGAACAAGATTATTTCCGCGACCGCCTTCGCCGTCACAACCGGCTTCTGCATGGGTGGGGCGTGGTCTGCGGCGCGCTGGTCTGCCCGGTTCAGGCCGTGAACGATGACGGCACCCTGTCCTATTCACCCTGGCTCGTGCAGGTTCAGCCGGGGTACCTGCTCGGACCCTACGGCGACGAGATCATCCTCGATTGTCCGCGTACCATCGACATCCGTACGCAGGGCGTCTCCGGGGTGACCGGTGAACCCTGCATCGATGCTCCGGACCCCTGGTGCACGCCGGTGTTTACCCCGCCGACCACGACCAATCCCACGGTGTATTACATCGCCGTGAAATATGTGCAATCCATGACGCGGCCCGTACGAGTTCAACCGGTGGGGTGCGGCTGCGACGATTCCTCCTGCGAATATTCACGCTGGCACGATGGGTATCAGATCGGCGTGTTGACGAAGTGCCCTGCCTGTAATCAGCCGGACCCGAATCAGCCGGCCCCGACCTTCGATCAACTCACGACCGGCGACACGCCGGCCTGTCCTGATTGTTCCTGCGGCCCCTGGGTCGGGTTGGCTGCCGTCACGGTCAACGCCGACGGGACGATCGCGCAGATCGACAATTGTTCCTGTCGCCGCCTGGTCCTGTCGTTCTCTTCGTTCTGGTGGCAATGTTCGGCCACGCTCAGCAACCTTGCTGTGTCGGACCCGAACGGAAAGACCCCTGCCGGACAGCCCATTCCGGTGAACGCCGGGGCAACGACGCCGACGGCCGTCGCGGTGACGGGCAAGAACCTGGATGTGAAGGCGACCTATACGTTCGGAGACAGCATTGTGGTCAAGAATACGACGGACCAGACCAAGTGGACTCCCGGCAATCCCGTCCTGTTGAATGTGCAGGCGACCGCGACGGCGGGCGCAGGCAACCGTACGTTGATCGTCGTGAATCCGGACTGCAGCACAGCGTTGGTCGCCAATGCGATCACGGTCGTGGGTCCTGTATTGTCTCCGCAGAAGGCGCCGACGTTTGTTCAGAAAGGCGGCCGCGCGACTGCGACCAAGTCCAAGAAAACAGGAACGCCTATTGAAGGATAATCGATGAGAAAAAAGGAACCGGAGCGGGACCCAGGGCAGGTAGAAGAGAAAGTCCGCCGCTCACATCACCCGAGCGGTAAGGCCGGTTCCGTTCCGAATCTCCTGTCTCACGTGCAAAGGGCTGTGGGAAATCAGGCCCTCTCGCAGATGCTGGAAGCCGGAAGAGCCAAGCCGAAGCTGCGCGTCAGTGAGGCCGGAGATCCGGACGAAGTCGAGGCGGATCGTATCGCCGAACGCGTGGCTCATGGACAAGAGGCCGGGCCCGTTTCTTCCGTGGCGGTTGGGTCCACCCAACGTGACGGCGCGATGACAGACGAATCCAAAAATATGTCTCCCCTGGTCGAAAACGCTCTGCATTCCTCCGGCCAACCGCTCGACGAGTCGACCCGCGCCTATATGGAGCCGCGTTTCGGCCGTGACTTGAGCCGGGTGCGCGTGCATACCGATGCCGAATCTGCGGAATCGGCGAGGAGCATCGGCGCACAGGCGTTCACACTCGGTCACCATCTCCATTTCGATAGGGGCCGCTACGCGCCTGCGTCTCCCGAAGGCCGCCGGCTGTTGGCGCATGAACTCGCGCACGTCGTACAAGCGAGATCGGCGACGGGGAGCGGGACATTGCATCGAGCGCCGCCGGGAGGAGAGCCTGATTGGAAAGTGCCGACGGACGGGGTGGTTCAGGCTTGGATGTACAACCAGATCGACAATTGGCATACGGGAGCGACTCAGGCCTTGGGAAACTTCAAGGATATCGTGAAGGAAGAGACGTCGGTGGGCTTCTGGCTAGGGCTGGCCGGCAACGTCACCTGGGCGTTGGGTTCGTTCGGCGCGCCGCCGGTCGCCGTGACGGTCGGTCTGATCGGGGTGGCGATCGGGACGATCGGCAGCCTCGTGCAGTCCCACGCGGACAAGGCAGAGGCTGATCGGGTAGACGCCATCTATCAGGATTTCTTGAAAGGCTTCAACGACAGTCGAAGCAAAATGGACAAGGAGGTCATTCCACGGTCGAATACCATCATGACATCTGACGATTTCAAAAAAGCTGTGGCGAGTAAAAGCACGGAGGCCTGGCAGGATGTCGTGAGGAAACAGGCCAACATGCCTGAAGGAACCGACCTCAATCAGGTGAGCAAGAACACCGAACGGAACCTGTACAACCTCTACCTCAAGGATCGGGGGGCCTGGTATTCCCGCGATATCTTCCATGTCGAAAGCCCCCATCACCCGGGGTTCGAAAGCGAAGAGAAGAACCTCTGGCTCCACAACGTCCCGACCAAGGTCCGCGATAGGCTCACCGCCATCGGTGTGGATTGGAGGCGCATCTATGAGTTGCCCATTCCGCACAGAGACCGCGATCTGTACAGAAAGTCCGGCACTGTCGGCGCCATTGAATACTGGGATTACGAGGAATCCACGCTCTATCCGCCCAGTTGGTCGAAAGCCGACATCGATGAATTTCTCAAGAAGGCTCCATCGTATGTGGCCAAAGAGCAAAGGGGCACCACGCACTAGGGTTTCAGAAGGCGGCGCCCATGCAACGATCTTCCACCAAGACTGCTGAGTCCGGGGCCCGCAGCGTTCCTTCGGCACCCAAGCAGGCAGCGCAGGCAAGTCCTCTTCATTCTCTGGAAACAACTAGTGTGTCGGCTTGGCCGGATCGGTCCCGTTGTGTGTCTGAGGCAGATGGGCGACCTTCTTGCTCACCGGCACCTCTCCATCCCACCTTTAAGCTTCAGCGTGCCATCGGGAACCAAGCGGTCGGGCGTCTGCTCAGGAGCCGATCCATTCAAGCCAAGCCACAGATCAGCCAGCCGGGCGACCTCTACGAACAAGAGGCTGATCGTGCGGCGGAACGTGTGGTCCGAGGGGAACGGGTCCTGTCCGCGCCACTCACCGCCGTTCCATCCATACAACGCGACGATGTGGACAGTCCATCCTTCGACCGCCAGGAATCAGTCACTCCACCTCCTGAGAGCGGGCGGTTACCGGCAGACGCAGGCGGCCTGCCGACCGGCAAGGAACCATCCGCTTCCGACAAGCTCAAAGAGGCGGCACAGAAGACCGGCGAGGCATTGCGGAAGACCGCCGCGGGAAAAGATCTCGAGGAAAAAGCCACCCAGCTTGGCAAGGACTTTGTCTCGACGCTGGAAGGAAAGGTAATTGCTGGTACAGCGTTGGGCGGAGCCTTGGCAGGGATCATTGCAGCCGATGCGGAACTGCCGACACAGCTACCGGACATTCCTTTGGATTGGCTCGCACCAGGTTTGAAGGGAACATTGACTTACGAGGGACCGGTCCGCCATCCAACCAAGGTGTTTCTGACGCTGACCTTTACGCCAGGATCAGGCCAGGCAAAGAAGCAGGCCCACAGGGAAAGCGAGCAATACAGAGCCGAGACGGCCCGTATTGCCGCAGATCAGGAAAAGTTCAAGCGAGGCCTCAAGTACAGGCCCGGTTCGCCGCAGGATGTAGAGGCCAAGGAGGAGGAAGCGGCCATTCAACAATGGGCCTCTTCCAGGCTGCGGATTCCGCAGCAAACCGGCGATGCCGCGCTGAAGCCTGTGCTTCGCCTCGACTCGCTCGCGCAGGATGCGTGGAAGGTGACGTGGGACAATTACTTCAAGGCTCGGCGACAACGGCGCCTGGGCGGCGAAGAGTTTCACCTTCATCCCCCGACAGTTTCGCCGATCAGCCCGCCGGCTCCTGCGGAAGGCGAAGCGACGCCGATCATGCGTAAGGAGGAAACGCCCCGCCAACCGCAGATTCCCCTGTCGCTAGTGGAAGAGGTGCTGCGTTCGCCGGGCCGGCCGCTGGATCGGTCTACTCTTGCGTTCATGGAATCACGGTTCGGATGTGATTTCAGCCAGGTGCGGGTGCATACGGATGCGAAAGCGGCAGAGTCGGCACGTACGGTGGAAGCGTCGGCGTACACGGTGGGGAACGACGTCGTGTTCGGGGCCGGCCACTATGCACCGGGAACGAGTGCGGGACGGCGGTTGCTGAGCCATGAGCTGGCCCATGTGGTCCAGCAAAACACCTCTGTTCGCTTGACACAGATCCAGAAGGAATCGCTCAGCAGTCCTCAGGATGCCGCAGAGGGTGAGGCTGAAGCTGTAGCTCAGCACCTCTCTCGAAGCGGCATCGCTCCTCACGTAACCTCAGTGCCCAGAAGGATCCAGCGAGACACCGGTAAGGGGAGCGCTGGGTCTGAGACTCCGTCCTTCAGGGTGATCGACCACGGCGCTTCGCCTGCCGCGGTCAAGGTCGCCCATGAGAGGATGGCGGAGATTCTCGGTGCCCTGCGGCCGGGCAATCTCGCTCAGATTAAGGGGTTGACCGTCGAGTTGCACCTGATTCCCCATGATAAGAAGTTGACGGACCTGCCTGAGTACGCGTCGCTCAAGGGCACGAAAACCTTCGACGGACGCTTATACGACGACCTTCGCGGCGCGGGGGGGATGCGGGTCGGGAACACCATCAGATATGCCGTCGCCGAAGAAGAATTGATCGCGATCCCGAGCGCGCAAGGTTCGACGGGCAACGTTGCCGGGGCGGTTCTAGGTGGACTTGCCGGTGCAGCGCTTGGTGCTGCGATCGGATCTCTGGGGGGGCCGGTGGGAGCCTTGGTCGGAGGTCTCCTCGGCGGCCTGGCAGGCGCAATTGCCGGTGCTGCAATCGGGAAGCGGAAGGGAACGCGCAAGGAAGGATATGGGACCGGTTTTGTCGCCGGGCATGAGACCGGACATATCGTGGAGCAATTCGCCTTGACCAAAGAGCAGAAGATCCAGCTTGAAAAGGATTACGCGGAACGAAAGAAGGCCGGCGGGCCATGGTTGAGCCCGGATTGGTACACAAGTTCCGGCTCCGGCGAATACTTTGCACAAAGCACGGCCGCGTATTTTGGACGACCCTATACAGAGACAGCGGCGGATGAGGCCATGTACAACCGTGAGTGGTTACGCAAAAACGACCCGGCGATGTATCGGTTACTGACGACTGTTTTCAAGTAGGAAGTAGAGCGGCGGGAATCATGGAGATCTGCTCAAAGCGATATCTCGTGTTCAAGGGTGATCAGGTGGTGCTGGACGTGACGGACCGCCCAGGTCCGCTGATCAGCAAGATGGCTCCTCCGCCGCCGCCTGGAACTGGGCCGAGAATGCATCCGTTCCTATCCGCCACGGCCTATGTCCCCGCGCACGAACAGCTGTTGCTCCAGGTGCTTACCGGCTCACGGAGCTTGGCCGAGTATTTGGCCAAGCTCACAGCGTTCGGGTATCGCGTCATCGAGAAGGCGCCGTGACAGGCAAGAAAGGCTGCGGATCACCCGGTGCGGAAACCTTGGCCGAGTGAAAAAAATCTTGAATCTCTGACCGTTTCACGGTGGAGGAGGCCAAGCCATGACAGTTTTGCAGATCGGTTCGAGCGGTCCTGATGTCGTGACGCTTCAACAAACCCTCAAGGAACGGGGCTTCGATCCCGGCAACATCGATGGCCAGTTCGGACGTGGAACGGAAGCGGCGGTGCTCGCATTCCAGAAAAGCGAACGGCTCCTTTCGGACGGCGTCGCCGGCCTGCGCACGCTTGCGGTGTTGGGACTGGCGGAACCGGCGGATGTGGTGAGCGCGGTCCCCGGCGTAACCGTCACGGTGGTGTCGGAAATGTTCCCCCATACACAGATCGGCAACATCAAGGCGAATCTGCCGCCTGTTCTGCATTCCCTCGTGGAGCGTGAGCTGACGGACAAACCGATGGTGCTCGTTGCGCTTGCGACCATTCGGGCAGAGACGGAAAGTTTCGAGCCTATCGCGGAAGGCCGATCACGCTATAACACGTCGCCTAATGGCCATCCTTTCGACCTCTACGATTATCGCAAGGACCTGGGTAACCAGGGCCCTCCGGACGGCGAACAATATCGTGGACGAGGGTATGTTCAGCTGACAGGGCGCTTCAACTATGGCAAATATGGGGCGGTGATCGGTCTCGGCGATCGATTGCTGAGCAACCCGGAACTGGCGAGCGATCCAGATACCGCCGCCAAGCTGTTGGCGGCATTCCTCAAGGACAAGCAGCAGCCGATTCAGGAGGCGCTGTTGGAAGGTGATCTCAAGACCGCTCGTCGTTTGGTGAACGGCGGGACCAACGGTCTCGACCGATTTTCCGAGGCCTATACCACCGGTCAAGTATTGGTCGCTTGATGGGAGTCCTGCTTCAGAACTTCGGGAAAGCGGACAAAGAGGTATAGACCCGCATCTAGTCCGTTCCTTCTGGGGCGGTCGGCATGACCTGGGCTGGTTGGTTCTCGTTCCGGCGGAGCAGGGGAACCAGGTCGTGATGGCCTAAGGTCTCTGCGATCTCCGCGGGGCTCTGGAGAAACCAACGGCTCTTGGAGGGGATGGCGTCATGTTCTAGGAGCAACTGGACGCTCCGGCGGTCCCCTTGAAAGGCCGCCGCGTGGAGGGCGGTCCAGCCGGTGAAGTCCGTCGCGTTGACGTCGGCGCCTGCCTCGATCAGGACACTCAGCATGTCGACCTGTCCGTGGCCCGCCGCCAGCATGAGGGGACTGGTGCCGACCAGGGGAAATCGTTCATCGGCACCATGCCCGCTGTTCATGAGACGACGGGCCTTGTCCACATCGCCCGCGGCGGAAGCGTTCAAGAGCGCGACCGCACAGCCTGCCTGCAACGTGCCTGCCAAGAGCACCGCCGTCACGAGAGTCGTCATCTTCCACGTTCGTCTCTCGCGGGATAGGGTGAAACGGCGCACGGTGCAACTCCTCGCAGCCGTCAAAATGGATAGTCAAGACCGACAAATACATTGGCGCCGTCTTTGCCGTAGGCGAGATCCAGGCGGCCGACGACGTTGGGTTGCGCGATCACGCGGATGCCGAGGCCCGGGTTCACCTGGGGATCGGAGAGCTTGTGGAAGTTGAATTTCCCCATGACCCGCCCGATATCGACGAACGGCGCGACTTCAAAATCCAACTCATGGTCGTACATGTTCTTATGCAGGAACCTGAACCGTTCCTCGAAGTTCACCAGCAGCAGGGTGTCATCGATGAACCGGCTTTGCCCGAACGCCCGGAGCGTCGTCTCGCCTCCCAGCGTGGGCCTTTCGTAAAACGGGACCTTTTTTCCGTTGACCGCATCGGCCAGAAACCGGGCCACGAAAATCATGCGATCGCCGAAGTGTGGAATGAAGTGTCGCGCGTCGATTTCGGTTCGCACCCAGCGGTTGGGATCGTGTCGCTCCAGGTTCTGGCTCAGCTCCACCGAACCGATGATATAGGTCCCGCGGGTCGTCACCAACTGTTTGTCCCTGGTGTCGTACCGCAAGGCCAATTTATGTCCGAACACCTGCGCCCCCTCGATACCGGTGAGGTGGGGAAATTCCGATTTCGTCTGGGGAAGGGACTCGACCGCCCCCTGTTCCACACGGACATCGTGAAAACGTTCGCTCCAGAGGACGGCGAGATCGGGATTCAGATTGATGCCGGCCGTGAGTTGGATCAGGGTTTCGCGCGAGGTGTAGTTGGTTTCATGGCTTTCCGGCGCTTGGTTGCCGAGGCCGAAAAACCTTCGGAAGGCGTTTTTGAACCAGGTTGCCTGAGCGGCCAGAATGTATCGCCCGCCGCCCGCCGCCACGTTTTTGTAATTGAGATCGATGTCTCGCTGGATCTTCGTCGAGTATGAAGCCACGGCACTGTATTGTTCGGTGTCCGACGGATAGCCGAAGTAGTTCAGGGAAACCGTTTCTCCGATGCTGGGGTTGTGGAGGTATTGGGGGGCGAAAATATCGGTCACTTCACCCTTGGGATTGGACTTCAGAATCGGCATCAGCCCGCCGACCCAGTAGCGCTCGTTTCGATTGTAGGTGAACGCCGGTAATGGAATGACGGTGTAGCCTTTTTGTTCGAAGAGCGACTTCAGGGCCTCTTCTTTCGCCTCGAACTGTTTCGTCTCGGCCCGTTCACCTTCCGTTTCCTGAATTTGGAGATCCTTGCTCGGTTGAGACTTGTGGGTTTTCTCGCCGGGGGATTCCACCGTGATCGTCTCTTGACCGAATAAAAGGCTCGGAACGAGGAGCACAACCCACAGCAACCAAGCCGATCGAACTAGCATACCGTGTGCGCTGTCATCCGTTCATCTTCGTGCGATCGGACAGACTGATCGACGACCGGGCAAGAGAAGGCCGCCGTCCTGAAAGAGCCATACAAGCCATAGCCATTGCGTTACTGTCAATGTTGAGATCCAGGATGAGCCGCGATCCCAGGATCCTGCGGCGGCGGGAGATTTCGGAGCTGCTCTGCGACTCCGTGCGGGAACCAAACCCGATTGTGTTCGATCGCGAAGTTGGAGGCCAGATACAACCCTGCCATCGCGCGGACAGGTGGAGGGGCATGCGGATCCAGCCCTGCCGGACGGCCGGCTCCTTCACGCAGGTCAAGGTCGGCACTGGTCAACAGGCCGCGACGGAACGAATAGAGCCAAATCCCGTTGTGGTCGGCCAAGCCGATCAGATCATCGTAGACGCTGCTCAAATAGGCGCGATTGTCGTCGAGGCAGGGGCCGGAGAACAGACAGCTGAGGTCGCGTCCGACGAAGGGAGACAACGGCGGCGTCAGCCCGTTCACGGCCAGGATGGTCGGAGCGACATCGACCTGGCTCGCAACCTGTTCGACGGAACGGGGGCGGAATGTGCGGGACTGCCGCAACGAGTCATCGAGCCAGATGAACAGGGGCGACATGAAATGCCCGACCTGTCGTTCCAGGTCCGTTCGTCCCTCCGTTTCGTGGCGTCCGTGGTCACCGAGAATCAGAACGATGGTGTTGTTGAGCAGGTCTCGTGTGCGAAGCCTCGCAAAGGACTGTTCCAACTGCAGGTCGAAGTATCGCAGAGCGGCCAGGTACCCGTCCGGTTCCGACTGAAGCATTCGAACCTCGGAGTGATCGGATGGAACCGCAAAGGGATGGTGCATTCCCGACGTCAGGACAGACAGAAAAAACGGCCCGTGAGACTTCTGTAGGACTTCCAGCCTGGCCTCCAACATCTCCAAGAGGGCTCCGTCCGTCAGTCCGACGCCCAGACGTTCTGCCTGCGCCGGAACGTCCCGCTCTCCGAAATAGCGCTCGATCCCGTTGCGCTGAAGGAACGGCTTGAGTCCCGGTAGGTCCTGGTCCAAGCTGACGACCATTTCCGTCTCGTAGCCGGCCTTTCCAAGCAAGGAGGGTAAACAGAGATAGTTATGGGTGTTCCTCGTTTTGATCACGGCCGTGCCTTGACGGGGAATGGTCGAACAGAACGTCGAGAACAAGCCACGTGTGGTCTGTACTCCGTTGCTGAAGAAGTGTGAAAAGTACAGGCTTTCTTCCTTCAGGCGATCGAGGAACGGCGTGAGGTGAACGGCGTGAGTCGTCGAGGATTGTGGTCCGGCTGTAAGGGATGGGCTTGCGATCGGGTGGGACCGACCAAGGTACCGACGGTCGAGCCCTTCGACAAAGATCAACACAATGTTGACAGGCCGGTCGAAATATGACGCTCCTGTCCCATTGCCTCTGCTGATGAAGGGATAGTCGGAGAAGGGGAAGTCCCTTCCCTCGCCGATCGTGAGGCGTGCAGTTGCGACAGCCTCCTCTTCATTCATCGGTTCAGGAAGTTCGACGGGAATCCACGACCATTGGGAAAGGAAGGCATCGCGCAAGGCATGCTGCGCAAAGACGATGGGGTTCTGTGACAGGCCATAGTAGGTTTCGTTCTCGCTCGTCAACGGCGGGGTGATCCCCACGGCGGCACCGCCTGCCATGATCGATAACAGCGTCAGCAGCGTGGCTGGATACGACCGACCCCAGGCAGCGACATGCCGATGCTCCAGGCGTGTAAAGTTGGTGTTCCAGATCCAGACGAAGAAGGCGGTGAGTCCCCAAAAGCCGCCGATCCGCAAGATCCATTTCATCGGATCTTCGAGTTCGGCACCAGTTTGCTCAGCAGCCTGTGACGTGGTGCCCGGGCTTGTAGTATGGAGCAGCTCATCGATGTACTCGAAGAAGACGAAGTCGAGATGTCGGTGGTTGTAGCTGTAATACGAGATATCGGCGGTTGAGACTGCCAGAAGGCAGACCGCGATGAGGAAAGACCAGACAGCCAGACATCGTGAGTAGAGGTTCAGCAAGCCGTTGCTGGTTCTGTCGGATCGCGTCGGCAGGAGCAGACCTGTGAGGAGTCCCGCCAAGAATGCCGCAATCCCCAGCCCGCCGACTGCGACGGAGAGGTCGTTCCCCAACCCCGCCGCGAAGGTGTTGACCAGAAGCCCTGCGGTCGGTGGATCGGCAGCCATCACCTCTGCGGTGAGAAACAGGCGCTCCGCCTGTTGAATCAGGAGAAACACAACGCCCCAAAAGATCAGGACGTCCCACACAGCCATGTGTTGATGACGCACCATGGCCCCAATGTTTCCGTGCGAGTTGGGAGTGCCGCCGCCGGCAGGCCCTAACAGACCCACTTCCGGCGGAACCAATCGATGGTACGCTGCAACCCGTCCTCGAACGACACTGTGGGATACCAATCAAGTTCACGGCGCGCTTTATTGGCGGTCACCTCTTTTCCGCTGAAGTCACCGGGCCTGGCCGGGACAAATTCCAGCTGCACCTGGTCGCCGAGAATCTTCTTGATTCCTTCCGCAACTTCCAAGACCGTGACCTTCCTGGTTCCCTCAAGGTTGTACGTCTGATTGACTCCATTCTCTTTCATCGCCAACACATGGGCCTCGGCCATATCCCGCACGAAAACGAAATTGCGGTATTGCTCACCCTTGCCGGAGATCGTCAGAGGCTGGCCGGTGAGGGCCTTCTTGATGAAGATGGGGATCAGAAGTTCGTCGCGCATGCGCGGTCCGTATGGAATGCCGTACCGGAGGATGGTGAAGGGAACGTGGTAGAGTTGGTGATAATTATGGCAGAGCATTTCGGCCGCCATCTTCGACGAGGTGTAAATATGCCCGGCGCCTTCGAGATAGAATGGAACGCTTTCATCAGCCGGCGTTCCATTGGCCGCGCCGTTGTAGACCCACACGGTCGAGGCGAGATGGACCCGCTGGACTCCGTGAATCCGCGCTGCTTCGAGAATGTGCGTCGTGCCCATGACGTTCAATGCGGTCGAATAGACCGGATATTTGTAGGCGTAATTCACGTTGGAGACGGCGGCGAGGTGGAAAATATGGTCGGCGCCGTTGGTGGCGGCGAGGACCGACGAGAGGTCCATGAGATCGACATCTTCGAATGCGACGTCCTGCCGATGGGGCCGCACGCGGTGGTCGATCACGGTGACCGCATGTCCGGCATCGGCCAAGGCATCCACCACGTGCGACCCGATAAACCCACTCCCTCCGGTGACGACGACTCGTGCCATGATTGCTCGCTCCTTTCGTTTCGTTATCCGATGACGGTTTTCAATGCTTCGATCACCTGTTCCGCCTCGATTTTCTCCATGCCGGGAAAGATCGGCAGGCACAGATGACGAGCACAGTAATCCTCTGCGACAGGCAGGCGGCCGGAACTATAGGAGGCAAAGACCGGTTGTTGATGCAGCGGCTCTTCGTAAACCTCTCCGGCCAACGACACGCCGTACTGATCGCGCAGGACGGTCTTCAGCGCTTTGCGGTCGCGGCGCTCGTTCAGCAGGACCAGGTATTTGTAGTAATTGCATTGTCCGCCGGCGGGAACCGGGACGGTCTTCAAGCCGCGCAAGTGTCGCAGTTCAGCGTCATAGAGCGCGGCGATCCCTTGCCTCTCCGCGATCATGGCGGGAAGCCGTTCAAGGTGTTTCAGCCCGATGATCGCGTGGGGCTCCGACAGTCGCCAATTGTAACCCATGCGGACGTGGGCGTTTTGCGTGAAACTCGCCTTGCCCTGATCGCGGTAGATGCGGGCTTCGGCGGCGAGGTGGGCGTCGTTGGTGACGATCATGCCGCCTTCGGCGGAGGTCATGACTTTGGTCGGATAGAAACTGAACGAGCTTGCGATGCCGAAGGCCCCGGCGCGTACTCCGTTTAATGATGATCCGTGGGCATGAGCCGCGTCCTCGACCAACCACAAGCCCTTCTTTCCGGCCCATTCCTGTAACTCCGGCAACCGGCGCGAGACGATCCCTCCGATATGCACCACGATCAGCCCCTCGGTTTTGGGGGTCAGTTTATCCTCGAGATCTTCCGGCCGTAACCCGAAGGATTCCGGATCCATGTCGACGAGGACCGGGCGTCCTCCCGCATGGACGACAGCTGCCGCCGTCGCAAAAAATGTGTTGGTCGGTACCAAGACCTCCTTGCCGGCCACTCCCAGCGCGCGGAGAATGATTTCCAGCGAACTGGTTCCGCTGTTGACGGCGATCGCGTATTCTGTGCCGCTGAATCGAGCGAAATTCTCTTCGAATTGCGCCCCATACTTCCCGAGCGTCAACTGGCCGGTGCCCAGGACTTCCTCGATCCGTGCGGCGATCCAGGCTCGGTCTTCAGGCAAGAACTGGATCTTCGCCGCCGGCACCTTCCGATCGCGGGCTTGCGCGCTGGTCGCTGATGGGCTGACTGACATGGGGACTCCTCTCGTCGATGGTCGGACTCCTGATCGCCGTCAGGCGGCTTCGCCTCCTGCCGCCGTAATAAGTATCACTCCCACAATGACCAGCAGGATGCCGGCCCAACGCAATGTCGGAACGACTTCATTCAACAGCACCACCGCCAGCAGGGCGGCCATCCCGAACTCAAGGGCCGTCATCGGCAGAACGACCGTCACATCCGTCCACGAGAGGGCGGCCAGAAACAGAAAATAGAACAGGGCATTGAGGATGGTGCCGATCACCACATAGGGATTCAGCAGCGCCCGGCCGAAGTACCCCATGAGGGCCAGGGGTGCGTACTGTTCCAGCGCGCCGACCTGCTGCATGCCCTGTCGCACGAAGATCTGGCCGATTGCGGCGGCGGCGGCGGCGATGGTCATGACCACTAAGACTTTGAGCATTGAGTCCTCCATCGGCCCACCTGGAGATCGCTGAACGCAAACGTTTGCACCCCACAGACCTTCAGGGCTGCCTTTACCTCGGAGCTGACCAGGGCGTTGAATTCCTGTTCGTGTTCGTAGTTCGGCATGGGGCCGTCGATTTCCGGGCAGCGGCGGCTGGCGGGATGGCAATAGATTTCCGTCACGCCTTGTGGGAGGGAGCGGATCAGGCGCTCGATGAGATCGGTTCTCATATGGCCGGTATCATGAAAGCCGAATACATAATCGTTCGAGGTGATTCCCGCGAGCTTGATACGCTGTTTCAACAGGGCCATCCAGGGCCACAGCATCGCCCAGGAGATGATCTTGGAGAGGGAACGCCTGCCGGATGCGCGCAGGGACGGAATCAACGGCTCATAGGGAACGCGGATCGACCGCAGTCCGAAGTCCTTCCCGATGTTCAGGATCAGGCCGAGCACAGTGGGGTGCAGATGCATGTGGTTGTGGGCGTTGACATGGTCCAGCTCGAGTCCTGTGTCGCAAAAGGCCTGAAACTGCGCCCGCACTTCGCATTCCAACTGGTGCCGGATTCCGGGCCGGAAGAAAAAGTTGAGGCCGGCGCGAAACAGCCGTGAAGAAAACTCACCACGTTCATCGACCAGTGCAGGAACGGTGGCGGGAGGAAGCACGGGCCGTCCCTCGACCAGCACCAGATGCAATCCGACTTTCAAGGTCGGCAGATGCTTGGCACGGTCGATCGCATCCTGGGCGGAGGCTGCTCCGACCATGAGGCTTGCAGTGGTGAGAATGCCGTAACGGTGCGCCGCCTCGATCGCCTCGTTGACCGGAACGGCGAGGCCGAAGTCGTCCCCCGTGACGATGAGTCGTTTCATGCCGGATCCTCGGGCAGGATCAGACGGCCGTTCTTCGTCAGGACGAACTTTGAATCACGCCAGACCGTGGTCCGCTTGGTAAAGGCCAACAGCCACGAGCCCAAGGCCGCCATATCCCGGATCGGCAACAGCCAGAGGCCGCGCGGTCCTTCCTCATCCTGTAATCCCCACCGCATGACGATTCCAGCCGACAGGAGTCGGACCGCCAGCGTCGCCGCCATCACGCTGAGGCCGAACCAGGAGCCGAGCGTGGAGCAGGCGAACAGTACGGCAAAGGGCACGGGGCGTATCACCACCGTGGAAAAGAGCGCGCCAGGCCTCGCCGCCCGGTTGTTCTGATCCCAATACACAAGATGGTTCCACCACTGAGTCGGAGTCTTCAGATCCACGACGGTGTCGACGAGATAGGGCAGGATGACCATCCGCTTTCCGCTGGTCCAAATGCGCCGGCCCATCTCGTAATCCTCCACGAGATAATCCGCCAGGCTCGCGAGGCCGCCGATCTCTTCCAGGGTCGATCGCCGGAGAGCCGTCGAGGCACCCAGACAAAACTTGGATGCGCCGGTCACCAGGGCAAAGGCCATGTTGGGAGTCAACTCGGCGTTGATGGTCAGCAGTTCCAAGGTTTCGTACCAGCTGTCCGCGCCGATCGCCTTGTAGAGCGTGCAGACATAACCGACCTCGGGGTCTGCCAGGGGAGCGACGATGGTGGTGAGATAGTCCGGCCGGAGACGAACGTCGCTGTCGCTGATCACCAACAGGTCATGGCGGGCATGTTTCAACCCGCCGATCAGGTTGTCGATCTTGCCGTTAGGGCCCGCTGCTGATCGCTCGATGGCGACGGTGACAAGGTCCGAGCCGAACTCCAGCTGCACTTCCCGCAACAGCGGGAGGGCAGGGTCGTTGTCCTGTTGGAGGGAAAAGACGACTTGGAAATTCGGATAGTCCTGGCGGCAGGTGCTCCGGAGATTCTCGCGCAGATT
The DNA here is from genome assembly GCA_030123565.1 of Nitrospira sp. Lineage (NCBI taxonomy): Bacteria > Pseudomonadati > Nitrospirota > Nitrospiria > Nitrospirales > Nitrospiraceae > Nitrospira > Nitrospira sp. The sequence continues at coordinate 2,162,111 of CP126122.1, read as the reverse complement.
TTTTTCCAGTCCGCATACCGGTTTCAGAATCGTCACCGCAGGCCACTTACGGTACGTTCGAGCCGGCTGTGGGGGCTTCTTCCAGCGGAGATGCAGGATTGCCGCGAGGCACAAGAGGGCGTAGATCGAGCCGGAGATGATCGGAACAAGGCAGATGATCTGGAAGGTCGACAATGTCGTCATGAAAAAGAATCGGAAAATTTATTTTGATAAAAGCACAAACCAGGCCAGTGGCAATGGTCATTCGCGTTCGACGATTTTCTAATGAATGGACGATTACAGAGGGGAGAGAAGAGAAGTAGAGAGGTGAGAGCGTAAAAAAACTTGAACCGATGTCAAAAAGCTTTGACGGAAATGAATCGTAATGGCAATGGGAATGCCGTCGCTGGAAGCTCCATCTGGCGAGATGCCCCATCGATCGCCAGACACACAACATTCGTCCTGCGCGCTATGAGTTCCAGAAGAGCAGATACATCACTCCCAGAAAGATGATGGCAGCAGTCCACGTGCAGACGATAGAGATCCGGTTCCTCCGCGCACGACGATTAAAAACGGAATGGCTGTATCGATGCAGGCGCTGAGTAGACATCGCGTTTTCGCCACCTCACCTACAGAAAATCATCCGTATCGTAGCAGTTCTGAATAATCGCTGCTCGATCGTGCTACTCGTGTGTGCTGCCATCGATGGCCGCGTCTGCCGCCTACGGATGCGAGGAATCCCCTTTCATTGTTGAGCCTCTCGACTTCCAGGCGGCACCGAGAGATGCAGTTGAGCCAGTGTCCGTTTCAATTCCATATCCGCGGTTCTCAAGAGGTCTTCGTATTTAAGCCGAACATTTAAAATGAAGGCTGATTTGGGACGGCGCTCGTATTCAAGCTCACTTGAACCGGTTTGATAGAGCGCATCGCAGGCGATCTTGAGTGCGTACAGAGCCGGTAATTCGCTGACCAGATCGGGACGGTGTTGTGCCTGAGTCTTCCCTTCGCCATAGAGGACATTGGCGTCCCGCAGCAGTTGAAGACTTTCCGTCGAGAGTTGCTGAATCGATTGGGTATCGGTGGTACGCCCTTGCTTTCTCGCCCTGTCGGCGTTGGCCAGTTCTACCAGAAGGTCCTCTTTGGTCTCTTCATATTCCGCGAGGAGGGTGAGCAGCTGGCCCCTCGAGTCTGCTGTGGCGTGGTTCATGGTCACGAGGATACATAAGACAATCAGGCAGGCTGGAATCAGCTGTGTAGTCATGGACAAGCGAGTCTCCAAGGCTCTCGCCGCAATAGGCTCCCGACGCGCGGGAGAAAAATTTATCTGATGGCAAAGCACAAATTAGACCAACGGAGATCCCACATCCCGTTCAGCGACATTCAATGAATGGGCGCCCCTTGGCGAGGAGAGCAGGAGGACTCAGCAGAACAGGTTAAAAGTTTTGAATCGATGTCAAAAAGCTTTGACGGAAACGATTTGATAAAAGAGGTGAGACCTACTGAAATTCCTGGCGGCGTTTCAATTTGTATTGCAGCAGACTCCGGCTGGTCTTGAGCTGATCGGCGGCCCGCGCCTGCACCCCGTGCGCCTGGGTCAAGGCGCGGGTGATCAGGTGTTCTTCGACCGCTTGCAGAATCGCGTCGAGGCCGGCGTCGGAGGGGAGAATGCGGTCCAGGGCGGCGGCCCACTCCTTGGTGGTCGCCAGCTCCAGCGGCAGGTCGTCCGCCCGGATCTCTTCGTCCTTCGCCATCAGGGGCCCTCCACGTCGACGAGTCTAGCAGGTCCTGCACCACGGTTCGAGAGTGACGAGGCTTCCAGCACGGCAGGTGGAATGAGAGAAAGAGGACGGCTCCGCTGGCGTGGGGGAAATTAGATGCCGGATGCTTGACTCCTCGTTGGCGTGGCACTACCATTTCCCAAATGTTCACTCGTAGTAGGCCAACTGTGAGAGGAGTTATCTGGAGCTTGTTGTCGCTGTGGCTGTTCTTCGGCAGTCTGGCATTCGCAGAAGAATTGAATGTCATCGTCGAGACGAGTAGCCAGGATGAAGCGGCGCTCATGCAGCTTGTCCACACCCTCAAACCCGATGTGCCCACTTTTGAAGGGCGGATGATCAGCACGGTGACTGCAACCCTCACTGCTCTCACGTCGCCCCTTCCCATTCTACCAGCCTCCTTGTCCCTGTCAGACTGGATTCCCGCGCCCAACCATTCCGCGCTCCGTCTCCACCAACACCTCTCCGTCTACCGCATTTGATCCCCTTGCCATCGCAGTCCTGACCTCTCGCTCGTCACGCCTGTCCCTTGCGGCGTGTTGAGAGGTCATCCGCGACTCCCGATCGGTCTAAGAGGTCCTATGCGATTGCTCAGTCTCGTTCGTTGTCTGCGCTTCATGGGATGTTGCTTGTTGGGTGGGGTGTGCGCTGGATGTGCGGGGGGGCAGTCACGCGGCCTCTCGGAAATCGCGATGGAGAAGCGAGCCGTAGTCGTCCTGTTGCCGTTTGGATTCGACATCGAGATGACCAGGTTGTCGGCGGTGAAGAGTGTGGATGAGACTCTGTCGGCAGACGAGGAAGCGCGGCAAGTGGCGGAAGCACGTCAAGAAATCCAAACCGAGGCTCGCTGGTTGTTGCTGAGCGGACTGGCCACCAGCCACCAGTTCCGTTTCGTGTCGAGCGAGGAGAGCGATGCCCTTGCGGCGGAATTAGGGCTGTCCCCTGGAGCCCTCCCGACCGCCGAACACCTCGCCGAATTCCGACGCCGGCTCGGCGCCGGCTTGGTCGTAGCGGGCACCATCTTGGACTATGGCCACATCCGTTGGCAGTGGCTGGTGGCCGGGGCCTTCGCGGATGTCTCGGCGGAAACCGTCGCACTCGGTCTGGCGACCGCCTGGAACCCGGCCCTCATCCTGGCCAATGTGGGAGTCGAAGTCCTGACGAACTCTGCCATCTTTCTGGGAGGAGGGTACCTGTTCGGTATCGCCTTCCGTCCCGTCCGCATCGAAGCGAGAGTCTTTGACACCGCCAGTGGGTACCCCGTCTGGCAGCGCATGGAAGAGGCCGTCTACGCCAAGGGCGACCTTCAACAACTTCCCGAGTCGGAGCGGAGCAAGAAAGAACTGCAATTGCGCGTCAACTTAGCCCGAGCGATGCGGGAGATGGCGGAGTCCTTGAATGCTCAAGGGTTCACGTTGGCTCAGCTTCGCACGCGGCCGGAGGTGGCTCACAGGATGAGTGGAAAGGAGGTGAACACGCATGAGAATTGATGGCTCATGGCCTTGCTTTTGGTGGATGCCCATAGGGTGAGGGAGTCCCAGTACCCATCGGTCATTGCTCGGTGAGGAGCGAGGTGCGGTTCCCATGCTGATCGTCAGGATATGTGGATGTGTGAGGAGCGCAGAGCGTTCATGACATGCTCCGACGAGCCATCGTCATGGCTCACCTCCTGCTTCGGGATCAGTGAGCGCTCAGATTCACGGCAGTCCTGCTGTTTCTCGCAGTGCTCGAGCTGTTGCTCCTGCTTGACACTCATTCCGGTTTGTCTTCCGGTCATGGGACAGTTGGATGAGGCCCTGATGGGACAGGCGCTCGGGATGTGCGGCCCACCTCATGCCGACCCACGCCCTCGCGGAAGAGGGGCTCAAGATCACAGACCGGGAGGGTGCACCGAACCATGTCTACAACCGGAACCTCAACAGGTCATGGATCGCAGGCTGGGCCACGGATCACGAGAGGGCACATGCAATTGACAATCGCGGTCATCGTGATGCTCGGAGCACTCGGCGTCGGACATTGGTGGGTCCGAACGGTGCAGCCGGTCGGAGTGATTCGCGCCCAGCTCCGCGCAATCGATGAGGGAATGTATCCGCAAGCTTACGACTATTTGTCCTCCACCGCGAAGGCCACATGGTCCTTCGATGAATTTGTCGCCCTGATTCAATACAACCCCGTTGTCATGGAAACGCGTGTGAGCACGTTTTCGTCACGGAGCGTGAACGGCAACACTGCCACGATTGGCGGCGTGCTCGAAGGCTACGGCCTCGACGTGAGTGAGGCCACGTTCGTGTTGGTGAAGGAAGGTAACCAATGGAGGATCGAGAACTTTGCGTGGGGACCGCCCCATCAGTAAAGCATCGGTCGCCAAGGCCTCCGGATGGGAATATTCGTAGGTCTTTGGCACAGCGAGGAAGGACATGCCCAGTCGATTCATAGTGCTCCTGTTCGCCGGTCTTACCCTGAGCGCACCCGTGTTGCATTATGGGTGTGTTGGCCGTCCGGCCGACCAGGCGATTCCATGGGAAGGGGTGAAACCACCATCCGTGGGTACGCCACGCTTGCACGCCCATTACGAGATCGTGTTGGGCGCCATCGAGCGTCCTGCTCACGTGAAAGAGCGATATGGAGCGATGGTGATCACTCATGCGGCTTCCTCCACTGGCTCCATGAATATGGCAGAAGACCAATTGGTGAAACTCATCTGGCTCCCGCCAGAAGGACGGCTCCCCTTTGTGCTGCTCAACAAGGGTGAGCACGCGATCACCCTTTCCTGGGATGACGCGGCCTATGTCGATGTATCGGGGAGGACTCACCGGGTCTTGCATTCAAACGTACGGCCTTGGAACTCGGGAGATTCGCAGGCGCCGGCCATGGTGCTGAGCAACGATCGACTCGCCGATTTCCTTCTTCCGGTCGAGAATGCACCAGTGGGCAGCACTGGTTGGACCCTGTCGCCTCTCTTCCCCTGCACGAACGGATTGTACTGTGATCACCAGGCTGCCGTAGCCCTCCAGGGATTGACGTATCGAGTCCTGCTTCCCCTGCGAGTAGGTCTTGAGACGTTTCGGTATGTGTTCACCTTCCAAGTAAAGACGGTCGAAATCCGGAGGGACTAACCGAACAATTGGGGAAGTCGATAGTGGGCGAACCTTTACGGCGGACGAACTGACTATCGTGGAACACTACCGCTTCGGAGGGGGGAGCGATCCGGAAGACATGTCAGTCGTCTCTGCCATGGAGCGTCACGATGGCACGCGCCGGATTATCACGGTCGCCTTTGGGGTCTATGCCGATCCCAATCTCGGAGGATTGCTCGACACGTGAAACTGCGGGAAGATTGGTGAGCATCAGGGGCGCTCGCAACAGCGACGTTCGGCTCAGCATATCCGAGGACTTTTCCTCAACGAGCATCCATCGGCTGCCAGCTGATCCTGCAGGAGGCAGGTGCCATGCAAAGACTCACCGGTCGGCCTGAACCCTGCGCCATACTCACGCTTCTTTCGTTAGCAGAAGGAGGCCGATGAAGATCGTCATCGTCACGCGCCAGTTTGAACAATGGCTGGCGGCCCGCACTCCGGTAATCAAAGCCGATCTAGCGGTCTTGGCTGTCGGCTTGCTGCTGGGTAGACAATGGTCGCCACGTATCCGAGATTTTCTATCAATCCGCCTTACATTACGCCATCCGCTGTCCCAACCCGTTGATACGAGTGCATGGGCATTGGCTGGTCCGCCGGCTGTCTCCCTACTGCTCGCGTAGTGAGTTGACGTCGCTCCCGACCAAGCGAGATGAAGCCCGTTTGCCCCATGCGATGGGGAGAGAGACGGCCGATGGGCACATGGGAATGAGGCCAGCGCGGAAAGCGATCTTGGCCGACCTTGCACGGAGGCCCGCCAAGGGGTGACGCACCGGTGCCAAGGCGATGGTACGAGTCACGAGACAAGACTGGCAAGAGGGGTGAGACCGGTAGCCTTGGACCCGCAACGCGACCTGCTCAGATGGACCGCGGGCGCCAAGGATCCTGACGGGGGAAATTGTTCTTGGCTATCTGGAGTCCAAAAAAGTCGATCAAATGAGAGAGGACCACGTGTTTCTGCTTGTCCACGGTGATCACATGATAACAATCGTCCAGTAAGATCAGGCGTTTCTCTTTCGAGCTGATTTCGTCCTGGACCAGGATGGCATTTCTAGAACTGGTCATATCATCTTCTCGAGATTGCACAATCATCGTCGGGGCGTTGACCTCTCCCAGGCGTGACCGGACGCCGGTGATTAACCGGTCAATCTCTGTGAGGGTTCTCAACGGGAAGATGGGATAGCCTTTCGAGGCTGCCGAGGGGACATGCCGACCCTTGCCGTTCTCGCGACGGCGGTGTCCCCACCAATCATGAACCGCTTCGCGGAGAATGGTGCGCAAGCTGTAGGCGGCACGTACTCTCGTTTGGAGCGCTTCGTCCTTGATCCCAAAGGGTGGCCCATCGAGATGGAACACAAACTGCTGGAGCGATAGCGGCACCAGCTTCATCGCAGCGGGGAGAAGGGCATGCGACCAGGGGGTATTCCAGCCATCATACACAAATGTGGGCGACAGCACCCCGAGGCCATCCACGTCTACAACCGTTGACGCCCCTAGGGCGAGGAGTGCGCCGGCACTGAGCCCTGCGACAAACACCTGTCGATACCGATTGCGGACAAACGCGAGCTGCTTCTGGACATGAGCTCGCCAATCATGCTCGCTGGTGCGTAGGAGGTCACCGATTCTTGTACAGTGCCCAGGTAATGTGGTGGCATAGACATCCCATCGTTGTCGTGCCAATCCTTTTGCGAGATAGTGCATTTCCGCTGGAGTGCCGGTGACGCCATGGATCAAATACACCACCACATCCGAGTCGCTGTGGAGATGAAAATCCGTGGTCTGGCGATCCACCATCTGTTCCAGGGCCCCCGAACGTCTCGGTCGATGTGATTTCATTCTGCCTGTCTGCAGGTCGTGAAGAGATGATCGAGCAGTTCTATCCCAAGATCAATCTCTTCTCGGGTGATCTCCAAGGACGGCGCCAGCGTGAACACATTTTTGTAGTGGCCACCGATGTCCAAGACCAATCCCATCGCCCCTCGTGATGTTGGGATCCCACCGGCCAGCCCCGCTTCGAAGATCCGGTCCGCAAGCGCTTTATCCGGCGTAAACCGGTCGGGTTTCGTCACTTCGATGCGCAGGGCCAAGCCGAGCCCTGACACGTCTCCGATCGTGTCATGACGCTGTTTGAGCCTTTCGAGTTGCTGCAGAAAATAGGCGCCTGACTGGGCGACCTTCTGCTCGTAATCGTGCTGCTCGATCCACTGAAGGGTGGCTAATGCCGCGGTTGTGCCGAGCGGATTGGATGAAAAGGTTGAATGGGTGGACCCCGGCGGGAATTTCTTGGGTGAAATAAGGCCCTCCTGCGCCCAGAGCCCTGAGATGGGATTCAAGCCGTTCGTCATGGCCTTGCCAAAGACAACGATGCTCGGCGTCACCCCAAAATGCTCGATCGCCCAAAATTTTCCCGTTCGGAAAAACCCCATCTGGATTTCGTCGTCCACCAGGAGAATCTTGCGTTCGTTCAGAATGCGTTGGAGCCGTGAGAAGTATTCAGGCGGTGGGATAATGTACCCGCCGGTGGCTTGCACCGGTTCTGCATAAAAGGCGACGAACTCCGGCTCATTCGCCCTCGAATCCCAGAAGGAGTTGTATTCTGTTTCGAATAAGCGCTCGACCTGGCTGACGCAATAGTAGTCGCAGCTGTCGAGAGTTTTTCCGTAGGGACAACGGTAACAGTAGGGGAAGGGGATGAAGTGGGCGCGATTAGAAAAGTGTCCGAACCGGCGTCGGTAGCGATAGCTCGAGGTGATCTCCGAGGCGCCAAGGGTTCGGCCGTGGTAGCCGCCCATGAAGGCCATGAACAGGCTCTTTCCTGTCTCGTTTCGAACGAGCTTCATGGAGTCCTCGACCGCCTGCGCACCACCCACATTGAATTGAATTCGTCCCTCCATGCCGAACGCACGGAGACATTCCTTGGCCAGCTTCTCGGCCACCAGCACCTTTTCTTCATGCAGATACTGGCAGGCTAATTGGGGCAATTGGTCGAGTTGAGCCTTGACGGCATCGGCGATGAAGCGATTGCGATACCCAAAGTTCACTGCCGAGTACCACATCTGCAGATCGAGGTACGGTCGATCCTGATGGTCATAGAGGAAACTGCCTTCACAGCCGTGAAAGAATTTAGGGGCCGGCGAGTAATGGACGGTATCGCCGTAGGAGCAGAATCTAGCTTCTTTCTCGCGGAGTATGTTTTCGCTGAGATGGATCACCGGCAGGGATTTCATGCGGTTGAGCCTCCTGTGGGAAAAGACGCTCAACGACATCCGTAAGCGTCTCGAAAGGAATATAGGTGATGCCGTTGAATTCACACCAATCTTGGAGCGAGTCCTTGGCGAATACGGTCTGTATCTTGCCCGAGACACATTGATCGGAGCGGCCATCTCCGATGTAGACCCGGCGCTTTGAAAAAGGTTGTGCAGCAAGGGTCAGGGAGCACTTACAGGTTCCGGCTCCACTTGCACAGTTCTGGGACGAGAATGGGAAACTGAGCGACGGCACGCCCTGTTCATCCCAGCGGAGATGGTTCGAGAAGACCGGAAGATGCAAGAGGTCATGCCGGCGCAGGACGGCTTCGACGAGAAAGTCGATGCCATCACTGACGATGGTGAGTGGGATTCCGTGTTCAGCGCATCGGCGATCAAGAATGACAATTCCCTCATCAATTGGGAGCCGAGCCACAAAGCCGGCAAGGATGTCCTGATTGGCCCTGATCAGTTCGACCTGGCGAGAGAGGCATTCTTGGCTCGTGATCTCCCCCTGGATCCATCGCTGCTCCCACTCACGCCACCTGGGCAAGGCAAACGCTTCGAGAACCGCGTCCGTCGCATCGACGCGAGTAATGGTGCCGTCGAAATCACAAAAGATTTCGGTTTCGGCAGCACAGGGACGTACCCTGCGATGGCATTTCCTGGGGACGAACTGATTCAGCAAATAGCTATCCGGATAAAAGGTGGCAATTGTGCGATGGGTTCGAATTGACTCGAGGTCAGTAGGCCGATCAGTCGCACAAAATTAAAAAGAGGAGAGCATGTTTCATACCAGATAGGTTGTGACGAGAACTCAGTGGTTTTGAGGCTAAAATGCCGGAAATGTCGTCAAGAGTCTCGGCATGTTCACGATTTTGAATTTGGCATCAAAGAAATTGTACGGAAGGTATCGCTCTCAGAAAGAACTCGGATCCTAGAGATCGTCCGAGTAACGGGTGGCGATGCGCGACGGGACGTATTGTCTGTTGGGCAAAAAGGGTTGTGGGCAGTGGCCACGAAACTGAGACGAGCTATGCGCTGGTCGGATGCACTCCGGTCGTGCGGGCCACCGACCAGCGCTTTGGGTGCAATATGCTCTCGGCCATCACCAACAAGGGGGCGCTCGCTTTTATAGTGTTTCAGGGCAAATTCAAGGCACCCGTCTTTGTGGCGTTCATGCAGCGGCTGCTCAAACAGGTTGTCGGCAAGATCTATCTGATCGTGGACTGGCATTCGGTGCACAAATCCGAGGAAGCCACGCGCTTTGCCGCCATCCATTCGTCGCGGCTGCGATTGATTCGGATGCTGGGCTACTGCCCGGAACTGAACCCGATGAATTGTTGAACCAGGACCTCAAGACGAACGGGCTCGGTAAGAGCCGGCCGACCAACCGGACAAAACTCATGGCCATCGTGCGCCGCCATTGGTATCAGCGCCAGAAGCAACCGCAGATGATCACCAACCTGTTTCGTGAAACACCTGTCCGTTATGCCGCATGATAGACTACGCACTATTTGATAGTCGGCTCAGTAAATCAATTGGAACAGGCGAAGTTGAGCCCTCGCGTCTCCACGATGGCGAGAAGTACATGGACACTACACGTTCCTCCCCCGATGAAAGAGTGTCCCCTGCCAGAGGCCGAGGCCCTTTCTCACGTTGTGATTTCCCTCGCCAAACTTCCTGCCTTCGCTCTCATCTCATGATGCCCATGCGATCGCTTCCTCACGGTCTCAGGCCGCCCATTGCGCGCTGCTGAGAGAGCTCTGGCACCTGAGCGCTCGATTGAATGGGAAGACGGAGAAAGGCCTTTCAACGCTTGGCGTGGGACGTGTTCGGGCCTCTGCCATGCTGTATGTGGGAACGCTACCGGGGCAGGAAAGCCCCTTGGCCCAGTTCGCGGACGATTCGGAGGTCAGTACCAATTCCCTTAAACCGAATGGGACACAGGGGGGATCTGATCCAGGCGGTCGGCGCGGCCGTGTAGAAGGATACTGCTCCTGATTCTGGACAATCCCCGCCGAAAGGACTCCGAGCCATCCGGATGAGCTGGTCGATATTGAAGACCGGCTCACCGCGAAGACTCCGCTGTGGCTTCACACGCTCACTGCACCCTATCCATATGCCACTAGGACCAAAAGACTGGAGCCGAAAGACGGCTCGCTTCCATGCCCTCGCGCTATTACAGTGACTCATCCAAATATGCCCTCCATTCTCCTTATTGAAGATATGGACGCGGTGCGAGCCTTGTCCCGAACGATCCTCGAAGAGAGTCGGGATATGTCGTGCGCGAAGCCTCGCAGGGGCTGGAAGGAATCCGTCAGCTTCGTCAATTGCCCAGGGATTTGGTGATCACAGACATTTACATGCCGGATTGTGATGGATTGGAAGTTATTCTGACGCTCCGGCGCGAATTCCCCAAGGTCAAGATTCTGGCCAACTCAGGACGTGGCGGTCCGCAAGACATGCTGGGTGTGTCTGAGTTGTTGGGCGCGAACGCCATTGTGCACAAACCCCTTGAGAGACAGGCCTTGCTCCGAGTTGTCGAGAAACTCCTCGACAACAGGTAAGGGAACTGTGTCCCACGTTCAGCGGGACGCTGGTGTTTAATTGGCAGCCGGGTACCGAGAGATTCACAACCCGTCCCTCCCTCACCCACCAAACAGTAGATGCTTATAGCGTGTCAGGCGGCCTGGGCAATACGTGTGGGATAACCTGAGCTCACGTTCAGTGAGCTGATATTTGGTGCGATAGGTCTGGAGCGTCACCCAGGACTCTTCTCCGTCCTCAGCGTTGGCCAGCTCGTCGCGGACTTCCTGACAAAAACAACAGGCCATAATGAATGTTGCCATGGGAACATTCTTTCCTAAGGAAAGACATGCAACGTGACCGAGAGGCTCAACGATCATATTCCTGAGTTCCTATGTTCAGCTATAGTCGGCAGTGAGAGGGAGATCAGATACTCGAAGCGAGAAGGATGCCGGAGGATAAGTCGCCCATCCCGAGAAAGTTGGTCAAGCGCCGCGAATACTTGATTCCAGGTATAGGCTGGAAGCCGTTGGACGAGTTCTTCCGGCGTGCATGGCCCAAGCCGTTCCAACTCCTGAAGAAGGGTCGAAGCAATTTCGCCCGCGGGCGTCATACTATCCCTCCGAAACAGTGTTGTTGCACCGACCTCCATAATGGAATTCGCAACGCTTCTCTGTTGAGCACACCGTGAGCGCCTCACGCCTAATCACCCTCACCTTGCACAAGCAACGGGCACGAAGACCTGTTTACTTGGTCGGACGCTGATGTGGCATCGCCGACAATACAATTATGGTGTCGACGTTTTATTTGCATATAGCCACGACGTCTCGGTCCGACGTGCTCATGAGAACAGAGAGCAGGGTCTTTTCTTACGTCAAGAATCGGGCCCATCACAACTTCCTTGCCAATGGCGTAATTTTCCGGAGGAAAGCCAGTCAAGCACAAATTAGACCACCGGAGATCCCACATCCCGGTCAGCGACATTCAATGAATGGGCGGCCCTTGGCGAGGAGCGCAGGAGGACTCAGCAGAACAGGTTAAAAGTTTTGAATCGACGTCAAAAAGCTTTGACGGACAGGACTCAACGGAAGGGGGTGAAGCCTACGTGAGCTGCTGACGGCGTTTCAATTTGTATTGCAGCAGACTCCGGCTGATCTTGAGCTGATCGGCGGCCCGCGCCTGCACCCCGTGCGCCTGGGTCAAGGCGCGGGTGATCAGGTGTTCTTCGACCGCTTGCAGAATCGCGTCGAGGCCGGCGTCGGGGGGGAGAATGCGGTCCAGGGCGGCGGCCCACTCCTTGGTGGTCGCCAGCTCCAGCGGCAGGTCGTCCGCCCGGATCTCTTCGTCCTTCGCCATCAGTGCCGCATGGGCGACGACATTGTGCAGCTCTCGGACATTGCCTGGCCAATGGTAGCGAAGCAGGAGGTCCTGCGCCGCGGGGGCGAAGCGTGTTCCGCGCACCGTCCCTTCCTTCATCAGTGTCTGGAGATGGGTCTCGGCCAGTAATAGAATATCGTCGGTCCGTTCCCGCAACGGCGGGACCTCGATCCGCACGACCGACAACCGAAAGAACAGATCCTCCCGAAAGCGCCCCTGCTGAACTTCGGCCTGGAGATCGCGGTTCGTCGCCGAGAGGATCCGCAGGTCCACACGAATCGCTTTTTCGCTGCCGACCCGGCGAATCTCCTGGCTGTCCAAGGCGCGCAACAGTTTCGCTTGCAGCGTCGGCGGGAGTTCCCCGACCTCGTCGAGGAAGAGCGTCCCTCCATGGGCCTGTTCGAACAGGCCGAGGTGCCGGACATGCGCCCCGGTGAAGGCGCCTTTTTCGTGGCCGAACAGCTCGCTTTCCGCCAGCGAATCGGCCAGGGCCCCGCAATTCACCGCCAGGAACGGCCGGCCGCTCCGTGGGCCGTTGAAATGGATCGCGCGGGCCACCAGTTCCTTGCCCACGCCGCTCTCTCCGGAGATCAGGACGGCGCTCTTGGCGTCGGTGACCCGCTGGATCTTGTCCAGCACCGTCTGCATTGCCAGGCTTCGGCCGACCAGCGCATCGAGCCGATGGTGCTGCACCAAGGATTGGGAGAGGCGGACATTTTCTCGGGCGAGGACGCTGCGTTCGGTGGCGCGTTTGACGGCGCGGAGCAGAGCGGCATTTTCGAACGGCTTGACCAGGAAATCATAGGCGCCGCGCCGCATGGCATCCACGGCCCGTTCTACGGTACCGTAGGCGGTCATGAGGATCGACGCGGTGGCGGGTGATACCTCGCGCGTCTTGTCGAGGAGGGTCATCCCGTCCATTTCCGCCATCCGAAGATCGGTCACGAGCACGTCGATCGTGGCCTCCCGAAGCAGGGGAAGGGCGTCGGCCCCCTTGTCGCAGGTGACGACGTCATACCCGTCGGCGCGCAGTACCTCCTCCAGCATCCAGAGATAGTTTTTTTCGTCGTCCACGACGAGCACGGTCGCCATCAGGGTGTCTCCGATTCCGCAACCTGTGCAATTCCCGTACCCTGTTTCGAGTGGGATGACTCACAAGTGACGGGCAGGGTGACCGTGACTGATGTGCCATGGCCAAGGGTGCTGGTGACCGAGATTGTACCACCATGTTCCAGGACGACGCGCCGGGCCAGAGAGAATCCGAGTCCGATGCCTCCTCCTCGTTTGGTGAAGAACGGTTCTCCAAGCCGTTTGAGGTCTTCGTCCGCCAATCCGATGCCATGGTCGCTGATCGTGACCAGGACGGTCCCGCCGTCCTCGGACAGTCTTTGTTCGATCGTGGCCGTCCCGCCCGACGGCATGGCCTGACAGGCATTGCGCAGCAAGTTTGCCAGCGCTTGATGCAACAGGTCATAGTCTCCCCGCAGGGGGAGCGGCCGATCGGACATCGTCAACGTGACCGTCGATCGGGAAGGCAATGACCAGGCCCTGGAGACTTGCGCGACGCTTTCGAGAAGGTCGGAGAGATGAAACAGGTCTTGTTTGATGCGCAACGGCGTACTCAAACGGAGGACCCCTTCAACGGCCTTGTTGAGCCGTCCGGTTTCTTCGAGCACGACCGAAATGTGGCGGCGGGTCGTGAGGTCGCTCGTCCTTGTCGCCAACATTTCGACCGACCCGGTGATGATGCCCAGCGGGTTGCGGACTTCGTGGGCGATCTGGCCGGCCATTTCACCGAGCGCGGCCATCTGGCTGATCTGCTGCAGGCGTTCCTCCATTTTGGTGACGTGGTCCAAGCGTTCCGTCAATTGCACTTGCGCCAGCTTCAGCTCGTCGTTGCGCTGCGCGAGTTCATCGGCCGTCCGTTGATAGCGCTCCTTCTGTTCTCGTTCGCCCTTCGCGAAGACGAAGACGAGCAAACCGGTCATGGTGAAATAGACGATGGCGGCGACCGCATCCTGAAATTCTTTGACGCGCGTGATCGACGCCGACAACTGCTCGCCGGTGAGGATAAACCCGATCATGGCGACGATCGATCCCCCCACGACGTAGACGACATCCCGTCCGGGTAATTTGGTCGCAGCCGACACGATGGGCAAGAGGTAGACCAGCTCATAGATGCTGCCGCTGCCGTCCGTCGCCGCAACCAGAAAGCCCGCCAGCACCAGTTGCACCGCGATGCTGATGCGAAGGAGGGAGGTTTGTTTGGCACGCTCGCGTTGGATGGCAGGGATCAGGGGGGCGAACATCTCGATGCCTTGCAGCACCATGATCGCGGAGAACGAGAGGTAGGCCAGCAGAGAAGTCGGATGCGAGGCGCTGCCGAGGGAAAAGAGGAGGACCGCTAGGAGCAGGAGGGTCGAGGCCTTCAAGATCTCGAACGGATTCAGATGGTGAAGGCTCATGAGAGGCTCACCCTGGGGCCGAGAGCAGGCGGCAAGGTGCGGGTACTCTACAGGTCGGGCGAAGGGGAAGTCAAAATCGTCCGGTGCGGGCGGCGCTGCTTGGGCGCATTCCGGCTCTCCGAACGGCTGCGCTTACCGGCCGGGCAACGAGTCGAGGAGCGTCGCCGCTTCTTCGCGATGGCGGCGGGCACTGTCCGATGAGAGGGAGGAGATCGGTGCCTCCAGAATAATGCCCAGCTCTCGGCGCGCGTCGTCGAAGGCCCGGCGTTTGATATAGGCCCGTGCAAGATCCAGCCTTGCATGTACGTATGACGGGTCGGTCGCCGTGGCACGTTGCAGGTAGGTCAGCGCCGCGGCCGCATCACCGCCGAGCAGCCAGGGAAGTTCGTCCAACATCATGCCCATCATATGGAGCGCCGGAGGATGGTCCGGTTGCAGTTCCAACGCGCGCCGAACATGCGTCTTCAATTCGGCGACGGTCATCGCCGAGGTCATGACTCCCTTGAGCTGCGCGGCGCTTCCCAGGTTGGCGGCATAGAGATAGTGGGCCTGCGCGTTCCGCTCCTGGATGGCCAACGCTTGCCCTGCGTATTTGGCGCCCTCTTCATATGCGGCCCGGCGTTTGACCGCATCGATCTGCTCGTCGCCCAGGTCGAGATAGAGATCCGCCAACTTGGTGAGGATGGCGGGGTCGGAACGGTGTTGCGCGTTTTCGGCCAGTGCCGTTTGGAGCTTCCGCTCCAGAGCCGCCGCGTCGGAGAGTGAATGGGACGCCTGCGGCGAGAGCAACGTCGTCAGGCCGCAGAGCAAGACGGCTCCCAGGATCATTCGGTAGGTCAACACGTTCCCTTGTCCAGTCGCATGGTTTCTTGTGTCGTCTTGGCGGGAGAGCACAACGAGCATGAACATTTTGAACGACAAGCTGCGACGTTACGCCGGCCCGCCCTGGTTGAGACCGACGACCGGGAGCGTAAGACAAAAGGTCGCGAGAAGGCAAGACGACTCTTGGCTGACGATGCCACAGGACAGATCGTCCAGTTACCAGAACGCTGTCTCACGACGGTTCAGCTGTCTGAGTGAGTCGTTCCGCACGGTCCGCACGGTGCGAAACGGACGCTCGACCGGCGGCGTCGTCTCTTCACCGGAAGATTCTATTGTGATTCCATCACTTCCTCCATCTGAGCAGGATGGCAAGGATCATGCTCTGATCGTATGAACGGTCACCGCAGAGATTCGCCACTTCACCATGAGGAGGAAATCGAGATGAATGCACAAGCGATTGCAGGACTGTTGGGGGCGCTCGCTCTGGTGTTCGGCACCGGTACGTTGTCCGTGGCTCAGGAAGCCAAAAGCCCCACTCAATTCACTCTTGGGATTCTCGCCGAGCACAATGTCAGCTTTGTGTTGCCGTCGGCGCTCATCCTCGATGAGCGTGGGAAACTCGGCGGGATGACACTCACCGTCACGAACCATACGAAGAAAGAGCAAGGATTCGCGATCGACAAACTGCGCGTGAAAGAGGTCGTGAAGCCGGGCGAAACCAAGACCATCAAGCTCTCGGTGACCGATTTGGACGGTATCGGGACCGATCAAAGTGTGTTCCCGTATTACAACCAACTTGACAAAGCGCACATCGGCGGCCTGTTGTATATCAAGCGCTGAGTTACGGCGGCCGCTTCAGGATGATCGTCCTCGCACTCGGTGCAGGCTTGGGCCCACGTCCGGCCTCGACGCCTGCTGGAGGCGCACCGACGGGGGACAATTCCGAGGCGATGTCGTGAGGTGATTTTCAACCGGGAGGAGCATCAGCTCGATGCGGGTTCTGGTGGCGGTCGATGGCTCCAAGGATTCAACAAAGGCGGTAAAGTATGTGGGGCAGCTTCTGCACGCCACTCCCGGAGTCGGTGTGACGCTGTTCCATGTGCTCAATCCACTGCCGCCGATGTTGCGTGAACATGGAGGATCCGAAGACCCGATTCGCGAGGAACAATTGGGGCGACAACTCAGAAAAGACCAACAGACCTGGTATGGCAAGGAGCGGAAACAGGAATCCGTTATTTTGTCGAACGCTCGCCGCGCGCTTGAGAGAACAGGGTTCAACGGCTCTCAGATTCGCCTCAAGTTCGGATATGAGGAAGATATCGCCGGAAGCATTCTCGCAGAAGCGAAAAAGGGGCGTTACAAGACCATCGTGGTCGGCCGTCACGGGGTGTCGGGACTGAAAAAAATCTTTTTCGGCGGCATCACCCGTCGGTTGCTGCAGAAGGCGACCGGGTGCATGGTCTGGGTCGTCGAGTGATTGGTATGATGCAGGTGAGGTCCGGCGGGTTTCGCGGGACGAGAGACGGAACCGGGCGGATGATCCTCAACCTTTCTCCGGCGTTCATCAAGGCGGCGGAGGCCGCCTTCGGGAGTTACGCCATGCGGAAGATGGATTTCGTCGGAACGCAGAAGAGAAATGTACGGGTATCCTGAATAGCCCGCGCCTCGTGCCGCCGACGGAAGGCGGATGGATGCTCGTTCGGAGCGAACACGATTCTCGCACAGAGGCCACATCTGCGGAAACGTCCGAAAGCCGGATGCGTCTGGTGCCTGTTGATGCTGGTGATCGGTTGTGCGTTGTTTCAAGAGGAAGAAGTGGTCTATCTCACTGAAGCCGAGAGGCTGCATGCAGGCCAAGACGAGGTCAGACGACGGTTGGGAGTCCCCGGCTTCATGCAGTTGCTATCGACCGGCGAGATGCTGTGGAGCTATCGCATCTGGACGAACACCGGCGGAGACCTCAACGGTCCTGGCACGAGTTACTGCGACCGATACGAACTGTGGTTCGATCGGCAAGCGACCCTCCGCCGTTGGACCCGTCAAGACTGCTGAAACCGTTCGATCGAACGGCCTCCATCGACATCGTGAGACTTGTACCGCCGTTTCGGCGCACTGTTTCTACGTCGCATGCCGACTTGGGGCAGCCGGCAACCAAAGGGTAGGGCTGCGCACATCCTCCTTCCTGATACGAAGCGCAATTCTGTTGTGCACAGTCTGTATGGGGGTGATGACAGGCTGTGGCAGGACGGTATGGGAGCATCCGGTGAAAGGGACCGGAAGCCTGCAACAGGATATGGCCGCCTGTGAAGAGCGGGCCGGGCATGCTGTACAGGAAGGAGACCCGCATAGCGGGAATGTTCTTCCCTTGCAGGAGCACATCAACGACTGTCTTCAGAGCCATGGCTATGTCAAACGATCCAGAGATTGACCGGACTGGACGACAGCGCCCTTCTGGGACAATGATGCCGACGGCTCGATTTTCCGGAGATCTTGCTCCTGCCGATCTCACTCGCTGATGGATCGAAAGCATCCTTCCACTGGTCGTTGTGGTCTCCGACGTCCGGTCTGTCCCCAGGATGATGACAGGCCCCTCCTGATAAGTTCGACAGACAATGTCGATTCTGCCGGATAGCAGCCGGCGGTTCACATCCGTATAGATAGATGGAGCCATGGTTCCAGTGAGACGAAAAGGATCGGCCGGTTTATTGGTACGTCTCCGTGTCGAGAGATGGGAAGGAATGACGTCAAATTCTGTGTCGTCAAGGCTTGAGGCGAGCGATTACGCACTGGGTACTCCGTTTGCAACCACACAGGTCGGATTCCATGTGGTCAGGGTCAAACGGTCCCGAGGTTTCTTCTGCGGAATTTCCCGGTCTTCCGCACATCCGTTCGACGGCTCTCCATAGGACCATGACTTGCAACGCCGAGGCATCACATCGCGCAGGCAACCTCGCCTCTGCGAGCAGGTGAAAGGAGGGTCGCGGTGACACAATTCAGTCAGATCGAATCGGCGATTCTTCAGCGGCTGGCCCGGCGAGGGCCCTGTACGATCGATGAGTTGGTACAACGGTTGCCTGATTACTCTTGGAATCAGGTGTTCACGAGCGTGGACCGACTCAGCCGGGGGAGTTTCCTGACCATCCGTCATCCCACGACGTTTCAGTACGTGGTTTCTCTCAATCCTCAGACGGCAGCAGATCTGGACGTACCGAACGTCGACCAATAAACGGAATTTCTGTTCAGGCGACGCTCATGGGCTTCGAATGGGCGCGACGGACGAATCATGCGGGCGAGGTCTGAAGACCCATCCCCGGAATGATGGGGTCGGGGGTGTCTCTACCGACTCGCTCCGCAACAGGTCCGAAACGAGACATCCGATCACCAGTAAAGTCATACAGCATCGTTCGTAGGGCGGAGTTCGTCACGGAGGTACGGGGTGGATGGACAGCTGTGGCCTTTGGGGTTCTACTTTCTGGCGGTCCTTGCCATCGTGGCAGGCATGGTCGGGATCTCGGCTCTCCTGGGGGAACGCCACCGGGAAAGGACCACCCACGAACCCTATGAATCGGGCATTGCCGTGACCGGTTCGGCACAGCTCCGCGTGCCGGTCCAGTTTTACCTGACGGCCATGTTGTTCGTGATCTTCGATCTGGAAGCGGTCTTCATCTTTGCCTGGGCCGTGACCCTATCGGAGGCCGGCTGGCTTGGATTTGCAGAGATGGCGGTCTTCATCGGCATTCTGGTGATCGCGCTGATCTATTTGTGGCGGGTCGGCGCGCTGGAGTGGGGAACGCCTTCGCAGTCGGTTCTTCTCACAGGACAGGAGGGGCGGGATGCGTTGGTGGCTCACCAAGCCGACAAGCCGGCAACTTGCCGGTGAACCGGCGACGTCGGCAGGCGCCGAGCCGATCGACGACGCGGTCCGCCGTTGTGTCGTCATGGCCCGGCTGCAAGACCTGGTCGCCTGGGGCCGCAAGCACTCGTTGTGGCCGTTCAACTTCGGCCTGTCCTGCTGCTACGTAGAGATGGCCACGAGCTTGACCAGTCAATACGACATCGCGCGGTTCGGAGCGGAGGTGGTCCGCGGCTCACCCAGAGAAGCGGACGTGATGGTCATCGCCGGCACCGTCTTCATCAAGGTGGCGCCGATCATCCAACGGCTGCACGAGCAGATGATGGAACCCCGCTGGGTGATCTCCATGGGATCCTGCGCCAACTCCGGCGGTATGTACGACATCTATTCGGTCGTCCAGGGCGTCGATAGCTTTCTGCCGGTGGATGTGTACCTGCCGGGCTGCCCGCCGCCTCCCCATACCTTCATGGAGGGTCTGCTCCTGCTGCAGGAAAAGGTGGCTCGGGAGCGGCGTCCGCTGAGTTGGGTGGCGGGGAGCCAGACCGTGCAACGACCGATCATGCCGGCGCGGCGTGATCTCAAGCGGGACGAGAGACGACAAGCGACGGACCTGCCGACGATCGACAGGCTTCCGAACACCGATCTGAAATGCCACAGGCCACAATGAACCGGGCTGTGATTGTTGAAGAACTGGGCCATCGCTTCAGCGGGGCTCCCTTTATCCGCGAGCAGACTCGCGACGACATTCCGACCATCTGGACGACCGGCGATGGGATCCATGGGGTGCTTCGATACCTGAAGGAAGAAGCGGAACGGCCCTATCCGATGCTCTATGACCTCACCGCCGTCGATGAGCGTGTCCGTCGTGTGCGGCAAGACCGGCCGCCGAGCGACTTCACGGTCCTGTACCATTTACTCTCCTTCGATCGGAATGAGGATATCCGGCTCAAGGTCCCGCTCACCGGTTCAACCCTGTCGCTCCGGACGATCACCGATCTCTGGCCTGCCGCAAGCTGGTATGAGCGTGAAGTGTGGGACATGTTCGGCATCACGTTCGAAGGCCATCCGCACCTGCGACGGATCCTCATGCCTCCGACCTGGGCCGGCCATCCGCTCCGGAAGGACCATCCAGCCCGCGCCACGGAAATGGGCCGCTTTCATTTGCCGGAGCAGAAGCAGGAAATTGAAGAAGAAGCGCTCCGGTTTCGCCCTGAAGACTGGGGGATGATTCGTTCGCGCCGTTCATCCGATTTCATGTTCCTCAACCTCGGCCCGGCGCATACCGGTACCCACGGCATCCTGCGACTCGTGTTGCAATTGGACGGCGAAGAGATCGTGGATGTGGTGCCGGACATCGGCTACCACCATCGAGGCGCAGAAAAGATGGGAGAGCGCCAGACCTGGCATACGTTCATTCCCTACACCGACCGGATCGATTACCTGGGCGGCGTCATGAACGAGCTTCCCTATGTCCTGGCGGTGGAAAAGCTGGCCGGCATCGAGGTGCCGGACCGGGTCAAGGTGATCCGGGTCATGATGGCGGAATTTTTCCGCCTGGCGAGTCACCTCGTCTGGTATGGGACCTTCGCCCAGGATGTCGGACAACTGTCTCCCGTCTTCTACATGTTCACGGACCGGGAACGCATCTTCGACATCGTGGAGGCCGTCTGCGGAGGCCGCATGCACCCGGAATGGTTCCGCATCGGCGGCGTGGCGCAGGACCTTCCCGAGGGTTGGCACAAGTTGGTGCGGCAGTTTCTGGATTATTTTCCGTCCCGACTGGCGGAGTACGACGAGCTGGTCATGCAGAACCGGCTCTTCAAGGCCCGCACGCAAGGCATCGGCCGCTATTCGAAGGAAGAAGCGATCGAGTGGGGTGTCACCGGGCCCGGTCTCCGTGCCACCGGAGTCGAGTGGGACTTCCGGAAACAGCGGCCCTATTCAGGTTACGAGCAGTTCGAGTTCGACGTTCCGACCGCGCAGCACGGCGACTGTTACGACCGGTCGGTCGTGCGCGTCGAGGAAATGAGGCAGAGCCTGAGGATCATCGAGCAATGCCTCACGAACATGCCGGCCGGCCCCTACAAGGCGGACCATCCGCTGGCGACGCCGCCGCTCAAGGAACGGACGATGCACGATATCGAAACGCTGATCACCCATTTTCTCGGCGTGAGCTGGGGACCGGTGATTCCCCCCGGCGAGGCCTTCATCGGGATCGAAGCCACCAAGGGCAATACGGGGTACTACCTGATCAGCGACGGGGCTCCGTCTCCCTATCGGGTCCGCATCCGCACGCCGTCGTTTCCGCACATGCAGATGGTGCCGCTGATCTCGCGAGGGTTGCTGCTCTCCGACTTGCTGGCCATTCTGGGCAGCGTCGATTTCGTCCTGTCGGACGTGGATCGTTGACCGACGAACCGGGAACGAACGGAGTCTCATGCTGACCGATCAGGAACGGGAGGAAATCGAGGCCGAACTCCGACGGTATCCGGACAAACGGGCCGGATGCGTGGAAGCCATGAAGGTCGTCCAGCGCCACCATGGTTGGGTCTCCGATGACAGTTTGAAAAGTCTCGCCCTGCTGCTCGGCATGACCTGCGAAGAGCTGGAGGGGGTCGCGACCTTCTACAACCTCATTTTTCGGAAACCGGTAGGAAGGCATGTGATCCTCCTCTGCGACAGCATCAGCTGTTGGATCAAGGGCTGCGACGCCCTGCGAGGCCATGTCACAAGCCGGTTGGGCATCGCCATGGGGCAGACCAGCGCAGACGGACGGTTCACCCTCCTGCCGATCGTCTGCCTCGGTGCCTGCGACCATGCCCCCGTGATGATGATCGACGACGATCTCCATGGGGACCTGACCACTGAACAGATTGATCACATTGTGGAGCGCTATCCGTAAGAGCCGTTCACCGTCATGGAACGTCCGCTCACGCAACGCATCAGGCCGCAGGCCGATCCCATGAATTTGGCGGAGTATGAGGACACGGGCGGGTACGAGGCGGCGCGCAAGGCCGTGCAAACCATGGCCCCGCAGGACGTGCAGCGGCTCGTCACCGACTCGACCTTGCGTGGCCGCGGCGGCGCCGGCTTCGCGACCGGCCTGAAATGGAGCTTCGTGCCGATGGGATTGGACGCGCCGCGCCCCAAGTATCTGGTGGCGAACGCCGACGAGATGGAGCCCGGCACCTTCAAGGATCGCCTCCTTCTGGAGGGTGATCCTCATCAGATGGTCGAAAGCATGGTCGTCAGTGCCTATGCGATCCAGGCGGAGGTGGGCTACATCTTCCTTCGTTCGGAGTACAAGCGAGCCGCCCGGCTCTTGCACAAGGCCATTGCCGAGGCTCGATCCCATGGCTACCTGGGGCGGAACCTCTTCGGGTCCGACTTCAGCTTCGACCTCCACCTGCATACCAGCGCCGGCCGCTACATCTGCGGCGAGGAGACGGCGCTCCTGAATTCCCTGGAGGGAAAACGCGCGATTCCACGTTCCAAGCCTCCCTATCCGCAGACAGCGGGCCTGTGGGGAAAACCCACGGTCGTGCAGAACGTGGAGACCCTGTATAACGTGCCCCATATCGTCCGTCACGGCGTCGAATGGTACCGGGGGCTGGGGCATGGCCATGAGGGTGGGACCAAACTCTACGGGGTCAGCGGCAACGTCAAACGGCCGGGAACCTGGGAACTGCCAATGGGCACGACGATGCGGACCATCCTGGAGGAATATGCCGGCGGCATGTGCGAAGGATTTTCGTTTCGCGGCCTCCTGCCGGGAGGCGCTTCGACGGCGTTTGTCACGGAGGAACATCTCGACCTGCCGATGGACTTCGAGTCGCTCCCGCGAGCGGGCAGTCGAATGGGGACCGGTACCATGATCGTCCTGGACGACCGGACCTGTCCGGTCGGATTCGTCCGGAACCTCGAACATTTTTTCGCGCAGGAGTCTTGCGGATGGTGCACGCCCTGCTGGGAGGGGTTGTCGTGGACCGAGCGCATTCTCGAGGGGCTTGAGGAGGGGCGCGGCAGGCCGGAGGATCTTGACCTGTTGACCATGCATACCAGGCTCATCGGCCCTGGCAGGACCTTCTGCGCGCTGGCCCCTGGCGCCATGGATCCTCTACAGAGCGCCTTGAAACATTTTCGCGCGGACTTCGAACGGCACATTCACGAGCGGCGGTGCCCGTGGCGTGAGCAGGGTGCAACGATCGGAGCGCGCAGATGAGCAGGATCCTGATCGACGGCTGGCCCTACGACGCCGACCCGCAACACAACCTGTTGCAGACCTGCCTGTCGCTGGGCTTCAACCTTCCCTACTTCTGCTGGCATCCGGCCCTGGGGTCGGTCGGAGCCTGCCGGCAATGTGCCGTCAAACAGTTCAAGGACGAGCATGATCGGCAAGGTCGTCTGGTCATGGCCTGCATGACCCCGGCGGCGGACGGCACCAGTATTTCCATCGAGGACCAGGAGGCCAAGGAATTCCGCACCGGCGTGATCGAATGGCTGATGGCGAACCATCCCCACGACTGTCCGGTGTGTGATGAGGGCGGCGAATGCCACCTCCAGGACATGACGGTCATGACCGGCCATGCCTATCGCCGGTATCCCTTCACGAAACGCACGTTCCGCAATCAAGACCTAGGGCCCTTCATCACCCATGAGATGAATCGCTGCATCCAGTGTTACCGCTGTGTGCGGTTTTACCGGGACTATGCGGGGGGGCGGGATTTCAATGCGTTCGCCTCCCGCAATCACGTCTACTTCGGCCGCCACGAAGACGGCGTGCTGGAGAACCGGTTCAGCGGGAATCTCATCGAAATTTGTCCGACCGGGGTCTTCGACGACAAGACGTTGATGCGCCACTATGTCCGCAAGTGGGATCTGCAGACGGCGCCGTCCCTCTGCGTGCATTGCAGCCTGGGCTGCAATACGATTGCCGGCGAGCGGCGCGCCCTGCTTCGCCGCATCATGAATCGTTTCAACAGCTGCGTGAACGGGTATTTTCTCTGTGATCGGGGACGGTTCGGTTACGAAGTCGTCAACAGCGACCGGCGCCTCCGTCGCCTGCTCGCACGCGACCGGACAGGCACCCCGCTCGCGCCGGTTGAGACGGGTCTGGTGATGCAACGGCTGGCTCCGCTGCTCGCCGCTTCCGATGCCGTGATCGGAATCGGGTCCCCGCGCGCCTCACTCGAAGCCAACTTCGCGCTTCGCACCCTGGTCGGGCCCGGTCGGTTCCATACTGGCGTCGCAGCGCTTGACGCTCGATTGGCGGAATCGGTCCTGGAGATTTTGCGGCAGGGGCCCGTCGGGCCTGCCTCGATCGCAGACGTGGAACAGGCCGACGCCGTCTTGATCCTGGGCGAGGACCTGATCAATACCGCGCCCAGACTGGAACTGGCGGTCCGCCAGGCCCTACGCCAACAGCCGATGCAACAGACGGACAGGCTGAAGATTCCGCGCTGGGACGATGCGGCGGTTCGAAATGTGACGCAGACCAGACAGGGGCCGTTGTTCATCGCGCTCCCCGGCAACGGCAGCGAACCGGCGGATGTGGCCACAGAGACCTACTATGCCGCGCCGGACGATCTGGCTCGACTCGGCTTCGCAATCGCGCAGCAGGTGGACCAGGAGGCGCCGGCGGTGCCGGCCCTCTCACCGGCGGTCCTGGAATCGGCCCGGCGGATCGCCGACGCGCTTCAAACTGCCGAGCGACCGATGATTATCTCCGGGACCGGATGCAGAAGCGAATCGGTCATCCAGGCCGCGGCACAGGTGGCCTGGGCGCTCAAGCGGAAGGGCCGCACCCCGCAGCTCTGCTATAGCCTGCCGGAATGCAACAGTGCGGGGCTGGCGCTCATGGGAGGCAAGGCTCTCGAGGAGGCCTTCGAGACGGTGGGGGAGAGGGCGGTGCAGGCCGTCGTCATCCTGGAAAACGATCTCTACCGCCGGGCCGATCCGGCGGCGGTGGATGCTTTCCTTGGTTGCGGCAAACAGGTCATCGTGCTGGATCATCTGGACCAGGCGACGGCTGCGAAGGCCGACGTGCTGCTCCCGACCGGTACCTTCGCCGAAACCGACGGGACCTTGGTGAACAACGAGGGGCGCGCGCAGCGCTTCTATCAGGTCTTTGTGCCGGACGGGGACGGTCGGGAAAGTTGGCGCTGGATCAGGGATCTGGCCGCAGCGTCGCGCCGCTCCGATGTGGAGGGGATGGCGGGCTGGAAGGAATTGGATGATGTCGTCCGCGCCATGTCCGAGCAGTTGCCGCTGTTTCGCCGGCTCACCGAGGTGGCGCCCCCGGCGGAGTTTCGGCTGGTCGGGCAGAAAATTCCCCGTCAGACCTTTCGGGCCAGCGGGCGCACCGCCCTCCGGCCCCTTCCCATGTTGCAGGATGCGATGCATGAACCGGCGCCGCCGGATGATCCGGATTCGCCGCTGGCCTTTTCCATGGAAGGGTATCCCGGGCAGCCGCCCTCGCCGCTGCTGCCCCATTACTGGGCGCCGGGATGGAATTCGGTTCAATCGCTGAACAAATTTCAATCAGAGGTGGGAGGGCCCCTGCGCGAGGAGAATCCCGGCATCCGGCTGCTTGAACCGGCGGACCGGTCGGAGCTTCGGTATTTCAAGGACATTCCGAAGCCGTTTCAGCGGCGCGAGGGGGCCTGGTTGATTCTGCCGCTCTGGCACATCTTCGGGAGCGAGGAACTGAGCGCGGTCGCTCCGGCCCTGGCCCAGCGCATTCCGGACGTTTCGCTGGCGCTGCATCCGGATGATGCGCGCAGGCTGAACCTGCAGGCAGGTGGTTACGTCGAAGTCATCCTTGATGGACGGCCTGCAGCGGTGCATGTCGCGATCGCTTCTGCTGTGCCTCAAGGGACCGCCGGCCTCACAATGGTCAGCGAGTGGTCCGCGACGTTGCTGCCCCAATGGAGTCCGCTTACCGCTGTGTGACGACATGGATGAGGTGCTTGTCACAGCCGCCCGCATCGTTGCCTTGCTGACGGTCCTGCTGACCTTCGCCGCCCTGTTGATTTGGGTAGAACGGCGGCTCCTGGGACTCTGGCAGGACCGGTACGGTCCGAATCGGGTCGGCCGGTTCGGCCTGCTCCAGGTCGTGGCGGACATGATCAAGATCTTCATGAAAGAAGATTGGGTGCCGGCGTTTGCCGACAGGACCCTGTTCGTCCTTGCGCCGGCCGTCATCATGGTGACGATCCTGATGTCGTTCGTGGTCCTGCCCTTCACGCCGTCGTTCGTCGTGGCGGACCTGAACATCGGGCTGTTGTTCATCCTCGCCATGTCGTCCCTGACGGCCTACAGCGCGGTGTTGGCCGGGTGGGCGTCCAACAATAAATATGCCTTGCTCGGAGGGCTGCGGGCCTCCGCCCAAATGCTGAGTTATGAAGTCTTCATGGGGCTGTCCGTCATGGGCGTCGTGATGCTGGCCGGGTCGTTCAACCTTCGCGAGATCGTCCAGGCGCAGCAAGGGTTGTGGTTCTGCATTCCTCAGTTGCCGGGGTTCGTGATCTTCATGGTCGCCGGCTTTGCCGAGACCAAGCGGGTCCCCTTCGACATCCCGGAAGCCGAGGCAGAACTGGTGGCCGGTTACCATACCGAGTATTCTGGGATGAAGTTCGGGATGTTCTTCGTGGGGGAATATCTCGGCATCCTCCTCATTTCGGCGCTGATCGTCGTACTGTTTTTCGGAGGCTGGCAAGGTCCCTGGCTGCCGCCGGCCCTGTGGTTCTTCATCAAGACCTCGTTGTTCATCGCGCTGTTCATCCTTGTCCGGGCGACCTTGCCTCGGCTGCGGTTCGATCAATTGATGGCGTTCGGATGGAAAGTCATGTTGCCGTTGGCGCTGCTCAACCTGATCATCACCGGCGCCCTGGTGCTGTCGCATCGGACGGCTACGTAACGGTCCGGAGCACCTATGTGGAACATGCTGAGAGGGATCTGGCTCGTCTTTCTGCACGCCTTCAGGCGCCGGGTGACGGTGCAATATCCGGAGGAGCGACCCTACCTGCCTCCCCGGTGGCGGGGACGGATCATTCTCTCCCGCGATCCCGACGGCCTGGAGCGCTGTGTCGGCTGTTACCTCTGTGCGGTGGCCTGCCCGGTGGACTGCATCGCGCTGCAGGCGACGGAAGACGAATCCGGGCGGCGGTACCCGGAATGGTTCCGCATCAACTTTTCGCGGTGTATCTTCTGCGGCTACTGCGAAGAGGCTTGCCCCACCTATGCCATTCAGCTCACCACCGACTTCGAGATGAGCGAGTATGAGCGGCGGAACCTGGTGTATGAGAAGGAAGATTTGATGATCGACGGGACAGGCAAGTATCCAGGCTACAACTTTTACCGCGTGGCCGGGGTCCGCATCGGTGGGAAGGATAAGGGGGAGGCGGAACGCGAAGCTGCGCCGGTGGATATACGAAGCTTGATGCCTTGATGCCGGCGCTGAGGACGGCAGGGCACAGCCGGAAGGAGGGGAGATGGAGGCCTTGTTTTACATCGCGGCGCTGGTCGGGGTGGCCTCGACCGGCATGGTCATCACCAGACTCAACGCGGTGCACGCACTGCTCTACTTGATCGTGTCGCTGCTGGCCGTCGCGCTGATCTTCTTCCTCCTCGGGGCCCCGTTCGTCGCGGCGCTGGAGGTCATTATCTATGCCGGCGCCATCATGGTGCTGTTTCTGTTCGTGGTGATGATGTTGAACCAGGGGCCTTCGACGGTGGAACAGGAACGGCGTTGGCTGCAGCCCGGTATATGGACCGGTCCATCGGTTTTGGCGATCATCCTGCTCGGGGAGCTGGTCTATCTGTTCGGTTCCGGGACGGTGCAACACATCCAGACCATCGTCCCAGTCGATCCGAAACAGGTGAGCCTGGTGCTGTTGGGGCCCTATCTGATCGGCGTCGAGTTGGCCTCCATGCTCCTGCTGCCGGGCTTGATAGGCGCGTACCACTTGGGTCGCCGCCTCACGAAAGCGGAGGCTTCCACGTGACCACGACTGCTTCGCTTCCCTTGATGCAGGGGTTACTGCTGGCCGGGCTGTTGTTCGGACTCGGATTAATCGGGCTGCTCGTGCGCCGCAATATCATCTTCATGCTGATGGCGGTCGAGATCATGCTGAATGCCGCAGGGCTGGCCTTCGTCGTGGCCGGCGCCCGTTGGGGGCAGGCCGACGGGCAAGTCATGTTCCTGTTCATCCTCGCGCTGGCGGCGGCGGAGGTCTCCATAGGATTGGCGCTCGTGTTGCGGTTTTATCGTGAGTTCAACCAACTCGACGCCGATGCGGCTTGCAGGATGTGGGGCTAGGATGCTCGAACTGCTCTGGCTGGTGCCCGCGCTCCCGCTCTTCGGATCGGCCCTCTTGGCCGTCGCAGGAGGCTGGTGCTCTCGCAGGCTCCTGGCGCTGGTCGGAGTCGGCTCCGTCGCCGGTTCGATGGTCACGGCGGGACTCGTCGGGGTCTGGTTCCTTCGGTCGGTCCATTCCGATCCCGCCTACAGCCAGACGCTGTGGATCTGGATGGGCGTCTCCGGCTTCGCGCCGGCCGTCGGTTTCCGTCTGGACGCCCTTTCACTCGTGATGATGCTGGTCATCACGGTCGTGAGCCTGCTCATTCATGTGTATTCCACCGAGTTCATGATAGACGACGAAGGCTACCGCCGCTTCTTCTCTTACATGAACCTGTTCGTCGCCTCGATGTTGACGCTCGTGCTGGCAGATAATCTGCTGCTGCTCTACCTCGGCTGGGAGGGGGTCGGGCTCTGCAGTTATCTCCTAATCGGGTTCTGGTACCGCGAGCCGGCGAACGGACAGGCGGCCCAGAAGGCCTTCATCGTGACGCGCCTGGGGGATGCGGCGCTGGCGGTCGGGCTCTTCCTCCTGTTCGCCCAGTTGAATACGTTGAACATTCACGACCTCCTGGAGCGCGCCGCTTCCCAATGGTCCGTCGGGTCGGGGTTCGCGATCGCCGCGGCGGCGTTGCTGCTCGGCGGGGCAGTCGGGAAGTCCGCTCAGCTTCCCCTCCAGGTCTGGCTTCCCGATGCCATGGCCGGCCCGACTCCCGTGAGCGCCCTCATCCACGCCGCCACCATGGTGACGGCGGGGGTCTACCTGATCGCGCGCATGCAGGGGCTCTACAACCTGGCCCCCTCCGTTCAAACCGCGGTCGCCGTCGTCGGCGCCCTCACGCTGCTGTCGGCTGCCTGCAGCGCCCTGGTCCAACGCGATATCAAACGCGTGTTGGCCTATTCCACGATCAGCCAGATCGGATACATGTTTCTGGCCCTCGGGGTGGGAGCCTGGTCCGGGGCGATGTTTCACTTTATGACCCATGCCTTCTTCAAGGCGTTGTTGTTCCTCTCGGCCGGCGCCGTGATCCTCAGCCTCCATGAGGAGCACGACATCTATGCGATGGGAGGTTTGAGAACGGAACTCCCGGTCTGTTTCTGGACGTTTGTGATCGGAGCCGCTTCGCTGGCCGGATTGCCGCTGATCACCGCGGGTTTTTACAGCAAGGATGGAATCCTGCTGGAGGTCTGGGCTTCCCCGCTGGGCGGGTCTTGGTTGTGGGCCGCCGGCATGGTCGGGGCCTTGCTCACGGCGGTCTACAGCTTTCGCCTGGTCTTCGTGGTCTTTTTCGGTGAGCGACGGACCGCGGTCGGCTCGCGACCTGGTCCGGTGGTGACCCTGCCCCTGATCGTGCTTGCCGGGCTCTCGCTTGTCGCCGGCTTTGTCGAGCTGCCGAAGCTGTTGGGAAACGTGCATCTCTTCAATGCATTGCTGCGCACCGTGCAACCGGTGACGGAATACGAAACCCTCTCCACCGGAACGCACGTCGCGCTCCTGCTGTTCACGATGGCTGTGTCCCTGCTCGGCATCTCGATCGCCTACCTGCTGTTCCTCCTGCGCCCAGGCATCGCGACGGCCATCGCAGGGACCGGCTGGGGTGGAGCCCTGTCTCGATTCTGGTTCGAGGGGTGGGGGTTTGATCGCCTGTACGACAGGCTGTTCGTTCGCCCATTTCTGTGGGCGGCCAGAGTCAACCAAGACGATCTGATCGACCAGGTCTATCAATACGTGGCTTGGTTCTGCCGGCTGCTCTATGGCGCGCTCCACCGCACACAGACCGGACAGGTCCGTTGGTATGCAGCCGTACTCGCGACCGGATCGATCGCGATGATCGCCATCGTGGTATTCTCATGATCCTAGCATGGCTGATCATCATCCTGCTGGTTGCCGGGGTTTTGGCCTGGGCCCTCGAACGTCGGGACCGGCAGTGGCCGCGCCGGATCGCCCTTGCTGCGTTGGCGATCGACCTCATCCTGGGACTGACCCTCTGGGGCGCGCGCGGCGATCAAGTAGGTAATGCAGGAGCGCCCTGGATGGCCGAACTGTCCGCTCAATGGATACCTCGGTTCGGCATCAGCCTACACCTTGCGATGGACGGGCTGAGCCTGCTGCTGGTCCTGCTCACACTCTTCCTCGGCCTCGTATCCGTGGCTGCGTCCTGGACGGAGATCACGTCACGTGTGGGATTCTTCCACTTTAATCTTCTGTGGGTGTTGGCAGGGGTGGTCGGGGTCTTTCTCGCCATGGACCTGTTCCTCTTCTTTGTCTTCTGGGAAGTGATGTTAGTGCCCATGTATTTCCTGATCAGCATCTGGGGGCATGAGAACCGGGTCTACGCCGCAGTCAAATTCTTCCTCTTTACCCAGGCCGGCAGCCTGTTAATGCTGATCGCGATCATCGGATTGACCGCCATCCATTATCGGCGGACCGGTCTGCTCACGTTCGACTACCGGGCCCTGTTGGGCACCGCCATGGATCCGGCCGCGGCGATGTGGCTCATGCTGGGGTTTTTCGCGGCCTTCGCCGTGAAACTTCCTGTCGTGCCCTTTCACACCTGGCTCCCGGATGCCCATACCGAAGCCCCGACGGCCGGCAGTGTCATCCTGGCCGGACTCCTGCTGAAGACCGGGGCCTACGGCCTCCTGCGATTCACCGTGCCGTTGTTTCCCGAGGCAGCGCAGGCCTTCGCTCCTGTCGCGATGGGCTTGGGGGTGATCGGGATTCTCTATGGGGGAGTCCTCGCATTCGCGCAGACGGATCTCAAACGCCTGGTGGCCTACAGCAGCATCAGTCACTTGGGGTTCGTGCTCCTCGGCATCTTTGCGGGGAATGCTCTCGCGCTGCAGGGGGCGGTCATGCAGATGCTCGCGCATGGGATCACAACCGGGGCCCTGTTCGTCCTGGTCGGGGCGTTGCAGGAACGGTTGCATACTCGCGACATGCGCCGGATGGGGGGCCTCTGGGAGACCATCCCGAGATTCGGGGCGATCGGCCTATTTTTCGCCGTCGCCTCCCTCGGGCTGCCGGGCCTAGGAAACTTCGTGGGGGAATTTCTCGTGATGCTGGGAACCTATTGGGTCAGCATTCCGATGGCGGCGCTCGCGTCGCTGGGGGTCGTGGCTGCGACCGTCTATTCGCTGGCGCTCGTCCAGCAGACCTTCTACGGGCCGGGTCGTGAACAGTGGAAGGTCGATGATTTGCCGTCTCGCTCCTTGGTTCCGCTGGGCGCCATGATCGTCTTGCAAGTGTGGTTGGGATTGTATCCTCAGCCGGTGCTCGAAACCGCCGGTCAAACCCTGCAGACTCTGTATGGGTTCGGCGACGCCACCATGGTCGTGAGGAGATAGGTCATGGCCTCTGCGGATTTCATGGCGCTTCTTCCGCTGCTGGTGACGGCCGTCTCATCGCTGATCGTCCTCCTGCTCGCGGCATTTCATCGCGCCCACGGCCTTGCCGCAGGCGTGACCTCGTCGGGGTTGGCGGTCGCGTTGATGACCCTTCCCGTTGCATTCCAGGTCGCTCCGCGACAGGTCACAACGCTGCTCATGGTGGATGCCTATGCGATCTTCTACATCGGATTGATGCTGGCGGCGAGTTTGGCGATCGCGGGCCTGTCGTACGGTTATTTGGAAAAGCGAGGGGGCAGGCAGGAGGAGTTTTATGTCCTGCTGCTGCTTGCGACGCTCGGCGCGATCACCTTGGCTGCCGCGACGCACCTCGCATCGTTCTTTCTCGGCCTGGAGCTCCTCAGCCTGTCACTCTATGTCTTGATCGCCTATGTGCGGACCGACAGACAGCCGCTTGAAGCAGGACTTAAGTACCTGATCCTGTCCGGAACCTCTTCCGCATTTCTACTGTTCGGCATGGCTTTGCTGTACTTTCAATCGGGCGCGATGGGATTCGCCGCCATGGCGTCGGACCTGGGCCGGCAGGCGGAGTTGTCCGTCCAGTTCCTGGTCGGCCTGGTGCTGATCCTGACCGGGGTGGGTTTCAAACTGGCCGTGGTGCCGTTCCACATGTGGGCGCCCGATGTGTACCAGGGCGCGCCTGCTCCTGTGGCAGCCTTCGTCGCGACCGCCTCGAAGGGCGCGATGTTCGCGTTGCTCCTCCGTTACTTCACGGAGATCGCCGCGTTTCGCTCCGCGGCGCTCTGGTGGACGCTGGCCGGGATCGCCGCCCTCTCCATGTTCGTCGGCAACCTGCTGGCGCTGTTGCAGGACAACGTCAAACGCATGCTCGCCTATTCCTCGATCGCCCACCTCGGGTATCTGCTGGTCGCATTGTTGGCCGGCGGGCCTCTGGCGGTGGAAGCCGTTACGGTCTATCTGGCGGCCTACTTCATCACGACCATAGGCGCATTCGGCGTCGTCGCGGTCCTGTCCGGACCGGGCGGCGAAGCCGATAGCATGGAAGACTACCGTTCGCTGTTCCGGCGGCGGCCCTGGATCGCCGCGGTCTTCACGATCATGCTGTTGTCGCTCGCGGGAATCCCGCTGACCGCAGGCTTCCTCGGTAAATTTTACGTGATCGCGGCGGGAGTCGATGCTTCATTGTGGCTGCTGCTCATCCTTCTCGTGGCCAATAGCGTCATCGGTCTCTTTTATTACCTGCGCGTGATCGTCGCGATGTTCACCGAGACCGGCCTCGGCGATGATCGAGTGTGGAAAGCTCCGGCCATGTCTGCCTCGTACCTGGACGGTTTCGTGCTGGCCGCGCTCAGCGGCCTGCTGTTCTGGCTCGGCCTCTACCCGGAGCCCCTGATCGGTTTTGTACGAACCATGGAGAGGGGCCTCACGGGATGACGTTATGAACCGCCGACGGGATGATGAAATCGCGGTGCAGATCGGCATGACTCCTCGATACCTGGACCCTCGTTGCCACGAAGCCCTGTACGAGGTCGATGTGGGAGCCTATGGGGCCTGCGAATGGCGGGACCGGGATGATGCGGATAGGAGTGGGAGCAGTCGAAACGGATTGTCGATGGACGCCTCCGCCGCTTCTGTTCCTTTCGGTTGAACAGGCAGAATGGAGGCAACCATGAGAACCCAACCTGCGTGGATCACCAGGATCTTGTTTGCCACCGACTTTTCTCCCTGCGCCCATCACGCAGAGAAGCAGGCGGCGTTCCTCAGCAAGGCGTACGGCGCCAAGGTCGACGTCGTCCATGTGTTGGAACTCTATCCGGGAGTCTATGCCGCAGTTCAGGACCATGAGGAAACGGATGGGCGATTGGCCGACGCCGTGCAGCGGCTTCGGTCGCCGACGGTTTCCGTGACCGGTCATCAGCGGACCGGCATTCCGAGCGTACAGATTTGTGAAGTCGCCATGGAGTATCGCGCGGATCTGATCGTGATGGGCACCCATGGAAGGACCGGCCTCGATCATATTCTGCTGGGGAGCACCGCGGAGCGGGTCCTCACCATGGCCCCCTGTCCCGTGTTGACGATCAGGGCGCCGAAGGATTCAGAGGCGCGACAGGACCAGACGCCGGTCACATTCAAGCAGATCGTCGTCCCGATCGATTTTTCGGATTGCTCGTTGGATGCCCTTGAGCATGGAATTCAGCTGGCCAAGGACTTCGGCGCAGCCTTGACGCTCCTGCATGTCTTGGAGCCTGCGTTGTACGACGATGATGGTACATTGCGGCAGGCGGGGAAACAGGGACGACTCGACGAACGGATCGACCCGCAGCTCACACCCTATGTGAACGCGATTCAGGCGGCTGGTGTCCCCGTCCGGGCGGCGGTTCGCGGCGGCATCCCGGCCGATTCCATTCTGGAGTTTGTTCGTGCATCGGGATCCGACCTCATCGTCATGGGGACGCACGGACGACGCGGGATTGCGCATGTGATGAGGGGCAGTGTGGCCGAGGCAATATTGCGCCGGTCGGCCTGTCCGGTCCTTGTCGTGAAGGACCTCTCCTGTGCGCCGGGGCACAAACGGGTCCTGCGGCCGTGAACGGAGCCGGCCGGTTCGGAGCCCCGGCCTGGTTCGTCGTCCGGCCCACGATGTCGCCGGCAAAGCGAGACCGTTGATCCTGCGCGGAGAAAGGACCGACCGATGCCACGCGATCTTCCCCTCGGCAACGGATCCCTGCTCATCACCTTCGACGGCACCTATCAGCTTCGCGATCTCTACTGGCCCTATGTCGGATCGGAGAACCACACCGATGGGCGTGTGTTTCGGGTGGGGCTGTGGGTGGATGGGCTGTTCACCTGGCTGGACGACCAACGCTGGCGGCGCGAACTCCGTTACGCTTCCGAAACCCTGGTGACAGAGGTCGAGCTGTCCCATCCGGACCTCCAGCTCACTCTCCGTTGGAGCGATGCCGTCGATTTTCATGAACCGCTCTTTCTCCGCCGCGTCGAAATCAGAAATGCCGCAGGGCACGATCGTGAAGTTCGGCTCTTCTTCCACCAGGACTTTCATATTTCCGGCTACGAACTCGGGGACACGGCCTACTATGAGCCGGAACGCCGGGCGCTCTATCACTACAAAGGTGCCCGTTGGTTCCTGATCAATACGGCGGTGCCGGGGAAACGGCCAGAAGATGCCTCGGATTCCATCGAAGGCTGGCACATCGGTCTCCATCAATGGGCTTGCGGCCAGAAGGAAATCGCGAGTCTGCAGGGAACGTGGAAGGATGCGGAAGACGGCCTGCTGTCCGGCAATCCGATTGCGCAGGGGTCGGTCGATTCCACCGCGGCGGCCCATCTGATGGTGCCGGCCGGTTCCGCGCAAATCGCCTATTACTGGCTGGCGGTCGGCTCGAATTTCGAAGAGGTCACGCGACTCAACCGTGCCGTGCGCCAACGCGGCCCCTGGACGTTCATCGACCGTACCGCCTCCTACTGGCACCTCTGGGTGGACCTGCATCGGCCGGCCTTCGCCGATCTGCCGAAAGAGGTGTCGGCGCTCTATGCCGCGAGTCTGCTCATCATGCGCACCCAGATCGACAACCAAGGCGCCGTCATCGCCGCCAACGATTCCGATGTCGCGTCGGAGGTGCGTGATACGTATTCATACATGTGGCCGCGCGACGGCGCGATGGTGGCCTACGCGTTCGACTTGGCCGGCTTCTTGGAAATCGCGCGCCCCTTCTATCCGTTTTGCGAACGGGCGCTCACGAAGGAAGGGTATCTGCTGCACAAATACAATCCGGATGGAACATTGGCGTCCAGTTGGCATCCGTGGATGAGAGACGGCCGGAAGGAGTTGCCGATTCAAGAGGACGAGACGGCGCTCGTCCTCTGGGCGCTCTGGAACCGGTTCGAGACGTGGAAAAACGTCGAGTACATCAAGCCGTTGTACCGGTCGCTGATCATTCCCGCCGCGGACTTCATGGTGAAGTATCGCGATGCCGAGACCGGGTTGCCGCTTCCCTCCTACGATCTCTGGGAAGAACGTCGCGGCCTGTTGTCCTTTACATGCGGAGCCGTCTGGGCCGGCTTGAAGGCCGCCTCCAGGTTCGCCAAGGCATTCGGCGAGCACGCGTCGGCCGAACAGTACGACACCGCCGCCGACCACATCAAAACCGGCGTGGAGGGCACGTTGTACAGGCCTGAACTGAATCGCTTCGTGCGGATGGTCCGGCACATGGCGGACGGGAACCGACATATCGACGAGACATTGGACTCGTCGCTGTTCGGACTGTGGTATTTCGGTATGTTCTCACCGGACGATCCACGCATCGTTCGGACCATGCAGGCGGCGCAGGACCGTCTCTGGGTGAAGACCGATGTGGGAGGAATGGCCCGCTACGAGAACGACTCTTATCACCGTCAGAGTCAGGACATCGTCGACGTTCCCGGCAATCCCTGGTTCATCTGCACGCTTTGGTTGGCCCAGTGGTTCATTGCGACCGCGAAGAGCCGGGACGAACTGAACAAGGCCCTGCCCCTGTTGAACTGGTGCGTCCGCCATGCCTTGCCCTCGGGAGTCCTTCCGGAACAGGTCCACCCATACTCCGGTGTTCCATTGTCGGTTTCGCCCCTCACCTGGAGCCATGGAACGTTCGTCACGACGGTTCAAGAATATATTCAACAATGGCGGAAGTTGGCGAGGACTCCGAACTGATTTCTGTCAGCCGCGGCTCCAGACAGATCTACCAGGGAGGTCCTTATGAACGTCAGTTCTACAGGTTTGCGCGACCGAGCTACGGACGCGCCTCTCCATGCATCGCAGGTCTCCGGCGTTCTTGAAACGGGGACGTTGCTGTTCTGTTCGGCCCCCAAGTTGATTTACATCGATGCAAGGGCCTGAGAGTTATGTGCCCGCATCAACCTGACCCTCACGGGCTGCGCGACCAATGTGCTTCCGCTGCCGGTGATGAGGCTCTGCGCGGACATCGCCGACGCGATGGCGGCGAAACTTCGCCGGAGCGATTACAGCCCCTTTGAGTTGCGGCGCTTTTCCGACGGCAAGAACTCGTCGGTGTTGCTCCGTGGATATGGACTTCCCTATCCAGCCGGAAGCCAGGAAGGCAGGATCCTGGTTTTTTGGGAAGACTTCCTGAGTTCGCCGCTTGGACAGGGGGACGACCTTGCTCGGTTGATGGCTCAACCGAAAGGCTACGCCGCCGTTATCCTATTTCCACCGTT
The DNA here is from genome assembly GCA_030123565.1 of Nitrospira sp. NCBI lineage: Bacteria > Pseudomonadati > Nitrospirota > Nitrospiria > Nitrospirales > Nitrospiraceae > Nitrospira > Nitrospira sp. Next base: position 2,124,973 of record CP126122.1, on the reverse strand, counting down.
CTACGAGGAAGTCCGCCAGGAGAAGGTCAGAGAAGATCTATACCGGTAGGGAGGCAAGCAAGGTCAGGAAGGCTCGGGACAAGCGCAGCTTGAATTCTGAGGGAACCCCGCTTGTAAAAGCGGGGGAATCTATTTCCCTAAAACCACTGCCGTGGGGATCCGGACCGTCACTTGGAGATCCGGTGCTTCCCGTGTCGCGCCGACCCCGACGACGAAATTCACAAAGCTGCGATCGCTCAATCGATAGGCGCCTCCAAGGAGCAAGACCCCAATTTGAGTGACCTGCGGCGTCGTCGTGAGGAGCAGGTTGGAGGCAGACGTAGGTCTCTCAAAGACGGTATGGTCGTACCCCACAGTCAGCGAGAGTTTTTCGTTCAGCGAAATGCCGAGCCCTATATTTGCATTGGCGCCACTTCCAGGATCGATGCGTCCGATCTGCCCGCCGATGTTACGCGACATATTCCAGATGTAGCTGATGCTGCCGAAGAGGACGGCAGGATCGCTGGGAAAGAGGGCGGTAAAGCCCGGTTGGAGAATGTAAAAACCGGATCCCGTCGGTAGTTCTGTCTGAAACCTCGTGATCGGGTCTGTCGGTACTTCGAATGGACCTTTCCCGGTCGTACTCTTGAATCGCGTGAAGGCCACGAAATACGGTTCGTCGGGCCCACCTTTGTTTATCTGATACCGGCCTGTTGTTTCAACTTGTGATTCCCCGTAGCTTGCTACGGGGATAATCTTCTCTGGTACCCTCTGGAGTATGGCGGACCAGAAGGAAGAAGAGGTCAAAAAGCGGGCTCACTGTGCGGGGCAAATCCACTACCATATTGTGGTTCCGGTGACATACCACAAGGCGCTGCCGGATGAGGTGGTGACGGCGATTATCGAGGAAACGGCGACTGAGACTGCGGAACGATTTCCGATCGAGATGGAAGCGATGGGGACGGACAAGAATCATATCCATCTGCTCTGCAGTGCACATCCGAAAGTGGCTCCGGGACGGATTGTGCAGATGTTCAAGAGCATCACGGCCCGGGAAATCTTTCGCCGGAAGCCTGCCGTCAAACGGGTGCTGTGGGGCGGGGAATTTGGGACCGACGGGTACTATGGGGCGACGGTGGGGGCGCGAGCGAACTGGCAGACCGTCGAACGATATGTGCAGCGGCAAGGGCACCCCCGCGAAGATCTCCGGCAGCTCCGAATGTTTTAGGGCTCTTCAGGAAACCGTGTGGGTAGTTAACGTCTCTTGCGCTATGCTCGGAGCCTCACAAGGAGGAGCCGAGCCATGCGCGACTTTGAACTCTATCAGGCCGTCTTGGGGTTGCGGGCCCCCTGGACCGTCGTCAACGTGGAGCTGGATGTGAAGGGGAAACAGGTGACCGTGACCGTAGAGGCCGGACCGGGGCCCTATCCCTGTCCTGAGTGTCAGGAGCCGGTCCCGGGCTATGATCGCAAGCGCCGACGGTGGCGGCATCTGGATACCTGCCAGTTCACGACGTGGATCCAGGCGGACCTCCCCCGCGTGAGCTGTCCGACCCATGGGGTTAAGCAGATCGCGGTGCCCTGGGCGGAGCCCGGCTGTCAGTTCACTGCCTGGTTCGAGCGCCTGGCCATTGATGTGCTCCGGGAGTGTTCGGTGACGGGGGCTGCGGGGCTGCTGCGCATCACGTGGGACGAGGCCTGGGGGATCAAGGCTCGGGCGGTCGCTCGGGGGCTGAGCCGCCGGACCCAGGACATCATGCCGCACCTCGGCGTCGATGAGAAAGCCATCGCCAAGCGGCACCGCTACCTCACGGTCGTTGCCGCCCTGGATCGCAGCCGCGTCCTCTACCTGGCGGAGGATCGCAAGCAGGAGAGTCTGGACGGATTCTGGACGATGCTGACGTCCGCTCAGCGCGAGGGGATTGAGGCGATCGCCATGGATAGGTGGGAGCCCTCTGTGCAATCCACGCGGGCGCATGTGGAGGGCGCCGAGACCAAGATCGTCTTCGACAAGTTCCACGTCGTCAAGCATCTCCACGACGCGGTCGACCACGTCCGCCGCGCCGAGCACCGAGCGTTGAAGCAGGCTGACGACGCTCGTCTCACCGGCACGAAATATCTCTGGCTCATGCGCCCCAAGGAGATGACCCCCGAGCAGCGGACCACGTTCCGCACATTGCAGTGCTCGGACCTCAAGGTGGCACGGGCCTGGACCCTCAAGGAGCGCTTCCGCCAGTTCTGGGACTACACGTACTGCGGCGCGGCCCAGAAGTTCTTCGCCCGCTGGTTCTGGCGCGCCACCCATAGCCGCCTGGTCCCGATGGCCGAGGTGGCTAAACTGATCCAGCGCCACCTCCCCAACGTGCTCACCTATCTGCAGCATGGCATCACCAATGCGGGCCTGGAAGCCGTCAACGCGACGATCCAGTGGGTGAAGAAGACCGCCCGCGGCTTCCGGAACGTCGAGCATTTCAAGACTGCGATCTATTTCCACTGCGGAGGACTGGATCTCTATCCAACCCACACGAAAGCCTGAAGAGCCTGTTTTAGTTCTGTGATACCCCGCAGCTTGCTGCGGGGAGCTTCATCGGCGCGCCTATGGCTATCGCGATGAGGAGTACATGCGGCTCAAGATTCTCACGAGTTATGATCGATTGTTGTGTATGGAGGGAATGAGGGAACCGGCGTATTCTGATGGTCGCCCACGATCATCAATCTTGTGGCACAGACTGTAAGGAGACGCTGTGGGAACGAAGACGGTCAGCAAGTTTATGCATCCAGGGATTCCGGTTCCGGCATCGGATGCCTTGACCGACGTGTTGCGGGAAGGGGCGAGACGCATGCTGCGGGAGGCCGTGGAAGCGGAAGTGCAAGAGTTGCTGACCCGCCATGCATCGCTGAAAGACGGGAACAATCGTCAGCGGGTGGTGCGGAACGGCTATTTACCGGAACGGACGATCCAGACAGGGCTGGGGGACATCGCCGTCACGGCGCCCCGTGTGCGGGACCGGGAGGGAGCGATCCGGTTCTCGTCCCAGATCCTTCCGCCCTACCTGCGGCGAACCAAAAGCCTGGCCGAACTGTTGCCATGGTTGTACCTCCGGGGGATCTCCACGGGAGACTTCGGCTCAGTGCTCACCAGTGTTCTGGGACAGGATGCCGCAGGGTTATCCGCCGCGACGATCCAGCGACTGAAGGAGTCCTGGAAGGAAGACCACCGCCAGTGGGCGACACGTCAGCTGTCGAAGACCTACGTGTACCTCTGGGCCGACGGGATCCATTTCAATGTCCGGATGGATGAAGCCACCCATTGTGTGCTGGTCGTGATCGGGGCGACCGTGGACGGGAAGAAGGAACTCCTGGCGATCCAGGACGGCTATCGGGAAAGTGAACAGTCTTGGAAGGAACTCCTGCTCGATCTCAAACACCGGGGACTCTCCGTGGACCCGAAGCTGGCGATCGGCGATGGGGCCTTGGGGTTCTGGAAAGCCCTGCCCCAGGTCTTTGGAGAGACCCGGGAACAACGGTGTTGGGTCCACAAGACGGCCAACGTGCTGAATAAGTTGCCGACGGCCAACCAGCCCAAGGCCAAAAGCGAGCTCCACCAGATCTGGATGGCGGACACGAAACACGCCGCGCACAAGGCCGTCGATTCTTTTATTTCAGCCTACGCGGCCAAGTATCCGAAGGCGACCGCCTGCCTGGTACAGGATCAGGACGCCCTCCTGGCCTTTTACGATTTTCCGGCCGAACACTGGGTCCACATCCGGACGACCAACCCCATCGAATCGACCTTTGCCACCGTCCGGCACCGGACAGTCAAAACCCGAGGATGCGTGTCTCGGGAGAGTATGCTCTCGATGGTCTTCAAGCTCGCGGTCGTGGCAGAGCAACGCTGGCGACGCCTGAAAGGGTCCAAGCGTGTGGGCGAGGTGCTGAGAGGCGTGGTGTTCAAGAATGGAGTGAACGAGGAGGAACAGGAGCGTGCCGCCTAAACAACAGCCCCAACACACGGCACAGGGGGCAGGCCGTGGGGCGGGAGCCCTCCTCCAGTTCAAGATCACGTTGACCGGGATCCGTCCTCCGATCTGGAGGCGCGTACTGGTGCCGGAGGGGGTGTCCCTGTCCGGGTTGCACGATGTCATCCAGGAGGTGATGGGGTGGACCGACTCGCATTTACACGATTTTCATTGGCGCGGAGAACGGTTTGGTATTCCAGATCCTGAGTTTGACGAGGAGCGGGTGGTCGATGAGCGCACGGTGACGCTCAAAGAGCTGGGTCTGTCCATACAGGACAGACTGGACTACGTGTATGACTTCGGGGATGGATGGGAACACGTACTGACGGTGGAACAGGTTCTGGAGGCCAGGGAGCACAAGACGCCGGTATGCCTCAAAGGCGCCCGATCCTGTCCTCCAGAAGATTGTGGGGGGGCCTGGGGGTACGAACATCTTCTGGAGATCCTCAAGGACCCGACACACGAGGAGTACGAGGAATGGAAGACGTGGCTGCCCGAGGACTTCGACCCCGAACAGTTTGATCTCGCGGAGGTCAACAGCGGGTTGTCGGTGAGACAGTGGAATCTCTCTCCTCCCTCCAGGAAGGGACGGAGGAAGAAGGTGTGAGCGTTCCGCTCATACAACAGGGACCATCAGGAAGGGCTGCTCCCAAAGGGCTTCATACACCATACACAACATTTGACATTATCTCGATTCTCACGGCCTTCTTGCCTAAGAAATGAGCAGCATTCCCCCACACAAATCTGCGTTGAGCCCCTTAAAGGAAGCGGTCGCTGTTCTGGGAAACGCGAGTACGCATTCAATCGAAAGATCTAGGCGTTTTCTGGAAATGGCTAGAGAGCCCACCAACGGCCAATCGCCGCGATGCCTCAAGTTTTCCCTAATGTAGCCGATACGAGTCATGACAATAGGGCTGAGACGCAGGCTGTGACTCGGCACGTCTTGTCGGATAGGCATTCAGCCCGTCAGGGTGACGCTCCAATCGGATGGCTTGAGTACCTTTCGCCAGAGGTCCAGCCGCATCATTCCTCTACTCTATGTTACCTGCTTCACGCCTTACCCACACTGCCTCGAGGGAGGGGGAAGGGTGCTCTGCCTATTTGAGTATGGGCGTTCAAGATAATCATGACACAACCTCTCGATAGTAGACGATACCGCTGGCTGCCGTTTCTTATCCCTGGGATCATCGTCATCGCCCTCGTGGTGGCCATGATGTTTTTTCAGAGTGCCAAGACGCAGTTGCTCGCCAGCGCCGGTGAGCGGCTCACCCTAGCAGCCACTCACATCGCCGGAAAGCTCGACTGGGTCCTGCTTGAACGATACAGAGACATTCAGCATATGGCTCATGCCGCAGTATTCCAGGGACATGATACAGCTGCCATGGTGAGCTATCTGGACGAGATCCAACAGACCTATCCTCTCTATCATTGGATCGGAGTGACCGATGCCAGAGGACGGATTATTGCGACCACGGAGCCTGACGTGCTCGGCAAGGACATCAGTGCGGAGGCCTGGTTTAAAGCGATCTGGGATGGACGCGACATCGATATACGTGAGGTACATCGTTCGTCTCGGGCAGAGGACCGGCTGGTCATTGAATTTACCGCTCCGATTAGGGGCGCTGATGGCAAATTCAGGGGGGCTATCATAAGTCGGGTTGCGCTTCAGGTTTTGGAGGACATCATTGCACCGGCCGTGGCAGCTCTTCAATCGCTACAAGGCACGTCGGCCAGAATCGAATACCAGATTATGAGTCCGGGCGGCGATCTTATCGCCGATTCGCTTTTGCGACAGGAGCAACAGGGCAACCTCCTTGCCGATGGCGTCTTGTCGGCAGAGCTCGTCTTCTCGAGTGCGCCCAACTATGTCGAGGAGGAACATCGACGCCGGCACGTAGCGGTGCTTACAGGCTATGCTCAGATGCCGACTCACAAAGAATTGGGCGAATTAGGGTGGGGCGTTCTCGTCCGCGTGGACCGTCAGGCAGTCCTTTCGCCGATCCATTCCGCATTCGGGATGGAAACTTTGTGGGGTGGTGGCCTCTTGATAACCCTGCTGGGAGTACTCTTCTGGGTGACGCGTCAATTACAAGAGGAATGGCATCGGGCAGAGATTGCGAAACAGGCGGTGACTGACGCTTATGGCTTCCTCCAATCTTCCCTAGATGCGTTAACTTCCCAGATCGCAATCTTAGATGAGCGAGCGACGATTATCTGCGTGAACAGAGCGTGGAGAGTGTTTGGAGATCAAAATCACCTGCGTGATCCAGAGTACGGAGTTGGGCGGAGCTATCTGGATATCTGCCAATCATCGTCTGGAGAGGGGGCAGAGGCCGCCCAACGCGTTGCGGACGGAATCCGTGCCATTCTCCGAGGGGAACGACGGGTGTGTGTTGCCGAATACCCGTGCCATGGGCCCGAAGAGCCACGCTGGTTTGTGGTGCGTATCACGCGCTTTGAATTGGGCCAGGCGGTCAGACTCGTGATTGCACATGAGAATGTGACCGAGACGCAGCAAGTGCTTCATGCGCTTCGCGAGAGCCAGGCCACAACGCAGGCCATTATTTATAATGCCCTGGATGCGCATATTTTAATGGATCAGGCAGGGATGATTGTCGGGTGGAGCCTCAAAGCGGAAGAGATTTTCGGATGGTCCCGAACGGAAGCGATGGGACGGCGGTTGGGCGAAATGATCGTGCCTCCTGCCTATCGGAAGGCTCATGAATCCGACCGAAGACAGTGTTTGATGGATGAGAAAGGACCGCTCGTTGGCAAACGCATCGAGGTCGATGGCTGGCACAAAGAGGCTCGGCCGGTTCCGGTCGAACTCTCGGTTACGGCCATCAAGAAACCGGATGGTTACATATTCAGCGCGTTTGTGCGGGACGTGACCGAACGGGTAGAGCAACAGTGCCGTCAGGCCGTAGAACTTAGGATCGTCGAGCTGCTTCTGCAGGCCGCATCGCTCGATGCGGCCTGCCAGGACATCATCAGGACGATCTGTGACAAGTTGGGGTGGCGACTCGGTGTCTTCTGGAGGCTTGATGGGGAACGGCAGTTGTTGGGATGTGCCACGGTTGAGCCTGATTCTCAGGGTGGCTGTGAATCGTTTCTCGAACTGACTAGACACGCCAATTTTGCTGTCGGTATAGGCCTTCCGGGTCGAGCTTGGAAAAGCGGGAAGGTCGAGTGGATTTCGGAGGTGACTCAAGATGACAATTTCCCGTGTTCGACAGTTGCCGTTGAATGTGGATTGCATGCTGCCTTGGCATTTCCGATTCAAATGGGGGAGAAGACCTATGGGGTGTTTGAATTCTTCTCCACCGACATTCGCCAAGCAGATCAGAAATTGATGGATTTCTTCAAAAGGCTGGCAAGGCAAGTCGAGCAGTTCGTGGCTCGAACAGAGGCGCAGCACCAGCTGAATCGTTCGCAAGCCCGATTAGCAGGCATCCTCAGGATTGCACAGGATGCCATTGTGTCGGTGGATGAGTCTCAACGGATCATTCTGTTTAACCGTGGCGCGGAAGCGATCTTCGGCTATACGGCAGAGGAAGTGCTGGGTGAGCCTCTGGACGTGTTGCTCCCAGCTCGGTTCCGGGAGGCCCATAGCCACACGGTGTGTGAATTCGGTTGGTCTTCGAAAACATCGGGGAAGATGGGTAGTCGGAACGAGATCGTCGGCCTCCGGAAAGGTGGAAAGGAGTTTCCCGCCGAAGCCAGCTTTGTGAAAGTGACCGTGGAGGGAGCAACGACTTATACCACAATCCTTCGTGATATTTCTGACCGCAAAGAGCAGGAAGAAGTACTCCGAGACGCGAAAACGCTGGCGGAGGAGGCAGTCGCTGAGAAAATGGCGCTCCTGGGTACGGTTGAGGCGTTCTTTGTCAGGCTGACCGAAACGGGGGTGGTCTGCGAATGGACAGGTCAGGCGGAGACCCTATTGGGCATTCCTCGGACCGAAGCCCTCGGACGAATCTTTCAAAATCTCTCTATCGGGTGGAACTGGGAGACCATCTGTGAAGCTGCCTATCAGGCAACCAAGACATTGGGAACGGTTCATTTGGAAAAGGTTCGGCTGGTCACACAAGAGAATCGGCAGCGGTTCCTCAAGCTGACCATATCACCGTTCTCCAAAGATGTTGGTATCGACGTTGTTCTTATGGGGGAGGACATCACTGACCGCCTGCTGCTCGAGCATGACTTGGTCCAGGCGCAGAAACTCGAGTCCATCGGGCACTTAGCGGCCGGCATCGCTCACGAAATCAATACGCCCACGCAGTTCGTCGGGGACAATGTGTGTTTCCTGTCTAAGTCCTTCATCGATATCCTGCGCCTGCTCGGCCAATATCAGCAGTTGCTCGCTGCTGCGAAACAGGGTTTCTGCTCTCCGGACCTCATTCATGGTTGTGAGGCCGCGAACGATGCGACGGATCTCGAATATTTGGTCGAAGAAATTCCAAAAGCCATCGCGCAATCCGCTGAAGGCATTGACCGCGTGGCCAGAATTGTGCGGGCGATGAAGGAATTTGCCTACCCGCGAAACGAGGAGAAGGCCTTCGTCAATCTCAATGACGCCATCGATAGCACGGTGACGGTGGCTCGGAATGAATGGAAGTACGTCGCCGATCTGCACACTGCATTGGATCCCTCTCTTCCCCTGGTCCCTTGCCTGGTCGGGGAATTCAACCAGGTGGTGCTGAACATAATCGTCAATGCGTCGCATGCCATTGCCGACGCCGTCAAGGGTACCGGCGGGAAGGGCACGATTACGATCTGCACCGGCCACGTGGAGGACTTCGTTGAGGTCCGCATCGGCGACACTGGTGTGGGAATTCCGGAATCCATTCGTCACAAAATTTTCGATCCGTTCTTTACGACCAAAGAGGTAGGGAAGGGAACCGGGCAAGGCCTGGCCATCGCCCGTTCCGTAGTCGTGGACAAGCATGGCGGGACTATCACTGTGGACAGTGAGGTCGGGAAGGGCACGACGTTTGTGATCCGCCTTCCGCTCAACGTCTCGCCGGCCAATTCGCTTACAGAAGGCACGTCGTGAAGCAGCGTGTGCCTCGTGTCGACAACGATCCCAGTGCCCCGAAGGGGCTCCAGCGGATGCTGCTGCATTCCCATCGAGGTCAGTGGGAGATGACTTTCCTGACGAGTGTCGATGAAGCTGTGGAGTGCATGGGCGCGATGGTGGTGGACACGATCATGTCGGACGTCAGGTTTCCCGGGAAGAGCGGGTTCGATCTCCTTCAGAGCCGTCACGACCTCATCCGTGTCCAACCACGTCCCGGTGATCATAATGACGGGCGCTCAGCAGCAGGATCTGAAACGGCGAGTCTTGGACGAAGGGGCGACAGATGCCCTCAGCAAGCCGGCCAACGTCGACCACCTGGTCGCTCGGATCCGCACTGCTCTCCGGCTCCAGAGTTATCAGGACGAAATCCGAGGACAGAGTCAGGTCTTGAGCGCAAAGTTATGGAGCGCCCTCAAGCGCCGAATGCTTCTCGGCTCGACTTGATCTGGCGGCTTGGTCGGCTTGCCGAGTTTCGGGAGGAACAGACGGGCAGCCATGTCGTCCGAGCGGGGTCTTATTGCCAGGTGATGGCCGAGGTGTTGGGCATGGGGTGTGATGTTGCGGAGATGAACTGTTTCACCAGCCCCTTGCAGGACATCGGTAAGATCGGCAGACCGAACGACATTTTCCTACAGCCCTGCAAGCTGACACCAGAGAAATGGAACATCATGAGGCGGCACTATGCGATCGGAGCCGACATCCTCCGCCAGGACCTGCGGTGTTTGTCTTCAGGGTTGGCGGCCTCCTGGAACGAATTGCCGGACAGGAATTCCGACGGAGAGCCCCCCTTTTTGACGATGACAGCCTCGATTGTCCTGATGCAGCACGAGTGGTGGAATGGGACCGGCTACCACGCGGCTTACCAGGGGAATCACTTCCTGCGGAATCCCGCATCGTGATGGTGGTTAATGTGTAAACGCACTGAACTTGGCGAGGCCCTACAAGCCGGCGTTCCCTGAAGAAATCGTCGTCGACATCATGAAAGAGAAGGTCGAGTCGCACTTTGGTCTGAACGTCTATGCGGTATTCGAGCGATCTCTTGACACCTTTCAAAATGCTCGCGGGCAGTTTACCGATGAGGCGTGCGCGGCATAGATGGGTGCAAGATGAAACAACTCCTATTTGTGGACGACGAACCGAGGATTTTAGACGGGCTGCGGCGGATGTTGCGTCCCATGCGTGACGAGTGGAATATGACTTTTGTCACCAGTGGGGCTGACGCGTTGAAGACGCTAGAACAGGCCCCTTTCGACGTCGTGGTGTCCGACATGCGCATGCCTGGGATGGATGGGGCCCAGTTGCTGAATGAGGTGCATCGTCGGTATCCACATATCGTCAGGATCGTGCTATCCGGCCAATCCGATCAAGCTTTGACCTATCGGGCCATCGAGGCGACGCATCAATACCTGGCGAAGCCCTGCGAAGTGGACATTCTGAGGATGACGGTGATGCGGGCCTGTGTCTTGCGCGAAGCGCTCGGGAGCGACACGCTTAGGGGGGTGGTGTCTGGTATGCAACAGATTCCCAGTCGGCCAAGCCTCTATGCTGAGATCAGGAAGGAGGCGGAGTCTGAGCACGCCTCGCTCAAGACAATCGGTGCAATTATTTCAAGAGATATGGGCATGACCACGAAAATACTTCAACTGGTTAACTCCGCCTACTTCGGGTTACCGAGGAATGTCGCGACCCCAGAGCAGGCCGTGAATATGCTAGGACTGGATACGATTAAGGCGCTGGTGCTGACCGCACAGGTGTTCTCGTCATTTTCCTCCAGCTGGGACTCATTTATCAGCCTGGATCGTCTATGGGCGGAAAGCTTAGAGGCCGGGTTGCTCGCCCGCGCGATTGCAAAGGCAGAACAGGCATCCACTTTGATGATTGACCAGGCCTACACGGCCGGATTGCTCCATGATGTGGGGATACTGGTATTTGTGGCCAATATGAGGGAGCGATACAACGCCATCCTCAATGCGGCGCACGACCAAAACCTCATCCTGTCGACGTTGGAGCGTCAGGAAGTCGGGGCCACGCATGCGGAGGTTGGTGCCCACCTGTTGGGACTCTGGGGCTTGGGCGATCCAATAGTGGAAGCGGTGGCGTTCCATCACCGCCCGGGGGAGTGCGTGGGAGAGACGTTTACCCCGTTGACCGCAGTGCATGTGGCGAACGCGCTGCAGCGAGAACAGTCTCGGCAGGGGAGGGAGAACGCGCCATCCGAGATCGATTCCACCTATCTGGACAAACTTCATATGACCGACCGGCTGCAGCACTGGCGAGAAGTGGCCAGCAAGGTTCAGCGGGCGCTGGAGAAGGAGAACGAACATGGCTGACCGGATTCTCTGTGTGGACGACGATGTAAACATCTTGGAGGGTTTCAAACGCCAGCTTCGCAAAGAGTTCACGTTTGAGACGGCTGTCGGACCTGAGCAGGGCCTTCGAATGGTTGCGGAGCAGGGGCCCTTCGCCGTGGTCGTATCTGATCTGAAGATGCCAGGGATGAATGGGATTGAATTCCTCACGAAGGTACGGGACCATGAGCCTGACACCGTTCGAGTATTGTTGACAGGTAATGCCGAACTCAAGACGGCGATCGAAGCGATCAATCACGGGCAGATCTTCCGATTCCTAACAAAGCCCTGCACGCCGGAGTTGCTCAGCGAGACGCTCAGGGCCGCATTGGTGCAGAGCCATCTGATCACGGCAGAGCGCGAGTTGCTGGAACAGACACTCAGCGGCAGCATCAGGGTGCTATGCGAGGTCTTAGCTTTGGTCAACCCTGAAGCATTTGGGCGATCGTCTCGCATTACCCGGTACGTGGAGTCCATCGCGAGGTATCTGCAAGTGTCTGAGCTCTGGTCAATCAAGACCGCAGCCATGTTGTCTCAAATCGGCTGCGTCATCCTGCCGGAGTCGGTCCTTAAGAAGGTGTACCGCCAGGAGATACTGACGGGCGAGGAATCAGAGCTGTTTAATCAACACCCGTTTGTGGCCTCGGATTTAATTGCGAAGATTCCCAGGATGAAACGTGTGGCGGATATTATTAGGTATCAGGACAAATGCTATGACGGATCTGGAATACCGGGGGATACGCGTGGAGGGGCGAAAATCCCCATGGAGGCGAGAATTCTGAAAGTCGCACTGGACTTCGATGCGCTTGAGTCGGCCGGGAGGACAAAAACGCAGGCATTCGATGAGATCAAGAAACGAAAAGGCTGGTATGACGAGGTGATTGTTGAGGCGCTAAAAACCGCGTTTGCCGAAGAAATACAATATGAGGTGCGGACAGCGGTCATTGCGGATCTCCGTCCAGGTATGGTCCTTGATGAAGATCTGAAATCATCAGACTACGTATTATTGTGCGCGAAGGGACAAGAAATAAATGCTTCTACCATTATGCGATTGGCGAACTTTTCAAAGACGATCGGTGTCCGGCAGCCTTTTTATGTCCTCGTGCCCATTGCCCGGGAAGCCGACTTGGCTGGCACGGAATTTTTGGACAATGAAGGGGTTGATGGTGGGTTTGGCTCCAAACGGGTCGCCTGAAAGTCGGTCCTGTATGAATCGTATTAGCCCACATTATTCAGTGCGCCGTGCCAAGGCGCTGTGTGTCTGACAGGTGCAAGTCCTGTCTGGGAAATTGTCGGTACATTGCAGTAGCTACCAAGACGGTCAGAAGGGGAACCGACTGGTCGAAGCTCTTGGGACAAAGGCTCACCTCGGGTGGGTCAGCAAGCTGACGGGCCGCAACACGTGTGAAGCCTGAGCAGGCCTCGAAAGTGATGATGCGAGGGCCGACCGGCCTGAATAACCGGGAAGGCCGCCGGAGTCCGTGGGAGCAACCGACGAACGACCACGGACTCGCTCGCCGGGGTAAGGGGCGTGGCACGCCGGCACAGCACACAGGGCAACACGGGAGATCCCACATGGAGGGGCGTCGCGCGTCTCGATCCATCGAGAGGGTGGACCCACGTGGGAAGTCGGGAGGGGCTCATAGTACCGTTTGAACCCTGCGGACAACACAACTGCGGGGAAGGGGAGGAGCCCTGCTTCGAGGGGCGTCTCACCGAGTCAAGGATCAGGAGATTGGCGTGAGCCTGGCAACTCCCCCGACGATCCGGCGGCTCCAAGAGGCGCTGGACACCAAAGCCAAGCAGGAGCCGGCCTATCGCGTCTACCTGCTGTACGATATGGTCTCTCGATCGGACCTCCTGCTATGCGCTCGCCAAGCAACGTGGCGGCGCAGCGGGCGTGGATGGGGAGACGTTCGAGGCCATCGAGATGGCAGGGCGGGAGCGGTGGCTGGCCGCCGGGCAGGACGCGCTGTAAACGGAGGCGTATCGTCCCCAGCCCGTGCGACGGGTGATCATCCCCGTGTAATGGCTTGTCAAGAATTGGCCCCCGGGTTTGGGGCGTGGTTGTGAGACAAAACGGCTTGCACAGCTGGCTCAGGAGCGGCGATCGGCGGACAGCCCGGGGTCGGGCTCAGGGTGGGGGCTGGACTCTGCGGGACCGTGAGGGACTGAAGAGGTGAAGCCGCGGCGGCGAACGTGGCGAGTTTCTCGGCTGGAGTGAGGCCGTTGAGCGCCATGGAGAAGCGCGCGTGGTTGTAGCGGCGTTCCCAGGTCAGCAGGGCCTCGGCCGCCGGTGCGACGGTGGCAAACGTCGATCGACTCCAAAAGTCTTCCTCATCGACGCGATGACTGCGTTCGACTTTGCCGTTCTGCTCCGGACACCGCGGTGTGATGGAGCGCAGCCGCATTCCTGCCTGTTGGACCGTGAGCGCGAAGGCGAGTGAGGATTCCGTGCCGTTGTCGACCTGTACTTTGCGAATGGGAAACGGGAGTGCGATCTGGATCGTGGTGAAGAACGTATGGCTGGTCTGCTGATTTTTCTGGGGATAGAGGCGGAGGATCCGGTAGCGGGTGCAGTCATCAATGGCGGTGTATTGGAAGTACTTGGTACCGGCCACGCGGACTTCTTTGACATCGACCTGCACACAGTCCCCGGGCCGCTCCTGGCTGAAGAGCGTCAGTTGCCGCGGCCGCCGCTGGGGCTTGCGGGCCAGCGGCGGGTAGCCGAGGCGGTGGCAGATGCGATGAATCGTGGCGGCGGCGACCCGGATCCGATGCACGCGCTCGAGCCAGATGCGGGTGCGGACCGCCCCGAAGTGGAGGTCGCGCCGAGCCTGCTCAATCCACGCCACCGTTGCTTCAGGAATCCGGCGTGCGCGGATGGGGGGATAGCGGGGGACCAGGCCCGCGAGACCGGTGACCTGCCAGCGGCGCCGCCAGGCGCGGACCGTTTTCCGATCCAAGTCAAACCGCCGGGCCGCTCCCTTGATCCCATGTTCGGTGGCATCGTGCACGATCGCAAGACGGCTCTTGACGGTGTGGTGATCGTGTGTGGCGATCTTCAGCGTCGTCAGTTCCTTGGTCGTGATCGTTGGCATACGGTCTCTCCTTCAGATGGCCTGCGACTCTGGCGCAGTGGAGGGGCCCATTCTCAACAAGATATTTCAGGTGCAGCGTGCCGACTTCCTGGGTCCGCCGTGTGAACAGCGGGAGGACCGTACTCTCAAAGCGTTCCGTCAGATCGCGGACCCGCGGGCGCCTCACCGTCACCGTCCCACTCATCATCGAGAACGCGCGCGGTTTGCCGTAGCCGTTTCGGCTCCCCGCTGGCGGATCGACGGGCGACACCGTTCCCCGGCGTTCGTGCCGGACTCGGCCGAGGAACGTGGTCACTTCCTCCTCCAGGAGTTGCTGCAGCTGGGCCTGGATCTTCCCTCGCGCCCACTGCTCCAGCGTGTCATCACACACCGCGCTTGACTCGACAGCCCTGTAGCTGTTCCACTCTGCCACGGTGGCGTCTCCTTTCCCCTCGGCTCCCACCGAGGCGTTGGTTGATGGCTCAACCGAAAGGCTACGCCGCCTTCATCTTATTTCCACACCTAAAAACGATACCTCCGGACCTGTCGTGTGAAATCAATCGTCGATCAGTGCTTCTGTATGCCTGCCTGATGCGATCCGACGGACGCTGATGTTCGGATGGAGTTAGTGTCCTGTCTCTGAAGGTCGTTGCATTGATCCGCGAGGCTGCACTCCCCTCTCCCTTGTCCTCTCCCCCACCGGGGGAGAGGAGACGGTGAGGGGGCGAACCGCTGGACGTATGACATGAATCTTTAGGACATCACGCTAGACCAGGAGGTATTGCCTGTACCCAGGCAGAGGAGTACCTTTCTCAACAGTCCCACCATGAAAGGAGGCTACCATGACATGCTTCCGGCTCCTCACCTTGACCTTCGGGCTGTTCCTCTCCTGGGCTGGTCTCTCGTCGGCGGAGATGCTTGCCCTCATCAACTATGAGAGTAAGCCGGGTCAGCCGGTGAGGCGGGAAGGAATCGCCATCATGGACATTGATCCCGAGTCTGCGGATTTCGGCAAGATCTTGATGGAGGTTCCCCTTCCGTCGGACCTCGTTGCCCACCACATCTTCTTCAACCGCGATCGGACCAAAGCCTATGTCACGGCCTTGGGGAAAAGCATTTTGCACGTTGTGGACCTCACCAAGTTTCCCTACCGGTTGCGCGCGATTGCCGTACCAGACTGCCAGGTCTTGGAAGACCTGGTGGTGTCCGAGGATAACCGGACTTGGTACCTCACCTGTATGGGTTCCAGCAACGTAATCATGGGTGATGCCGTAACGGATCGGCCGACCAGAACGGTCAGCGCAGCTGGGCCGGCGGTCTCCATCCAGTATCCGCATGGGATTGCGATCCACAATGGCATTGACCGGGTCCTCATCACCAGCACCGTCAAACCGGATGATATGGCGGAGGCGGGTGAGACGGTGACGGTGTTGGAAGCCAGTACCGGAAAGGTGTTGTCGACGCACAAAGTTTCGTCAAAACCCTCTCCGGCCAAAGCCGCCCCGGTCGAAATCATGTTTGCCCCAGGTGCGGATCCGCCGGTCGTGCACATTACGAATATGCTGGAAGGGACGTTGTGGGCCGGGACCTGGGATCCGACGACCCGTGTCTTTTCGTTCTATCAGGTGGACGACTTCGGTTCTAGGCAGCAGGGGGTGCCGTTGGAAATGCTCTATAACGCCAAGGGAGACCGCTTGTACGTCACCACCGCCAAGCCGGGGTTCGTCAATCTGTACGACAATACCGATCCGCGACAGCCGAAGTTTCTCCAAGCCATTCCCGCCGCTCCAGGCGCCCACCATAGCGTCCTGTCGCCCGACGAACGGTATCTGTTCGTCCAGAACAGCCTGCTTAATTTGGAAGGCATGAGCGATGGGTCCATCACGGTCATCGACATGACGAAGGGAACAGTCCTCGGGAGTATCGAAACCTTGAAAGCACAGGGGTTCAACCCCAACTGCATCATGCTGCTCCCGAACCATTTTCAGCGGCCGAGCTTACGCGCAAGCCGTATCCTCGAGTGAAGGGCCGGCGAGCCTGCCTTCACCAGCTGCCACGATCCGGTAGCGGATCCGGCGGTGGTGGCGTCTCCGAGCGTGCCGGGAGCGGTTCCGATAAGCGGCGGCGAGAGGTGCAGTCAGAATATCAATAGAGTTCAGGGTTCTCGGTACGAGGTCGGGGCAGGTTAGGAGAGATCATCATTCGGTTCCTAACATAGTTGAAGGGGATGTGGTGCCGAGGGACAGAATCGAACTGTCGACACCAGCCTTTTCAGGACATGCTCTTTCTATATACCGAGCTGAAATTGTTGGTGATTTGTCGTTGTGAGGTATTTGGACAACCAAATGGACAACCGATCAGTTCACGATGGCGGAGCCCAATCGCGTGCAGGTCGAGGACATCACCTACATCTGGACTGCAGCGAGCTGGTTCTATCTCGCGGTGGTGCTGGACCTCTACTCGTGCGCCGTGGTGGGCCGGGCGATGAGGTCTGGACTCAGGGTGATCTCGCGCAGTAGGCGCTCACGATGGAGCTCCGACACCGTGATCCCACGGCCGTGCTGCTGCGCGATTCGGATCGGGGCAGCCAGTATGCCGCCCCGGCGTACCAGCAACTGCTCACCACGCACCGCGTGACCGGTAGCATGTTGAGACGAGGGAACTGTTGGGACAATGCTTGCGTGGAGAGTTTCTTTGGGACGCTCAAGCGTGAACTTCTCTATCATCGCCAGTGCCGCACACGGGAAGCGGCGACACAGGACATCTTTGAGCACATTGAAGTGTTCTATAATCGGTTGCGCCGTCACTCCACACCCGGCTACTCTTCCCCGGCTGAGTTCGAGGCGAGGACGGTTGTGGCGTAACCGGGTGTCCACGGAATTGGGGGAAGGTCAGAGTTCCCGTAGGACGGGAGAATCTCCTCATCAATTCTTCGAGTCTGAGCAATTTCGACCAGACAGCCAAAAATCGAAACAGGTAGCATACGAAGTATTCGATGATGAAACAGAAGGGTATTATTCGTGGTCGGAATCGTGCTCCTGATCATTCACGCGACGAAGACGCATGCGCCTCGCATGAATTACCCCCAATAGTCACGAGCGCTCCCGCTGCAATCGCAGATTCGAGGCTGAGACCAGCTGTCGGCAGGCAGGGCCGCTGATCCGTCGGTCGCCATGGAAGTTCACGGTCGGATTGCCGGGATCATCCGGCGAGGCCACAGAGGCGGACGGCTCCTTCAGCTTCACGCTCTTCAGCGACGCCCAGGCCTCTATTGGGGTGCCGTCCACGGTGAAGTGTTCATCGGACAGCAAGCCCTCCCGCCGGGCATACGCCACGACGGCGTCGAAGAACCGCTGCGCCACCGCATGCGCCAACAGCCGCTCGCTCTTCTGACTGAAGGTGCTGTGGTCGA
The DNA here is from genome assembly GCA_030123565.1 of Nitrospira sp. NCBI lineage: Bacteria > Pseudomonadati > Nitrospirota > Nitrospiria > Nitrospirales > Nitrospiraceae > Nitrospira > Nitrospira sp. The sequence goes on along the minus strand of CP126122.1, from coordinate 2,107,055 downwards.
AGCCGGACTCAGGTCACAGTCCAATCGCTCACAGAAGAGCCGGCGGCTCCGCACCGAATACGGCACGATCAACAGCTCGCTCTTCAGCAGCCGCTCGGGAGGAATCGAGGGACGGCCCCCGACGCTGTACATTGCGGCGAAGGTCGGCGACAGGTCTCGCAACACCTGATCGGCGATTGCCTTGATGCGCCGCAGCGGATGCGTTGCCGGCACGCGGGCTTCGGGGGAGACATAACTGAACAGCATCGCTTGGGGATTCACGTGACCGCGCATCGGAGCTCCTTCGGGAGAGGTGGCCGAATGCGCCGTTATACTACGTAGATTGTGAAAGGCAAGGGCTTTTTCAACAACTTGTTAGAATCCAGTGGACAACCATTTCGATGTTAGGAAACCAGAGAGCTGTATCCATCGATCAGATCCGGCAGACTGTCCTGAAGGTGCGCCTTTTTGCCCTGGTTCACAAGGTGAGACTGTGGCGTTTCTCCTCAAACTTCTAGATACTTTCCTCCCGAAAGAGCGAAATATAACGCTTTTGCCTGGCAAGTGTTTCGCACAATCGCAGGTCGGAAGGCGGGGGCGTGAGCGCAGTTCCCGCCTTGTAAGAATCAAGAGATAACCATCAGATCAAAGGAGGGCGACCTCGACTGGGAGGGCTGATCTGGCAATGATCTTCCGGAGGCCGGAGTCGTGGTTCTGTGGATCAGAGGACACAAGTCGAAATCTATAACCTGTAACCAAAGAGGGTCATGTGAACGGTCGAATTCAAGGGCAACCGGAATGGGTGAGGCATATGAAAAGGAGTATGCAGATGCGCAAGTTGATGGTTCTCGGTTCGATGGTCCTGAGCTTGTCGATGCTGGCGCCCTATGGCTTGGCTGACCAAGGAGGAGCGCACGGCCCGGGTGGATCGCATGTCAAGGGGACGCACATGAAGGTCAGCGGCGTCGTCTCCAAGATCCAAACCGACATGATCACGGTAAAGACGCCTTGGGGCCAATTAAGGATCTCCTCCGCCACCGCGCCGAAGAACCTCGAAGTCGGCGAAGAAGTGGAGATGCAGGTCAATGAGAACAATGTCGTAGTGGATGTCCATCGGACGGGAGATCCATCCCATTCCCATCGGTTCGTCTCCGGCAAGCTGGCCTATGCGTCGAAGGACAGGAAAGAAATCAAGCTCTGGACGCCGGAGGGTGAGAAGACATTTGACGTGCAAACGGGGCGGTCTCAACTGTCGGGCGTGGAGGAAGGGACCCCGATTGCCGTCGAACTGAACGAAGCCGGAAAGGTCATCGATATCCATCGGATGACCGTGGAGATGGAATTGGATGAACATCCCCACACCAAGTCCGGCTATCACCTGACCTTGCATGGGGAGGTGACGAAAATCCAGTCCGGCGTGGTGTTTGTGAAGACCCCCGTGGGGCAATACACCATCAACGCCAAGACGGCCCCGGCCGATGCCGCCGTCGGTGACGAGGTCACGCTGTGGCTCAATGAAGAGAATCTGGTGATCGACCACCATGGAAAACATAAAAATAAGCCAGGGACGCACCGTCTGATTTCCGGCAAGCTCGTGTATGCCGGGCTCACCAAGAAGGAAATCAAACTCTGGACCCCGGAGGGCGAGAAGGTGTTCCCGCTGGATCGGATGGAAGTGAAGACCAAGCCGATCGCGGAGGGCTCGATGGTGGTCGTGGAATTGGATGAGAACGGGACGGTGATCGACCTCAAGGCGCAATGACCGCGTCTGCTCAATGAAGCTCCCCGCAGCTTGCTGCGGGGAGTTTCATTCTCTACAACTGGCGCGGCGGCGGCTCCTTGTGGTTTGCGCCGGTGTCGCAAGCCCGTGGCAGTGAGACGCTCAAACAGATGAGGATGGCCAGGAACATCCTGGCCAAGCACGGGCTGGATTACACAGGCGAATTCATCGTCGGCATGCGGGACATGCATCATATCCTCGACATGTTGTATGACCGGACAGATCCGGCGATGACGAAGGCTGCATACCGGTGTTTCGATGAGTTGATCACGGAATTTTCGGCCCAGGGATATGGAAGTTATCGCACGAACACGGCTTTCATAGACAAGGTCGCGCACACCTATGGTCCGGTGCAACGCCACGTCTACAAGACGCTGAAGAAGGCGCTCGACCCCAATGGAATTCTTGCGCCGGGCAAATCGGGCATCCGATAACCACGCCGTTCATTCCGGTCCATGCGACGACCATCGCGCATGAAGGAGTCACACATGACCAACATACCCACGATGCAGACCAGAGAGATCAAGGCGTCGGTGGTCCGCAAGAAAGGCGGACCGTTCCAGATCGAAACACTCACCTTGCAAGAGCCACGTCCCGACGAGGTGCTGATTCGGATCGTTGCGACCGGCATGTGCCACACCGATATGGTCGCGCGGGACCAGCTCTATACCGTGCCGTTACCGGTTGTCCTCGGCCATGAAGGGGCCGAGGTCGTCGAACGGGTCGGCGGCAGCGTCAAAAAAATCGCACCGGGCGACCATGTCGTCCTGACCTATATGTGGTGCGGCCACTGCAAACCCTGCCTGCGAGGCGACCTGACCTACTGCGCGAATTTTTACCCGTTGAACTTCGGGGGCGCCCGTGAAGACGGGAGTACGCCACGCACGACAAGCAGGGTGCGGTTCATGACCACTTCTTCGGACAGTCGTCGTTCGGCACCTATGCGCTCGCTCACGAGCGAAATGTCGTCAAGGTCCCAGCTAATGCGCCGCTTGAATTACTCGGTCCCCTCGGCTGCGGTATTCAAACCGGCGCAGGCGGCGTGATGAATGCACTGAAGGTCAGACCAGGCAGCAGCTTCGCTGCGTTCGGTGGCGGTGCCGTCGGCTTGAGCGCTGTGATGGCCGCACGCGTGGCTGGCGCAACCACCATCATCGCCGCCGATGTCGTCCCGTCGCGTCTTGCGCTGGCACAGGAACTTGGAGCCACCCATACGGTGAACAGCCGCGAGACCGATCCTGTCGAGGCCGTGCGCAAGATCACCGGCGGCGGCGTCGATTTCACGCTCGAATCGAGCGGTCGTCCTGAGGTGCTCCGTCAGGCCATCGACGCCTTGGCGATCAAGGGTGTGTGCGGCATCGTCGGGGCCCTGGCGCTGGGCACCGAAGCCAGCTTCGATGTGAACGGAGTTATGACGACCGGCAAGCGGATTATCGGCATCATTGAAGGCGACAGCGTGCCGGATCTGTTCATTCCAAGCCTCGTCGAACTCTACCAACAGGGCCGCTTCCCTTTCGACAAGCTGGTGAAGTTCTATGACCTCTACCAGATCAACCAGGCGGCGGAAGACAGCGAGAAGGGCATCACGATCAAGCCGATCGTGCGTCTCGGGTCATGGCAGCCGACTTGAAACATGAGCTTGGCGGCGAGAAGTTCCGCTGCCTGACGGCTCTGACTATGAAGGGAGTAATCATGCGATTCAGACAATTCATTGTACCGACAGTCACCCTACTCGCCATGAGCGTGGGACTCTTCGGCAGTGCCGAGGCCAAGACCGTCGAAGCGGGGGAGGCAACCGCGAGCTGGAACGGCAAAGGCATCATTGAGGATCTGGGAGATGGGGAGAGAATCTTCAGGGGCTCGATCAACGGGACGATGTTCATTCGGCACCCCGATGGAGCCGCCCATACGCGGATTCATGCGGCGAAAATCGACTGTCAAGCCATCGTCCGTCTCAGCGGGAACGAAGAGGAACGGCAGAGCGCCCTCTGCATGATGACCGCGCACGAAGGCAAGGACATCGCATACGGAGAAATGCGGTGTGTCGGGAAAAAGGATGAGTGCAAGGGCGAATTTACCTTTTCCTGGGGACGAGGCGCATTCAAAGGTGTCACTGGGACGACGCCGTTCGTCGGCGGCATCAATATCGAACAAAAGGAAGAAGGCAGGATTTACGGCTATGCCGCATGGCCGCACATGACCTATTCGTTGCCATAAGGACCGGCCGAGGGAGATCGGACAATCACGAGAGGAGAGCGCCATGGCACAGAATCCTGTTTCGAATGAACCTTCTATGGTCCCGGCCTCCTACGATGGATTCGACCGCATGCCCTTGAGCGGGCAATGGCGGGGCGGGGGTAGCGGGAGCGTCATGGAAGATCGCGATCCCTACACGGATGAGGTCCTGATCCGTATTCCGCTCGCCAATGAGCAGGATTTGGATGAAGCCTATCGGGCTGCGGCGGAAGCCCAACCGAAATGGGCGGCGATGTTGCCCGGTGAACGGGCCGCAATCCTCCGTCGTGCGGCTGCGATCATGGAGGCGCGAGCGAGGAAATCGTCACCTGGCTTATCAAAGAATCGGGCAGCACCAGCTTGAAGGCGAATGTCGAATGGGACTCCGCCCATGCCATCATGCTGGAAGACGCGTCCGCTCCCTATCGGGTCCAAGGCCGTATTCTGCCGAGCGACGTTCCAGGGAAAGAAAACCGGGTGTACCGGCAGCCGATCGGCGTGGTTGCGGTGATCCGTCCCTGGAACTTCCCGTTGCATCTGAGCAACCGTCCGGTGGCCTCGGCGTTGGCCGTGGGTAACGCGGTAGTGATCAAACCGGCATCGGACACGCCTGTGACCGGCGGGCTGTTGCTGGCGAAGATCTCTGAGGAAGCCGGTCTTCCGCCGGGCGTACTCAGCGTGATCGGAGATGCCGTCGTGCTTCATGCCGTCCCGCGGGTCCTGTCGTTCACCGGCTCTACGCCGGTCGGCCGGCACATCGCGGAACTCGCAGCCAAGAGCCCGATGCTCAAGAGACTGGCCCTCGAACTTGGGGGAAACAGTCCCTTCATCACCTCAACGACGCCGATCTCGGCCTGGCCGTCAACGCCACCGTATTCGGCAAATTCCTCCACCAGGGCCAGATTTGCATGATCATCAATCGCCTCATCGTGGATGCCACGATCTATGACCAGTTCGTCGAGCGCTTCACGGACCGCGTACGTGGTCTCAAAGTCGGAGACCCCAACGACGCGGATACCGCGATCGGGCCCGATCATCAACAAGTCGCAGTTCCAGGAATTGCTCGCGCACACCGAAGGCACCCGCTCCAACGGGGCACGACAAACGACGGGCGGAGACCCCAAAGACCTTCTGCATCCCCCTCATGTGTTCGCCAATGTCACGCCCCATATGCCGATTGCCTGGGACGAAATGTTCGGCGCCGTCGTTTCCATCATCAAGGTGACAGGCGAAGAGGAGGCGCTGCGCGTAGCGAACGATACGGAGTACGGCCTGTCGAGCGCCGTGTTCACCAGAAATGTCGAGCGAGGGGTACGGGCCGCGCTGCAAGTAAAGGCCGGCATGACGCACGTGAATGATCAGCCCGTCAATGATCTGCCGAATTGTCCGTTCGGCGGCGAGAAGAACAGCGGGCTCGGTCGTTTTGGTGGGGATTGGACCATTGAGGAGTTTACGACAGACCATTGGGTCGGCGTCCAGCACCAGCCTCGACAATTTCCTTTTTGAATGTGTGTCCGTGGCTCGCCTTTCGGGCATGAAAGCTATGCGCGTCTGCGAGGGGTGATGCTAATCGGATAGAAATGGAGGAGCAACATGATCCCGTCGATGTGGGCCGACAGAATTGAAGACGAACAACGCCTTTGGAAGTGGTTCCTTGCCCTCGGCATCGTCCTCGTCTTGCTCGGTATGATCGCGCTCGGAGCTTCCGTGGCCGTCACGCTTGCCTCCGTGCTGTTCTTCGGCATTCTGTTCATCATCAGCGGCATCTTCCAGGCTGTCCAAGCATTCCGGACCAGGCAGTCCAGTGGATTTTTTCTCCATCTTCTCGCCGGGCTGTTGGATCTGGTGGTGGGCCTGTTGCTGGTCACGCACCCGGCAGTCGGCGCCCTGACCTTGACGCTCCTGTTGGCGGCCTTCTTCCTGGTCGGCGGTCTGTTCCGCATCGTCACAGCGTTCTCCGTGCGCTTCCCGAACTGGGGATGGACGCTCCTGGGTGGCATTGTCAGCCTCCTCCTCGGCCTTCTGCTGGGAATGGAATGGCCGGAGTCCGGACTCTGGTTCATCGGCATGTGCATCGGCATCGATATGATCTTTCACGGCTGGGGATGGGTCATGCTGGCGTTGGCGGCGCGTGCCGGCCGCCCCACCTAGCGGCGAACATGCTGGGGTATCCTGAGAGCCTCGCGCTGGAGAGAGACGTCGCGACGGCAGTTGTAAACGGAGGATCGGCCGTGCATGTGCTTTATCAGCGTTTGTCGCCATACAGACTGAGCTTCTTATCCGGAGAAGTAATTCTCTTTACACCCGTTCTTCAGTATTCCAGAAGGTTCTCCATCAAGACAAAAGTTGTTTCTCCAGCCTATACTTCGAAGGAATTCCGATGTCATAGGTACGCCGGGAAGTACATCACTTTACTGGATCGGCGAGAATGACGGCGCTGCGGAAGCGGCAAGACCGCAAGGTAGCGGCGGACCCTTCCCTCGCCGGCAGGTATAGTATCTCCAATTCCTCAGTGTTCTCCTCTGATAGAAAGAAAGATCGTGGCATTCCCACGATTCAGCAACAGGAGGACCGGTGCGTTCGGACGCAGTTGATTTGTCAGTCGCTCAAAATCCCTGACATCCTTCACCGGTTTGCGATTGATCTCTCGAATGATATCACCCGTCCGCAATCCCGCTCGTTCGGCGGGGCTGTCCGCCTCGATGTCGGTCACGACGACACCGGCCTGTGCCTTTGAGCGCCCAAAGCGTTCTGATTGGCTCGACAGATTCTCGACGGTGATGCCCGTCAAGGCATGCTCGCCTTTGCCGCTGCCGCTGTCACGAGAACTCGTCTTCGCCAGTTCCTTCGGAAGCTCGCCGATCGTCACCTTGATGTCTTGTGATTTCTTCTCTCGGAGAATTGAGACCGTCACCGTCGTGCCGGGCGCTGTCTCCGCGACCAACGACCGGAGCTGACCTGGATCACGGATGGCCGTGCTGTTATAGGCGGTGATGATATCGCCCCGCTCCAGCTTCGCCTTTGATGCGGGGCTGTCGTCCATCACGTCGGCCACCAAGGCGCCGGTGGTCTCTGTCGCGCCAAATTCTTTGGCCAGGTCGGGTGTGACCTCTTGAATCGAAACACCGATCCATCCTCTGACAACCTTCCCGTGCTTGATGAGGTTTTGCATGACGCTCTTGGCCATGTTGCTCGGAATGGCAAACCCAATCCCCATATAGCCGCCACTCTGGGTAAAGATCGCCGTATTGATGCCGATCAACTCGCCCTTCAGATTCACCAAGGCTCCCCCGGAATTGCCGGGGTTGATGGCCGCATCTGTTTGGATGAAATCTTCGTAGTCCACGATGCCCATATTGGCACGACCGACGGCGCTGATGATGCCCATGGTCACGGTCTGGCTCAACCCGAACGGGTTGCCGACCGCAAGGACCATTTCTCCAACCTGCAATTGCCCGGCATCTCCCCATGGCAAGACTGGAAGGTTCGAGGCGTCAATCTTGATCACGGCGACATCTGTCTTAGGATCCGTGCCGATGACCTTCGCCTTGAACGTTCGCTTGTCCGGCAGCGACACTAACAACTCATCGGCTCCTTCGACCACATGATTGTTGGTGACAATATAGCCGTCCGAGGTAACGATGACTCCGGATCCAAGACCTTGTTCTCCATGCTCGCGCGGAGCGGGCATGCGACGCTCGAATTCCTCGCCGAAGAAGCGGCGGAAAAAGGGATCGTCAAAGAAGGGACTCGGGAGTCGTTCGGCTCCTCGTGTCGTTTTCTTAACGGACGAGATATTGACGACGGAAGTCTTCGCCTGCTTCGCGATGGCAACGAAGGGTTGCCCGGAGATGCTCGCATCTCCGGTCTGTTGGGGAACCGGCTGTGCGGCCAGGGCCATTGGTTGCTGCACCGTTACGTCCGACGGCGGCGAACAGGCCACTCCGCCTACCATGAGCAGGAGCGTTCCACAGACGAACGGAACCACGAAATGCCGTTGGATTGGTTTAGTCAATCGGCTCATGTCAACGCCTCCCTAGCCCGCACGAATTGATGCGATGCAAGGGCCTCCACAAACCTCGTATCTCTTATGCCGCGATCTCAGCACCAACTCGGGCCTGTCGGTTGGCGGGCATGATAGGCGCTCGCCGGCTCGTGCGCTGGGATTGAGCGACCCTGTTTCCTAGAATCAATGGATCCGTGACATATCCGCAGTTTAGACATTTCCGTCCGTCATATTCCCACCCTCCGGTTGCAGTCACGCCGCCGGAGAAGGACACGTCGATAGTAAACCCTCCACAGCGATCACATTTCATCATCATCGCTCCCTCCATGCTCATTGATTGGGAGGACCTCGTTCTTGCCCGTTCGGCACCCACTCAACCTGGTCCATCCGATCCTTTGGTGGATGTCTTGCTCACAGGCTGAGACTCTTTCGTGCCTCCGGCCTCCGAGCGTGAAGCCGGGGATGACGGAGCGACAGGAAGTGCCTCGAGCAGACGAATCCGTTTGGCCTGGTTCTGAGACGCTTCAACGAAGATGTTGGCACCTTCCGTCACATCCGCCAGAAGCTCAGGAGACGGCACCGTGAATTCCTTCGTTCGACCTTCCGTTGTCTCGAGCACCATGAGCCGACTCTCGGCATCGATCTTTCGAACCTTCCCAAAATAGAACTCTGCCGATGCCGGAAGGGTCTGGATGAGGAACGAAAAGAAGAAGGCGACAAGGCCGCTCCAAGTTATCCGTTGCAGTTTGGTCATTGATCGTTTCAGCGCCATGTTCAATCTCAGGCAACGTTACGGAACATCGTTATCCTCTTCGTTGGTTGTTCGCGATCCTCGGAAGTTTCGTCGCGGTAGGATGCCCACACCGCAACAGCCCAGGTCAGCAGCATCAATCCAATCAGTACGACATGGCATACATGGTCATCCCTCCTTCGCTGTTTTTTTCTTTAAAGAGGGTCGCGCGTCTCCACACGTCGCGGCCCCCCAAGTTTCTCGTTAACTGGTCTTGATGGGCACATGCTGACGGATAAAAGTTGTAATCGGTTCGATATCAGCTTGGGAGTAGTAGTGTCTTCGCACCCCCTCCTCGAACACGCTTAGTGCGTCATGCACGAGCTGTTGGGCCAACATACTGTCTTTGGCTTCTTGAGCTTTGGCCGCTTCATTCAACTTTCGAAGCACGACTACCTGAGGCGTCCGAGGATCGTTGGCGTAGACGTACCGATAATCCTTCTTGAGAAGTTCCTGCTCAATGTCCTTGATCCATGGTGCCGCATAGGCATCGGCTCCGGAGAGCCATCCGGCCGCAGGCACTGGTGTTGGCATCAGCGCCACCCCACCAATTAGCAGGGACAGCGCGCACAACACGGCTGTAACTCTCATGTGTCCCTCCTTGGGTTATGGGTGATGGTGTGTAACTACTTACGGAAGGTCGTCATGCGGGCTCATCATCAATAGAAGCATGACGACTCCGCCTAACGGGAGTGCCAATAATTCTTCTTGCAAAAAAGTCAAGACTCCGTTCGAAGGCTGACGCGAGCTGTCTACAGCTTTCAAGATCTTGACCAAAACGAAACGGGAATTATTTTTTTGCATATAAAAGAACGTCTCTGCCTGGCTATGGAATGATCACCATACGGGTGGGCGATCTGAGGCGAGGAGAATACGGTTCATACATAGGGACAGCGGCGCCTGAGAGAAACCTGCACCATGAAGCAAGGAGGCTCTCTTGTCGAAGAATTCTTTAACCGACTTTGCCGCCACTCGACCTTGGGCTACCTGAGCCCCGTAGAGTGTGAACAGCGGAGGTCGCTAGTCCAGAAAGGTGTCCACTAAACGGGGAACTCCCGTTTCAGTTAGCAGTTAGAAGGCGGAGGAGCGGGTCGAGAGGAAGGAAGGTCCGTGCCGTGGGCTCAGTCATACAACCATACAAAAAAGGAGAGGCAGTGATGAGAATTCGGCAGCTATTGTTGGCGCTGTGCCTGGTTGGCCCGTCAATGGGTCTAATGGGTTTCGTCGGAGATACGGCGCAACTCAGCGATCCCCAGATCGAGTCGGCGATCAAAGAACGGCTGGCTGGAGACGGTCGCATGGACGCAACGAACATTCAGGTCAAAGTCGAGCAGGGAGTGGTAACGTTGAGCGGGACCGTCCCAACCCTCGATGACAAAGGATTGGCTGAAGCGCTTGTCAGCGGCACCATGGTGGGCATCCGAGCACTGAAGAACGATATTGTGGTCGTGCGTCCGGTTCTCAAAGACGAAGAAATCCGGAAAGCGATCGAAGCGGCGCTTCGGTCGGTATCGGCCCTGAGGGAAAGCAAGCTCAACAAGTTCACCGTGTTGGTCCATGAGGGCGATGTGGTGCTGAAGGGGACGGTCGAAAAACCCCTCCATGGCCGGCTTGCGCAAAAGACCGCACAGTCCGTTCGCGGGGTCGTGTCGGTTGCGAATCTCATGAAGATAGTAGGCTCGCCCAGACCGGACCGGGACATCGAAAAAGACGTCCTGGCATATCTGAAATGGGCTCCGTATGTGGACCTGGACCAGATTGAGTATAAAGTTGAAGAAGGGGTGGTCAAGCTCGAGGGACCGGTGGATCATTATACAAGTATCTTTGCCATGGTGAACGACCTCGAAAAAATCCGTGGTGTTGTGGATGTGGATGTCTCGCATTTGACCGTGACGAAAGCTCAGAGGAAGACATAAGCCGGCATTCCTTCGTCCCGCTCCACAGCGGGCCCGAGGAATCAGTGGGAATCAATCGGTTTCCACCAATGGCCTGTCTCGTATGGAGGTTCGTACGGACATTTGATGCAATGGTCCAGAGGCGCGACTGAATGAGCCGTCAAAATCATCATGGTTCGCTCGTATCAATGTCGGACAGGCTTCGAGCAAGCTGCCACAGCCGGTTGGGCAGCCTGAAGCCAAAAGAATCGGCACATGTTCAATCTGAGTCGAAGGAGTAGTATTATGAAACACACCGTAAGATACTCTCTCTTGTGTGTCGCTTTGATGAGTCTAGCAGGGATGGCTCTGTCCGCTCCGAGCTTTGGCGCAGACTCGGCGCTGCCGGCCAAGGCACAGGCGCAATCGGAAGTCAGCCAATCAGTGCAGCCGAAGGTCGACAAACAGACTGCCGATGCGGCCGCAGAGAAGCGCAAGAAGTTGTTTGCTGATGCGACAGTTGCACTGGCGGAAACGAAAAAAGCACTCAAGGCCCTGGAGAACAAGCACAACGATGAGGCGCTGAAGGCCCTCGCGGTGGTCACGGGCAAACTCGACCTTATCGTCGCGCGTGATCCCAAGCTTGCGCTGACACCTGTGGATACGGAAGTCGTGACCTACGACCTGCTGACGAACCTTGACACCATCAAGGCGATCATCAAGGAAGCCAAGGCGCATCTGAACAACGGCGAGATCCAGAAGGCTCGTCCACTGGTGGCTAATCTGGCCAGCGAGACCCAGTTTCGCACCCTCCATATTCCGCTGGCGACGTATCCGTCGGCGATCAAGGCCATCGCGCCGCTTATCGATGCCGGCAAGATCGATGAAGCCAAGGCGGGATTGCAGGCCGTGCTCAATACCCTGGTGGTCACCACGGACGATGTGATTCCCCTGCCCAAAGTGCGTGCTGAGCACTTGCTCAAAGAGGCGCAAGACCTGGCGGAAAAGAAGGACCGCAGCAAAGAGGAGAACGAAAAGTTAGCCAAAACTCTTCAAGGCGCACGCGAGCAGTTGCAGATGGCCGAGTTGCTAGGTTATGGCAAAAAGAAAGATTACAAACCCGTGTACGAGCAGATTAGTGAGATCGAGAACAAATCAGCTGGCGGCAAGAGTGGCACCGGTTGGTTCGACAAGCTCAAGCAGCAATTTTCTGATTTATTCTGAGGCAATGCGGCGCATGGCGGGGTGGTTGGTCATCCCGCCACACAGCTGTAGTCCACTTCGGTATCACAGGAGAATGACAGTATGACTCCGGCGGAGCTGTTAACCCAAGGCGTCCCTCAAGCGACGGGTACTGATATTGTCGTCATGCCCACGCCGGAACAGCAACACGCACTCATACAGGCGGTGCAGCCGGCTGCGGAGCACGCGACGGATACCCAATTGCCGATCGGCGCAGAGACGTATCATCGAAGAGGCAAGAGAGCCGCTGGCCGAAATCAAGAATGCGCTTGCCCCCTGGATGCCGATGACTCCAACCATCATGACCGAAATGCTCTGAGATAATTCAACAGCAACCGCTCGGTGCCACTTTCCATGGCTTCGAACTCCTGACAGAAGAGGCAAGGAAATCCTAGGTCCCGTCCGAGGCCATCGCAGAACACGCACAGCGAGGAGGTTATAGATGTGAAATCTTCGGGGATAGTACTAGATGGCCTGATGAGAGGCTCTGGCCGGCCAAAACCTGAGTAATCACGTGATGGCACAAGCGGCTCAGGCGCGACCTCCTTTGGCTGCCCTTGTCGAGCGAGACTTGCATCGTATGATTCCCTTTTTCTGGGATCAGATAGCACTTCATAGGCCTCTTGGATTTCCTGAAACTTCCCCGTCCCTTGCTCACCAGCACGATCAGGATGGCACTGTTTGGCTAATCTTCTGTAGGCCTCCTGGATGCCGCTCACACCTTCGGCGCGGCCGACTCCTAAGGCGGCATAATAGTCTTTCTGGCGGTCCATCCGATCACTCCTTGCCCGAGCCACCCATAGCCAGAACTGAACGCTGGATCTCGGCCCGACGAGACAACGCGTGGGTCGTGCCGGAGGAGATCCACGGCTTTCTGTTATGTGACTTGGACCTCAATTGACTTAGGGAACGTCTGATTAATTCGCGTTTGCGCTGAGCAATCCATTCCTGGGGTGGTCACCACGGGCTATCCGTAGGGAACTGCGCTGGTTCGGGAGCGTCTTGGTCGGGATTCGCCCGCCGTCGGGCCGCCCGTCACCTCGTTCGCACACACGCCCGCTAGACCACCGCCGACAGGCGCCGGCGAGCCACATACAGATTCGCCAAGCCGCAGCTGATGAACAGCCAGTGGGTATTCTTCGCCAACCCACGGTATCGGACTGTGGCCCATCCAAAGATCCGCTTGATCACTACGAACACATGCTCGACTTTGGCGCGGACCTTCGACTTCGTGCGATTGCGGGCACGCTCGGCCTCGCTCAAGGGCCGATGGCGATGGGCTTTCGTCTGGATGAAGCTCTTGGCATCGGGAGCGTGGTGCCGGATCACGTCGCGTTGCCCGCTGTAGGCCGCATCGCCCCACACCCGTGTCTCCTGCCCCTGAAGCAGGTCCGGCAACACCTGGCTGTCATGCACATTCGCCGCCGTGGCCGCGATCGAATGAATCAGTTTGGTCCGACTATCCACGCCGACATGGGCCTTCATGCCGAAATACCACTGGTTCCCCTTCTTGGTTGATGCATCTCCGGATCCCGCTCCTTCTGGCGATTCTTCGTCGAACTGGGGGCCGCAATAATGGTGGCATCCACGATGGTCCCTCGGCTCACCTGCACGCCTTGCATGACCAAATGCTCTCGGATTCGCACAAAGAGTTGTTCGCCCAGTTGGCGAGCTTCCAGCAGGTGGCGAAACTTGCCGATCGTCGTCTCATCCGGCACCGGCTCGATGACGGCCATCAATTCCGCCCACGGCACCACGCGGTTCATCTCGTCGAGAAACCGCTCTCGGCGGGTGGGCTTGCGATACCGTTCAAACGAAACCTCGGCAAACGTCGATTGCTCCATGGGCGCGCCTCCTCATTCGTGGTGCGCTCCCCTTTAGCACATCACGAGCGGAGAATAAATCAGACCCTCCCTAGATAGGGTAGTCACGAGATCCGGGATATGAAAGAATCATGAGGCCAGAGAAGGAGGCCGCATGAAGCACTCACATCCCGCCTATCGCCGCCACGACATATCCGATGAAATATGGAAGCTTTTGGCGTCGCATTTACCGGGGCGCAAAGGCGCCTGGGGCGGTGCCCAGAAGACAACCGCCTGTTTCTCAATGTGGTCTTCTGGATTGTGAGAACGGGCGCGCCGTGGCGCGATCTGCCACCGGAATACGGTGGGTGGAGCAACACCCACCGCCGTTTCATCCGCTGGCGGGACAAGGGCATCTGGGAGGGGCGGCTTGAAGTGCTGATCGAGGCGCCTGATTACGAATGGCTGATGATCGACGTCAGCCATTGTAAGGTTCATCCTCATGCCGCCGGAGCGCGTGGCGGCAATCAGGATATGAGCCGCACAAAAGGGGGGTTCAATACAAAACTGCATTTGGCCGTGGATGCGTTTGGTATGCCGGTCAGAGTTATTATTACGCACGGTACGCCGCTGATTGCACGCAGGCTTCAAAGCTGATCGAAGGCATAGAGGCCGATCACCTCATCGCGGACAAGGGCTATGATACCGACGCAATCATTGAACAGGCCGCCGCCCAGGGCATGAACGCCGTCATTCCGCCGAAGAAAAACCGCGTCAACCAAAGACCCTATGACGAAGACCTTTACAAGCTGCGCCACCTGATCGAAAACGCGTTCCTGCACCTCAAAAGATGGCGCGGCATTGCAACAAGATACGCCAAAAACAGCACGTCCTTCCTTGCCGCCGTCCACATCCGTTGCCTCGCCCTCTGGCTCAATATCTCGTGACTACACTGTCTAAGAAAGACTTTGAAGAGCTTTCGTGCCAGAAGATCGCGCTCATGGTTGTTAGCTATGTCAACCGGATGTGTCCTCACTTCAACTAAGGGGACTCCGTCGAAAAAAGATGAATGGGTGTCGGAAGGGAAGATAGGAGCCTATCCTTCGGTCTCTTTTAGCACGGTCATCACTGTAATTCACTCGCCCCACTCACCGGCCCATGAATTGGGGAATATCGCCCCACGACGAGAAGTGGTCTGCTGCAAATGGGGACAGTCGGCCATTACATTCCGTCGCGCGGCGCTGACCAGGTTGCGGTGAGGGTGCACGATCACGTGTATAGTCAGGTCGCTAACGCCGGGCATTGGTCTTGCTGAAGAAGGCAATGCGACGATCGTGCGCTGGCGTGGCAATATGACAGGCTCAATCATGACGTGCAATCGGGCCATTGTGCTGAAGAATCTGCTGGGAGCTGTCCGTATAGAACTTGCTCAGTATGAATTTCTGTTCGCGGTTCTCTCAAGGGAATCGTTGACAGGACAACAGCCGCGCGGGGAGAGAGCCGTATGAGTGCTGAGGTGGCGACTCGGTCGGGCGTGCTGTTCCGGAAACTACTGATCCCGGTCGATTTTTCACCTTGTTCCCTTGAAGCCTTTCGCGTGGCGTTGCGACTCGCGCGGGTGTGTGGAGCCGAACTGATCTTGCTGCACGTGATTGATACCAAGACCCTTGACGCGCTTGATCGCTTGGGATTGGCCCAGGTGACCGCGGAAGCGGGCCAGATCAAGCGACTGCGGCGCCATGCCCGAATCAAGGCCAGAGAACTGCTGGGCTGGGAGGAAACCAAGGGGTTGTCGATTCGCCGGCTGGTGGTGGAGGGCATTCCATTCGTCGAGATCGGGCGATTGGTACGGACGGACCGCATCGATCTTGTGGTGCTGGGAAGTTGGGGTGGTGAAACCGGACAGGTTGAACGCATATTTTTTGGCAGCACGGCGGAGAAGGTGGTGCGGACCGCCGGTTGCCCGGTGCTGACCATTCCGCTGGCTCCTGGACGCCGACGAGCGGTGGATGGTGCGCAGACGAAGGGGTGGGCATGAACGATGTGTTGATCAATCGGATACTTGTCGCCACGGATTTTTCCGAGTGCGCGAGGCGCGCCGTTGAATACGGCGTATATGTTGCCCGCGCATGGTCCGCGCATGTGGACTTGCTCTACGTGGTCGAGGTGTTGCGGGGACTGGAGTTCGATGCGCCGTTTGCCGATCCGCTGCTGGAGGGGAGGCGGAAGGAGGCGGTTCGGCTCTTGGGCGACCAGGCGACTCGCGTGAAACGGGAAGGGCTGGGAGTGGATTGGCATTTGCGCGAAGGCATTCCCAGCGAGCAGATCGGGCAGGCTGCGCTCGAACAGCGAGCCGACCTTGTCGTCGTCGGCACGCATGGGAGGACCGGACTGGACCATATCATGCTGGGCAGCACGGCGGAGCGTGTCATCAAGCAGGCGCCTTGTCCCGTGCTGACGGTCCGGGTCGCCCGTATCCACGAGGAGAAGGATGTGGACGTACCGCCATGCATCCGGCATCTGCTGGTGCCGGTCGATTTCTCGAGTCCGTCCCTTGATGCGCTGGAGTATGCGATTCAGGTGGTCGATCGCTTCGGAGCCAGACTCACGCTGCTCCATGTGTTGGAACCGATCTACTACGATTTGGAATTGGGGTTAGGCAGGATCGAGCAGGAGGTCCAGAAGCGGACGCACTGGGAGGCCCAACTGGACGGTCTTGCACAAGTGGTAAGGGAACGCGGTCTGGCGGCAGAGTCGGTGGTTCTCGGGGGAATTCCGTCCGAGTCGATTGTGACCTATGCTCGTGAGCAGTGCTGCGATTTGATCGTCATGGGTACCCATGGACGGCGTGGGCTGACGCGCCTGCGGTACGGTAGTGTAGCTGAATCCGTACTTCGGCAGGCGCCCTGTCCCGTGCTCACCGTCAAGAGCCCGAAGTTTGAGCCGGGTCATCGTCGGATACTGCCGCAGGCCGTGAAATAAATGGGGAGCGATCGGGAGGAGCCTATGGAACCACGGGGCATCTATATCACGGACTATGATCTGACGCGATTGAAGGAACTGCTTGACGCGGGGATCAGCGTTGCCGCGGGGGACCGGCACTTGCTGGAGACACTCCAAGGGGAGCTGGACCGAGCCCATATTGTGGAGCCGAGTGCGGTGCCGCCTGATGTGGTGACGATGAACTCGCGGGTGCGGCTCATCGATGTGGAGACGAAGGAGGAGCAGGTCTACACCATTGTGTTTCCGTCGGAAGCCAAGCTGGAGGAGCGCAAGATTTCCATTTTGGCGCCCATCGGCACCGCACTGCTCGGTTACCGTGTCGGCGACACAGTGGAATGGCCGGTCCCCGGTGGGATCAGGCGCCTCCGCATTGAGGAGCTTCAGTATCAACCCGAAGCCGCCGGTGAATATCGCCGCTAAAAGAAACAGGAAATGATTCGCCGCACATAATGCTGGACAGAAAGGACGCTACATGAATCGCCGAACGATGCCTCCGATCGGAAGATGGATCAGACACTGTATGCTCGGCCTGCCCTTCGCGATGGGGTTGTTTGCTCACGCCGATGCTCAGACCGCACAACGGGTGGACGTGACGATTCGCGACTTCACCTTCAGCGCGACGCAGGCTCCGTTGGTGTTGAACGTGCCGACCGTCATCGCAATTCGGAATGAAGATGGGGAGCGGCATAACTTCGACTCGGCGGTCTTTCAGGGAATCTTGACGGAGGTCGAGACCGGTGGGGTGACGACGTACGGGCGTGGAATCGGCGGGCTGTTCATCAATCCCGGCAGCCAGGTCGTAATGCGGTTCACGGTGAAGCGTCCAGGTCGGTACGAATTCCGATGTACGATTCATCCAAACATGAGCGGCGAACTGCTCCTCCTGAATATTCAAGCGGTGTAACGTCGGTCGGTGGTGGATACGTTCTGACAATTAAGCCGGGCGTTCCCTCGAACGTCTGAATGTTGCGGTGGCGAACGTTTAGCCGACTTTTGGTCGTCGGGATAGCGGAGACGGCAAGGAGGACCACTATGGAAGGAACACGAAACCCGCGTGTAGGGGGCAGGAAAACTCATACGCGGGTCGGCGAGAGTATGAACACCAAAGGCGCCACGGTTGAGCCAAGGGACCGCAGTGCTTCGCGTTCGTCTTTCCCGGGCCGGATTCCCAGAGCGCTGAAGCGGAAGGCCGGCCGCACCGATGTACCGCTGGTCCCCGCACACATCCGCGTGTTGGGAGCCAATCTCAGCAAGGAGAAACGGACGGACATCCGACACAAGCTGGGGAGGAGGCTCGGAAAGTTCGCATACTCCATCGAGCGAATCAGTGTCCGCGTGAAGGACGTAAACGGTCCGCGCGGCGGCATCGATCAGCTCTGCCGGATCAAAGTTGTTCTCAGTGGTCTTCCGAGCGTGGTGTTCGAAGCGCAGGCCGCCTCCCTCGATGTCGCGATCGCCACGGCCCTCAGCGGCACGGCGCGCGCCGTGCGCCGAAGCGTGCAACGAAGACGCATGAACCCGATCAAAGCCAAAGCCCGGGCGGGGGCAAGAGCCCGGCTCACCTGATCGGAGGAATGAAAGGAGTCTTGAAATGTCCCTGAGATACTACCAGAGGCCGCGCCTTGTCGTGCTCAACCCGAGGAGCCCCGTGCTGGAGGCCGGGCGAGCCATCGAGAACAACAACATCGGCGCCGTCGTCGTCCACGACAGAGGACAGGTCGTAGGGATCGTCACTGATCGTGATTTGGCCGTCCGTGTGGTTGGCCGGGGCCTCGATCCCACGGCGACCCTGCTGGCCGACGTCATGACCTCACCCGTCGCGGTGCTCACGCCTCGGGACAGTCAACACGATGCGGTTCGGCTCATGCAGGAGCGCAACGTCCGGCGTATCCCTCTCGTGGAAGGAGCGCGGCTCGTCGGGATGGTGACGTTGGATGATCTGCTCCTCGATGAAGCCGCCCCTCTCGATGAACTGGCGCACATTGTGGCGACCCAGATCGGGGAGGGAGGTCCGGCCGATTCTGTCCGGTCGCCTGCCGGCGTACGGCGCGCCGCCCGCGCCGAAGCGACCTATCGACGTCTGCTCAATCAACTGCGGACGCATGCTGCCCTGGAGACAGCGGCTGAGGCGGAGGTCGCGCTCGAGATCGTCCTTCATTCGCTGGTGCGGCGGCTTACGCCCCATGAAGCCAAGGATCTCATCGCGCAGCTTCCCTCACTCATGCAAGCCGCGCTATCTGCGCTGCCGCCCGGTCCGGACAAACGCATCAGTAGACAGACGATCGAAGCCGAGCTGGTTCAACGTCTCAACGTGGATCCGACGCGCGCGACGCAGCTCATGGTATCGGTATGGGCCACAGTCGCTCAGAGCGTCAGCCCCGGCCAGATGAAGGATGTCCAGAGCCAGCTTCCTGACGAGCTGCGCGGCGTCTTTTCAGAGGTTCCGTTCATGAGCTGAGTGATCCTCGGCGTCTTATTGGTTTTGAGGCACCTGAAATGAAGGGTCACATCGGCCGGTTCCGCCGTAGTTGACGGCAAGGCGCGAAGCCGAGCCATATCCGACTCTGACGCTAACGGCAATGTGAGGAACGCCTATGGAAAGTACACGGGAAGATGAGGCGGTTTCGATCGCCAAGCAGGCGGCGCAGCATCGCCACGATGATCCGAAGATCGCGGCATGGGCTCAGGGGTACGGGGTCATCCGGCATCAAGAGGAGACGCAGGTCCGCCTCGTCGAACTCGCGCGGACCCTTCATGCAGACGGCCACGTCGGGGACTCGGTGCCCTTCTGGGATATGCTGTATGCGTTGGATCGACTGACCAGCGCCGGCCTTTGGCTAGTCGTGCATCAGACCTACGCGCGGCAGGTCTATCTCGATGGGCGACCGCTTGAGACGGAGGATTTTAAGGTCCGTCCGGAAGGACACACCGGCGGATCATTGAACATGGTTCCGGCATACGCCGGCTATCTCGCGGCCAACGTGCTTAGCGGGCTGACTCGAAGCTGGCTGATGGGACAGGGGCATTGTGTCGCTGCGATTGACTCGCTGAATGTGCTGGTCGGCAATGTGTCGGAGGCGCATGCGAAGCGGTATGCCGTCACTGATGACGCGCTGAGCCGTTATGTCCGTGACTTTTATCTGTACCGCCTGGGATCGGACGGCCGGCAGGTCTCTCCGCTCGGCAGTCATGTGAACGCCCATACGGCGGGCGGTATTGCGGAAGGCGGCTATCTCGGCTTTGCGGAGCTTCAGTATGTCCATATGCCGTTGCCGGGCGAGCGGCTGGTCGTCTTCCTGTCCGACGGCGCTTTCGAAGAGCAGCGGGGAAGCGACTGGGCGCCGCGCTGGTGGCGGACCGAGGATTGCGGACTGGTGGCGCCGATCATGATCAAGAACGGACGCCGGATCGATCAGCGGACGACCATGTCGCAGCAGGGCGGAGCGGAGTGGTTTTGCGAGCATCTCCGCCTCAATGGCTTCGATCCGTTCGTGTTTGACGGACGCGATCCAGCGGCCTTTCTTTGGGCGATCCTCGAGATGGAACGACGTCTCGAATCTGCGGCCGCCGCCGTGGCTGCCGGGCGGAGCCGCTATCCAATTCCGTTGCCGTACGGCGTGGCCGTGGCACCGAAAGGAGCGGGCTTCCCCGGGGAAGGGACGAATCTCGCCCATAATCTCCCGTTGATGGGGAACCCGCGGACGGAGGCGCGCGCCGCGGATCTCTTCAACCAAGGCATTAAACAGCTGCACGTCCCGGTAGAGGCTTTGCATGCCGCGGTGGCTGTGTTTCAACAGCACGAGACATCAGATCGTCCGCGCGAACGCGATCACGCCTTGGCACATCGAGATGTGCACCTGCGCGAAGTCCCCCAGCCGAGTTTCAAGCCCGTGCACCGGCCTGATGGGGGTTCCAATTCCTTCAGCACGTCTTCTCCGATGACGGCAGTGGATCGGATGTTCACGGCCATCGTCCAGCGCAACCCCCATGTGCGGCCGCGCGTCGGCAACCCGGACGAAATGCTCTCGAATCGCCTGGTGGAAACGCTGGGCCTGCTCAAGTTTCGTGTGACCGACCCTGAACCGTCGGTCCCAGAATCAGTCCATGGCGCCGTTATTACGGCATTGAACGAGGAAGCGGTCGCATCCGCCGCCTTGGCGAATAAAGGCGGCCTGAATCTGATCCATACCTATGAAGCCTTCGGCACAAAGATGCATGGGGCGATCAGGCAGGAAATCATCTTCTCGGCTCACTGCACCGAAGCCGGACGACCTCAACGCTGGCTGTCGATTCCACTCATTCTGACATCGCATACTTGGGAAAATGGGAAGAATGAGCAGTCGCACCAGGACCCCAGTATGGCCGAGGCCCTCCTCGGGGAGCCCGCGCACGTGTCACGCGTGGTGTTTCCTGCCGACTTCAATACGGCCTCTGCAGTCATGGAAGACGTTTACCAGACACAGGGGCAAATCTGGACGCTGGTGATACCGAAGAGCGAGACGATTCCGGATCGGTTTACGGCGCACGAAGCCCGGCGTCTCATGAAAGAGGGGGGCATCCGCGTTGACTCGGCCGGGTACGAATGGGAGCGCGCTCAGGTCATACTCGTGGCGGTGGGCGCCTATCAATTCGAGGAAGTGCTGAAAACCTCAACCCGGCTGGCTGAGCGACACCTGCCGCATACCGTGGTCTATCTTCTTGAGCCGGGCCGATTCCGGTCACCGCGATCGGAACGAGAAGAAGCGCATCGCGCCGCTGCATCCGTCATTGAGACACTCTTCCCGGTACACGTGCAGCCGCGGCTCTTTCTGACCCATACCCGCCCGGAGACCATCCTGGGTCTGCTCGGTGGCTTGCACACGGGATCGCAGACCTGTGGGCTGGGTTACATTAATGAAGGCGGGACGCTCAATACGCCGGGCATGCTGTTTCGCAATCGCTGCACCTGGGCGCATGGTCTCGATGCCGTTGCGCGCCTCTTGAAGTTGACGCGTGAGCACGTGCTACGGGAGGATGAGCTGCACGCCCTCGATGGGCGCAGGAGCCCGCACGGCATTATCATCCCGGATGTCACCGAGTAAGCGCGGCAGAGTGTTCATTCATATTCATCGCATGCTATTCGACACAGACTATCAGGCCCGTGGGTGGGGCAAATCATGCGATTCACGATCACGCCGCCGTACTTGGATCCGTCTAGTCACGAAGCCCTCTACGAGGTCGATGTCGCAATGCTGGAAGGGACCGGACACCTGAAGTCTGGATTAGATGGTCCAGGCGAGATCGCGCAGGTAGTAGAAGCGAGAAAGGGAGTCAGGGCATGAGGGAAAGAGCGGGTGTTGCCGCTACCTGTTCCTCTCCTCAGACGAAGAAGTGGTCAAAAGCCATGCCGATGAGCCAGCCGACCAGTGCGGATCCCAAGGCCACGCCCGCAAACTCTAGACCGGAGCGGAGAAGAGGTCGGTCCGTGAGCGTTCCCTTGAACACCCCGGCGCTGAGGAGGGTCGCAACCGAGGCCGCCCAGGACAGGAAGAGCGCCTGGTTGCCTGTCCGCATGACAAAGGGCAGCAGTGGGATCATCGCGCCGACCATGAACGAGAGATACATGACCGCAGCCGCGTTCAACGGCTGCGAGATGTCGACCGACCCCAAGCCAAGGACTTTCTCCTGCACGGTCCGCAGCAGCAGCTCTCGATGTCGAGACATGGTCTGGACGATCCGGTACGCGGAGGGCCGATCCAGCCCCTCCGTGACGAGCGATTCCAATAGCGCTTCCTGGGCCACATGGGGTTGGTCCTTCGCCAACCGCTCTTGATCGACCAACTCCTTTTCGAAGATACCCTGCTCCGTCCGCGTGGCGAGGTAAGAGCCGGTTGCCATCGACAACCCACCCGTGACGGCGGCGGTCACGCCGGTGATGAGAACCGCAAGCCGACTGTGCGTCGCCGTGGCGACCCCGCTGAGCAGTCCCACCGTGCTGAGCACGCCATCTTGAAGACCAAATACGAACTCACGCGCACGGATTCGGCGCGCGATCTGTTCTTTTCGCTCCCTCAGGCGGTCAACCTGGACACGGCCCGGCTTCGTTGAATGGAGAGCTACCGTGGATGTACGCGCGGAGCGATCACTCAGCGCCGGCTCGGCCAAGCCCTCGCGCTCTTCCTGGATCAGTTTCAGGATCCGGATGGTGTCATCAATGCGGTAGTCTACATTCATCGGGCTGATAGCCATATAGGCGATGCGGCCTTCGGGGGAGACGATGAATATCGCGTGAGACGCCCGACCCTCTGCCTCGTTCAACACGCCGTAGGCCCGCGACGCCTCGCGTGTTGGATCGCTGAGCAAAGGAAATGACAGCCCGCCCAGTTCCCGGCTCCAGGCCCGGTGGCTAACCGGATCGTCCACACTGATTGCGACCACCTCCGTCATTCGATTTCGGAGCGCCTCGATGTGCTTCTCGAATGCCTTCATCTCAGTTTGATGCACAAAGGTGAAGTCGGCTGGATAGAAGAAGAGAATCACCCATCGACCGCGATAGTCAGCCAGCCGAAAACGGCCAAGCTCGTGTTGAAGGATGCCATCCAGTGTGAAGTCAGGGGCCGCAGCCGCGATGAAGAGCATGATGGCCATGCTATCACACCCTGACAAGGGAGGTATAAACAGACGGTGTGGAAATTGGAAAAAGACGGTGGCCACATGAAATATCTTGTTGAGAGTTGGCCCCCCGCATGGGCTACAGTCACGCGCCATGACAAGGGGGGATCGAATGCGATTGATCACGACGAAGGAACTGAGCACCTTGCGCATTGCCACACGGCATCACCACACCATCAACAGCCGGCTGGCGATCTTACGCTCTGCTGAGGAGCATGGCTTCAAAGGCGCCGCCCGGCGATTCGGACTGGACCGCAAGACCGTCCGGACCTGGCACCGCCGTTGGGTGGCCAGTGGGCCCGCCGGATTGGTGCCGTGCCATCCGCTCAAGCACCGCCGGCGGCTTTCCGAAGAGACTGTACGACGCATCGAGCAAGCCCGCCGCGAGCTGCAGTTTGGAGCCATGCGGACTGGCATCTGGCTCGACCGAGTGCATCGCATTCGGGTAGCGACCGCGACGATCCGCCGGATTTGCCGGGACCTCGGCTAGCCCCCGGTTCGGCGGACCGAGCCGCGGCGCTCCCGCCACCCGATCCTCTTCAGGAAAGAGCACCCCGGCGAGTGTGTGCAGGTCGATGTCAAGGAAGTGAAGGTCGCCGGCCAGAAATGTTTTCAATACACGGCCCTCGATGACTGCACGCGGTATCGCGTCTTGCGCCTGTATCCGCGCAAGTATCACGGCACCAGTCTCGACTTCTTGGCCACGGTGCGACACGCCCTCCCATTTCCCATTCGCAAAGTTCAGGTCGACACCGTGCTACATCCGGAAGTCAAGAGGCACGACAGACAAATCTCCTCCCGCAGCCATCCACAGGCTGCCCCCAATATCCCGCTACCCTCCCAGTGGGCTTCCAGCGCTTAAAGAGGTGCTGTTGACCATAGTGATACAAGGTCCAGCGAACTGGCCTTCACTGTCCTCCACACAACAGGCAACCCCAGTGGAAGCTCCGAGCATTATCTACGAGGGCACGAGGTGCCTCGACGGCACAGGCGAACGGAATGCTCCACTGGGTACGGCTGCCTCAAAAAACGGTCGATAGTCAGTGCCCGTCTTGATCAACCCGTGCGCGACGCAGGCCATCTTCGCCGCCACAGCCGAGATCGCCTTCCGTTTCCGATCGGCATTTCGGGGATCGCCCTTCATATAGCGGTCATATTTTTGGCGAAAGGTGTTCTCCCGCATCCGGATGGCGCCTTGGGCCGCCATCCAGAAGGCACAGCGGAGTCGCCCATTGCCGTGCTTGCAGAGATGGCTCTGTCCCCGAAACTGTCCGGACTGCTCGGTGCTCAGATCCAAACCACAAAACTTCAGGAACTGGCGGTGGTGGGCGAAACGTCGGAGATCGCCGGCTTCGGCCAAGATCGTGAGCGCTAAGATAGGGCCCACACCGGGGAGCGTCCGGAGGCGGTGATAATCCGGGTGGCCGGTCAGTTTCTGATCAGCCTGCGCCTCCAGGGCGGCGCGGGTCGCGCAGAGCTCCTAGTGGTGCTGTAAGGTGAGCCGAAAGGTCTGGATGGCCTCGGAGTCTTCCGACACCGGCAGACCAATACTGTCCTGCGCCGTAGTATAGACGTCATCGAGGAATCCTCGTTTATTGACCTTCCGCCCGACCACTGTCCACGCTTCTTGATAAAACGCCTCCTTCGAGTAGCGGGTGATCGCGGCCGGACATGGAAACCCGGTGCAAGAGCCGGCTGAACCACTGTGAGCGGGATTGGGTGTAGTACTGTTCTGCCTCGGGAAAATACAGCGGCAGATAGTGAGTCAGAATGCTATGCTGCACGCGCGTCTTGCGCAGCGAGATCTGAACGTGGGCTTGCGCCAGCTCTTGCCAGTCATTGACGCCCTGCACCAGTGGATCATGATAGCGCTGGGTCACGCCCCCCTTCAGCAAGTGCAGCAGGACCTGGGCATCCTTGGGATCATTTTTATCCCAGGAGTTGTACAAGGCATCCCGCGTCCGAGCCATGGCCAAGGAGGAGATGAGCCGGAGCTCAAAGCCCGCTTGGCCCAGGAAATAGGCTAAGGGCCGATGATAGTTCCCCGTCGCCTCAAAGCCAATGAGCGGGGGTGCCATCAATCCCTGCAGCCGGTCACGGAGCAACTTATAATGGTCATGGCGATTGGTCATGCGCCAGCACTGCCGTGTCCCATCGGGAAATTCCATGAGCACATCGTTCACCTGCTTCGCCACATCAATCGCGACGAAGGTCCACATGTTCGATGCCACGGACGTTTGGGCCATAAGGGTTCCCTCCTTCTAGAGTGAGTGGCCAACTACATTCTAGGAGAGATCGAACTGCCTATGGCCCTCCTTCCGTATATACTACGGGACCGAATTCCCGCTCGCCTTTGCCCTGGCGGTCCAGGAAGCTGGGATCCACCTGCGACACATCAAGCCACGCCGGCCTGAACAGAACGGAAAGGTGGAACGCAGCCATCGGATCGACGAAGAAGAATTTTGGAGTCGCTCCACATTCGACGGGTTTCCGTCGGCGGCTCAGGCGCTGCGCGCCTGGGAGCATCGGTACAACCACGACCGCTTTTCCATGGCTCTCCAGGGGCTGACGCCCGCGGAGAAATTGGCGACGTTTCTTTCGCCACTGAAGCCATCATCACCGCCCACGCCATGCACCGACACCGGGGCCGCTGCTTGACAAGCCATTACAGTCGCCGCTTGATCACCCTCATCCACAACTCTTGACGATATCTCGTGATGAGCTTCGTCAGGTCACTCCTGCTCAGAGCCGCCTCCTGCATGATCCAGTCATAGCGGGCCTTCTCCGGCAAGTACAGCAAGCGGCGGGCGATGTAGTCGGCCGGCAGACCTTGCGTTTCGGCATCTTGCCGCTGGCACGGTCTTGCTCTATTTGGCGAGTCGCCGCGTCGAACCGGTTGGCCGCGTGACGGAGAAAGATCACCCCCAATACCGGAAGGAAGTAATCGCTAGAAGTGAGCTTGGAATTCGCCCTGAGATTATCTGCGGCCTCCCAGAGATCCGTTTCGAGCTTTTCGATGTTCATAAAACTACTGGTAGTCATAAGCTCGAGACGGCTTCCTGGAACGCGTTGAAACAGCGGGCGAACATGGTCCGCAGAATACCTTTTCCCCACCAGAAATCATCTCAACCATGGCAGGGGAATGAGTGTCGCTCGGTGTGGTGAAGGCTGGGATCGTAGGGGGGCAATCGGTGACCATGGCATGCGTTGCTCGGATGAGAGACAGTGACGAGAAGAGGCTGAAAGATGAATCGGGGGGCGTGAAACGGGGTTGTTCGTGAGGAGAAGAATGGCCGGATGTGAGCCTCTGGCACCGGTTTACGGAGATTGGCTTTGGACAACCATTCGGGCGAAATAGACTGAAAAATGCTGAAATCGTGGTTTTTTGAAAGGACCGAATGAGGCCGAATTTTACTAATATTTTGAAGGGGATATGGTGCCGAGGGACAGAATCGAACTGTCGACACCAGCCTTTTCAGGGCTGTGCTCTGCCAACTGAGCTACCTCGGCGTTCAGCAGGGTCTGCGAGAGGGGTTTCTGTCTACAGGATCGCTGAAGAAAAATCAACTCTTCACGTTCAGAATGGCGGAGAGGGCGGGATTTGAACCCGCGACAGGCTTTTGACCTGTGCCGGTTTAGCAAACCGGTGCCTTCGGCCACTCGGCCACCTCTCCCCAGATCCCATGCACGGAAAGCCTTTCGGGCCGTCGCACCGATATTCTCGAGTGCGGATCCTCTTCTCCTTGAAGAAGACGGCATCATACCTCAGAGCATGGAACGCTCTCAAGTGATTCTCTCGAATCATTTTCGACTGCGGCCGACTTTCTTTGCGGTAAGATACAAGGTTTACCAATCGCCTGTCGTGAATTCTGAGGTGGGGAGGGCAAGTGCCGAACATCGAATCGTTTCGATGGTCAGCCGCGTACGCGAGGCTTGCAATTTCCGGCGAGTGCGTCAGGAGGTGGTCTCGAGTCAAACCTTCGAGAGCGCCGTATCAAGGCGGTCATTGCGTAAGAAGGGAAACGTGAAAGGTCATGTCGCTACATCCAAAGGATGCGGCCGAGCGCTTCGTCGAGTTCCTTGGTGCGGTGACATTGACTGCAACGAGCAAAGATGCCTTCAGTGCCAGGAGATGCATGAGAGCGAAGAACGAGCTGGTATTTGTGTCCTCCACAGAAGGGGCAAGCTTTGCCACGAAGCTCTCTGCGCACTGATCCAATTTTGCCGACCTGTTTATTCATAGATCCTCCGATGAAGGAAGGTTGTGGGGATCGCCGCCGGTGCATTTACGCTGCAGTACGATTCGTGCCGCACCAACAGTATCCAACAGGCTGGTTGGGGAGAATACCGTGGAGGAGGGGAAGGTGCTCTAGCGAAAGAGGGGGATCTATGACGAGGATGTAGGCGCGTGAATCGAATTGTAATTCAGGCTATTTTTCAATTCATGAGTCACTCAGATGCAGGTGAATCAGGGGGCAGTCGCGAAAGGAAATCTTTTACTTTAAGTTTAGTCCTTCCATGTCCAGCTAAAAAACGTGTGAAGGATAGGTTTAAGGATAGGTTTATGGGTGAAGGCAGATCTCGCCAGGAGGATGCCGAGACCTCTTGCCGCCCTGGGTGGGCACAACCAAAGCAGACACCTTCACCCTCTTTCAATCAACCACGAGGTCAGGCCTTATCGCAAGTGCGTAGTTATTCGGAGCGTCGTCCTGTGGTCATGACCCAGCATGATGAGTTGGGAGAGAGGTGGGGATGAAGGTGCAGGCTGTTGAAAAGATTATGGTTTCGAGTAATCTCGAGGGTAAGAAGATGGAGATAGATAAGCTTGGCGGCCATGGCTGGCGGAGGGGGCGAGATTTGAACTCGCGGATGGGTTACCCCATCTCCGGTTTTCAAGACCGGCACGTTCGGCCGCTCCGTCACCCCTCCATACCCTGCTTGCCCCGACCGGAAGCCTATGTTGCTATTCTTGACGACCGGATAAATGCCTCCGTCATTCTACTCTTTCCGTATCCGCTCCAGCCCGCCCATATAGGGTTGCAACGCCGGTGGAATACTCACTGTGCCATCAGGCTGTTGATAGTTTTCCAGAATGGCGACCAGGGTCCTTCCGACCGCCAGTCCCGATCCGTTCAACGTGTGCACGAACTCGGACTTGGCATCTTTCTTCCCGGCCTTCGGTCGCCAGCGAATGTTCGCGCGGCGCGCCTGAAAGGCTTCGAAGTTGCTGCAGGACGAAATTTCTCGAAAGGTCTGCTGTGAGGGCAACCACACTTCAATATCATAGGTTTTTGCCGCGGAGAAGCCCATGTCGCCCCTGCATAGAGTGACCACCCGATAGTGTAATCCCAAACCCTGCAAGACGGCCTCTGCGTGAGCAGTCAACCGTTCCAATTCCCCATACGATTGTTCCGGCTTCGCAAAGGCGACGAGTTCGACCTTGTTGAATTGATGGAGTCGAATCAAGCCGCGTGTGTCTTTTCCGTACGATCCCGCTTCTCGCCGGAAGCAGGGGGTATAGGCCGTGTAACGGATCGGCAACGATTCCTCGGCAAGAATCTCTTCACGGTGCAGATTGGTGATCGGTACTTCGGCGGTCGGAATCAGGAACAGTTCTTCGTCACGTACCTGAAAAAGATCTTCCTCGAACTTGGGTAGTTGTCCGGTCCCGGTCATGGCGGCGCGATTGACCAGCAGCGGCGGCAGCACTTCGCGGTATCCATGCCGGGTCGTGTGCAAATCCAACATGTAATTGATGAGGGCCCGTTCGAGTCTCGCGCCCAACCCGGTCAGGACGGCAAACCGTGCTTTTGCCATGCGGACGGCGCGATCGAAATCGAGAATGCCGAGGGCTTCACCGAGATCCCAATGGGGTTGCACCGGTCCCGAAAGCTGTGGAGGCGTTCCCCAGCGTCGCACTTCCACGTTGTCGCCGGCCTCCTGGCCTGCCGGAACGGAGACGTGGGGAAGGTTCGGGATCCGCAACGCTACATGGGCCAGCTGTTCTTCGACCTGCCGAAGCTGTTCCTCCCGTGCCTTGATGACTTCTCCGAGGGCTTTCATGGCAGCCATCGCGCCATCGGCCGGTTGCTTGTCTCGTTTCAACCGGGCGACTTCTTCCGATCCCTTTTTGAGCTGGTGGCGAAGTTCTTCGACCTGGAGCGTCTGCGTGCGTCGATCCTCCGTCAATTTTCTGAGGTCGTCCCAAGCGACATCCTTGCCGCGCGGCCCCAATTGGTCACGCAACTCGTCAAGGTTATCCCTCAAGGCACGAAGATCGTACATGCAAACTCTCCTATGAAGCGGCGTGAAATCTAACATCGGATGCCCGGTTAGTCAATGAAACCGCGGTCGGCATGGAAGTGTCTCGGCGAGAAGAAATGCGATTGACAATAGGCCGGCAGGGCGCCACCATACCGCCGATGAAACTCGTCTCCAATCCACCCAATCGGTTTGAATCTGCACGTCGTGAGGGGTTCGAACCGCCGCCGCCTGTGGCGATCCAGCTCTTCGAAGACGACACCCAACAGATCCTGAGCCGAAACGAGAGCCCCGACCTGCCGTTTCGCTGGAGCGTGAATCCCTATCGAGGGTGTTTCCATGCCTGCGCCTATTGTTACGCCAGGCCGTCGCACGAATATTGGGGATTCGGTGCCGGCACCGATTTTGACTCGAAGATCATCCTCAAGCGACGGGCTGCGTCTCTCTTGCGACAAGCTTTCGGCAAGCCGTCCTGGAACGGTGAGCTGATCGTCTTTTCCGGCAATACCGATTGTTATCAGCCCATCGAGGCGACGCTCGGCCTGACGCGCGCCTGTCTCGAAGTCTGCGCAGAGCACCGAAACCCTGTCGGCATCATTACCAAGGGGGCGCTGTTGGTTCGCGACCTGGATCTGTTCAGGCGGCTGCACAAAGAAGCCTGGATCCGTGTCTACTTCAGCATTGCCTTTGCCGATGACGACATGGCCCGTGCAGTGGAACCGCAGGCACCCAGCATCACCAAACGTTTTGAGGCCATGCGCCTCCTGTCCGAGGCTGGTATTCCCACCGGGATTTCCGTCGCGCCGATCATTCCGGGCTTGAACGAGGACATGATGCCGGAACTGTTGTCGCGCGCGAAGGCTGCCGGAGCGATGACCGCCGCCTGGAGCCTGCTCCGTTTGCCGGGCAATGTGGAAACGGTGTTTCTGGAACGGATGCGCGCGGCGTTTCCCGAGCGCAGCTCGAAAATCATTCACCGCATTCAAGAGGTGCGCGGAGGGACCCTGACCGACAACGCCTTCTTCAGTCGGCATCGCGGCGACGGGACCTATTGGCGTTGCATCGAGCAGTTGTTTGAACTTGGGCGACGACGAGCTGGCTTTGTCCCGGACGACAATCCGATTCCGCAGAGCTTCCGCCGTCCTCAGGCCCAACAATCCTTGTTCCCGACGGAGGAGTAGCCGTGCAACATAACCCTGGTTTCTTGAAAATCGTGGAAGAGGCGAAGCAACGGGTGCGCGAATGTACCGTGAACGATGTGAAGGCCAGACTGGATCGCGCCGAACGGTTCCACTTCGTCGATGTCCGTGAGGACAACGAATATGAGCAAGACCATGCGGCGGGGGCGATCCACCTCGGCAAGGGCATCATCGAACGGGATATCGAAACGGTGGTTCCGAATAAACAGGAGCCGATCGTCCTGTACTGCGGGGGCGGCTACCGGTCGGCCTTGGCGGCGGACAGTCTCCGGCACATGGGCTATACCGATGTGCTGTCGATGGACGGCGGCATCAAGGCCTGGCGCGCAGCAGGCTATCCCATCGAGAAGGGCCGTCGCCCCTAACGTATGGCGTTTTCCAGGCGCGAATTCTTCAACAACGCAGGGTTCGGACTTCTGTTACTCCCGGCATTCTTGCGAT
The DNA here is from genome assembly GCA_030123565.1 of Nitrospira sp. NCBI lineage: Bacteria > Pseudomonadati > Nitrospirota > Nitrospiria > Nitrospirales > Nitrospiraceae > Nitrospira > Nitrospira sp. The sequence continues at coordinate 2,075,792 of CP126122.1, read as the reverse complement.
CGCCGCGGAACATCCTTCGCCACTTGCTTTTCGAGCCAGAGGGGCCTCTGGTGTCTCCCAAGCCCATTCCAGCGAATCTATTTACACGAGACGGTCGTTCGTTGGTGGTGATCGTCTATGGCACGGATCCGCGCTTCATGCTCCGGCGCGCCATCGAGCTGCTCGGCGGGATCGATCGATTGAGCCTGCGCGGGAAACGCGTGCTTCTCAAACCCAATGTGCTGAATGACCGGCCGCCTCCCACCACGACCAACCCACAAGTGGTTACAGCGATGGCGGAGATGGTACGGGCGAACGGGGCTGCTGAGGTGGTGGTGGCCGATGGTTCCGGAATCATCCGGCTTCCGACGTCCGCCAATTTGACCAGCACAGGAATCCGGGCTGCGGCGGAAGCGGCCGGTGCCAAGGTTTTGGCCCTGGAAGATGAACCCTGGGTGCGGCTTGAGCCGCCGCAGGCCAAGGCCCTCACGCAATTTTATTTTTCCAGGCCGGTCTACGAGGCCGACATCGTGATCAATCTGCCGGTCATCAAGACCCATCGCTTTGCGGAGTTTTCCTGCAGTTTGAAAAACTTCGTCGGCGCCGTTCATCCGCGGTATCGACCGTCCGTGACCTTCTGGACCGGAGACTGGCATGAACGGATCGCCGAATTGAACCTTGCCGTGCATCCCACGCTGACCGTGGCCGACGGCACAACGACCATGATCGAAGGCGGTCCGACTTCCGGCACCGCGGCGCAGACCGATGTGTTGGTCTGCAGCGGTGATCGTGTCGCGGTGGATGTGGTGGCGATCGCCCTGCTGCGGTCGTTCGGCAGCTGGCCGAAACTCCAGGGTAGGCGGATCGAAGAGCAGCGACAGGTCAAGCACGCGGCTGCACTCGGGCTGGGCGCCGGCTCCGGACGCGACATCGAAGTGGTGAGCGAAGCGGTAGACGAGGCTCCACCAGCGTTCATTCGGCTGGTGGAGCACATCAGGCGGGATTTGCTCAGCCTGTAACCGTTACTTGTTCGTGCGGTCGAATTCCTTGATGACCTGTTCGGTCAAATCGATCGTGTCTTTGTTGAAGATCACGATCTTTACCGTTTGTTCGCTGCCCTTGTCGAGCACCAATTGATAGCCGCCCTTATCCGCGACCGTTTGTGTGGCCACGGCGATCTTCTTCATGTACTCGTCCACGAGTTCCTTTTGCTTCCCCTGCAGCTCTTGATTGAACTCCTGGGCGCGCTTTTGGTAGTCCTGAATCTTGCTGCGAAAGGATGTTTCCTTCTCTTTCTTTTCGGCCTCGCTCAGCTTGGAGGCCTGCTCTTTGAGCTGCTTTTCGGTATTGCGCAGTTCTTCTTCGTCCCGCGACAACAGCTTTTGACGCGTCGCCACGTATTCCCGCAACCCGTCCAGTGCCCGCTTGCCGGCTTTGCTTTTCTCCAGAACCACCTGGGGATCGATGACCCCCATCTTGAATTCCGCCGCCGGGCTCGTTGAGACCAAGCCAAGGATCGCTGCGACGAACACACCGATCATCGCCGCTCGCAGGCCTGTTCCTTGCCGCTTCACACCCATCTCCGGACTCCTTTCGCCGAATGAAATGTCCTTCTCAGAAGCCTTGGGAGAATAGCCGCCGGGGAATAACGTGTCAAGGAGGTCCGTGCAAGCTCGCGGAGAGATTTGACAGGGGTGCCGGCGACGGCTATAAGCCACGCAGGTCGGTCGCAGCCCCGCCGCACCGGCCGTGGCGTCGACCGTCTGAGCGAGAAAGGAGTCACCGATGTCTTCGGATCAGCAGCGGGCCCATCGTCTGTTCGTGAAAGCGCTTCAACATGAAGCCATCGGCTGCGAGCGCGCCGGCTGCCCGGGGCCGGTTGACACGATCGACCAGTCCCAGACGCGCGATCGAATCAAAACCTTCGATGTGAAATGCGAACGGTGCGGCTGGCAGACCAGAGTCACCGGTTGCGAACAGGCGACTCCTCCGTGGGACAATGCCTCGCTGGAGTTGATGGCCGACGAACATCTCATGCATCAGCAGCCGGTCTGCCCGTTCGATGACACGCCGGTGGTGTTCATCTCGATGCCGAATCCGCGCCGCAAGGCCAAATACCGGTTGGCCTGTTTTTATTGCGGGAGGCAAGCCGAAATGGATTGGCCGCCGCCGGAAAGCAAACGGTAGTGGTTCAAGGAGGGGCGTCGGGATAGGTCGAAGGCCTTACACGAAATAGCGGCTGGTGTCGAAACGGTACTCGGCGTTGTCCACGAGTTGCACGATGCTGTGCCTGTAGGTTCCGGTCTCATCCTGTTCGGTAAGGTCGAGTTCGGAACCCTGTTCGATCGGCGCTCCGTCCTCATCCGTAATCACCCTCACCAACGGCCGTTCGGCCTGTTCCCTCTCCTTGGCCGGTTTGATCACCACCGCCAGCGGTCCGGAATCGAGCCTGACGAGGCTGCCGATCGGCACGATACCGACGCAATTGACGAAGAGCTTGAGCAGCACCGGATCGAACGACTGTCCGCTCTTGTTGAACATGAACTTGAGCACGTTCGCCGGCGACATCGGTTCCCGACGATACACGCGGGAAGAGGTCATGGCGTCGTAACAATCGGCGATGGTGATGATTCGACTGGCGACCGTTTGCGTCCAGGGCACGAGGAGTTTCGGGTAGCCGGAATAGTCGTAGTTCATATGGTGTTCGAAGGACGCCGCCGCCATCCGAGCCGGCACATTGTGGATGCCCCGCGACCTGACGAGCGTGAAGACGCCTTCGATCGGGTGTGAACGCATGACGGCCCATTCTTCCTGCGTGAATTCCCCGGGCTTGTTCAAGATTTCCAAGGCGATGGCACACTTTCCCACGTCGTGAAACAGCGCCGCCAATCCGAGGTCGGCCAATTCGACTTTCGGGTAGCCCGCCCGATTCCCGAGGGCCATCGCCAGCAGGGCCACGTTGACGGAATGGTTGTGTGTATATTGGTCGTGGCAGCGAAGGGTGGTCAATCCCAACAGGGTGGATTCATCCTGCTTCATCAGTTCGACGATGTTCTGAATCGCGCGTTTGGCCTGTTTGAAGCTGACGGTCCCGCCGGTCCGGACGTTCTGGACCAAATCGCCGACCGCCGATGCCGCCTTCGCGTATCCGCCTTTGGCGATGGCCTTGCTTTTGTGTTTGAGATCGTCCGACCCGTTGAGAGCAGCTCCCGTGTTCGACCCTATCGATCCTCCACCAGACTGCGCCTCGTTGACTTGTCGAACTTGGAGTACGCGCGGTTCTTCCAGTTCGATACCCTTAACCCCTGCGGCCTCCAGGGCCTGCTGCAGATCCGTGAGGGCATGTTTCTCCGGATCGAGGCTGACGAAAAGATAGGCGAATTCCCGCAGGTCTTTGGACTCCACCACCGAGGAAAACGACAGCCCGCCGACTTTCCATTTGTTCAGCACGTCGATGATGCTGGAAAAGACCTGCATCTGCTGCGAACTCATCTTGAGATGGCTGTCGCCGAGGAAGAGGAAATCGTTCTGCAACCGCAGCACCACCGGGCCATCCACGGCCAGCGTCTTCACCAACGTCAGCATGGAGTCCACGGGCTTGTCCAGCGCCGCGTTGGTGCGTCCGTGAATCCGGGAGGTTTTGATCAGGACGTTCAACTGCGTCACCAGTTGAATGCCCAGCATGGCCAGCTGCTGGTCGAGGATGTCGCCGGCCTCGGACCCTTTGGCGATCTTGTTCGCCAGCGACCGCTCATGGGTGAGGATCGGATGGGCTCCGTCCGTGGTCGGAATCGGTCGGCCAGGGGACTGCGAATCGCTCACAGCTGTGGTCCTCTCATTAGGAATTCGCCGCCGACGGCAAGGGCTGCCGTTGCTGGCGACCGGCGACGGAGAGGGCCGCTCCACAGGCTTGCCTGACGGCTGCCCCGCCTTTTTTCTGGCCGATTTCCAGGGCCGCCACGGCCGCCGGCGTCGCGAGCTTCCCGAGAATGTCCGCCGCGAGCAGCGCGAGCTCTTCCTTCTTTTTTCGGCCGGTCCAGGACCATTCCGTCAACAGTCCTTGCCAGTAGGGAACCGCTTCGTCTGCGGCGGTCTGTTTCATGGCGAGATAGATCGCCCGTTTCTCCGCCGACGAACGTTCATGAAAGCCTTCGGTCGTCACGAAAGGCGCCCAGACAAGAAAGGGAGCGCTGTACTGCCCGCCGGCCAGGACCTTCATGGCCGTGAGGCGGACCGTCTCATCCCCGTCGCTGAGGAGACCGACCAATTTGGTACCGTTGCCGGAGGGACGGAGGAGCGCCAGCAGTCGAAGCACCTCTCGCCGTACGCCGGCGTCCGGATGGCGCAGGGCTTTCTCCACGCTGTCGGCGAAGCGAGGGTCGTTCCATCGGGTAATGAGCGTCAGTAAATTCTTCACATAGGCCGGCCGCTTGTCGGTCAAACCTCGTACGATCGGTTCGGCATTGTCTTTGGCGATGGTCTGCAACGCCTCCATGACGACCGCCTGATGCGCAGGTACTTCCAAACCGGCCAACAGGGTGCAGAGTCCAGGGACCGCATCTTTATTCATCATAAGAAGAAGGGTGAGCAGTCCTTCTGTTTTTGCATGGGGCGTCCGGTTGAGATAGATGCCGATGGCTTTCAATCTTTCTGGACGTGGCAATCCTTCCAGCAGTCCGGCGGTCTGTTGCTTGTGGGGCTCCGAAAGATCAGGGCGAACCGCCTCGGTATCCTGCAGCAAGGTCAACACGGTTTCGAGCACCGTCCATTGCCCGTTGCGGATGAGCACTTCAAGGACCTCGTCCCAGACTTCGAAGAGTTTGTTCAACAGCACCGTGGATTGCTCGGAGGCCAACACCGCCGTCAATATGTCGAGGACGTAGAGTGTGGCGTCACGGCCGGTTTCATTCTTGATTTCCTCAGCCAGCGCATCGAGTTCTTGTCGTGAGACTTCATACCCGACCACATTGGATTGAACGCGCCGGTTCCCGCCGGCGTCGGTCGTCCCACCCTCTCGGTCGGCCTTGCGCTCTTTCTCGCGGGACCTCGTGGCGCGTTCACGATCGAGGAGTTCGCGCAACGAGGTCACCGGCATGTTCATATAGCCCTGCGTCTGCAATTCGAACACGTCGAATCCGAAGCCGGAGGACCGGACCAGTTCTTCCGCGGTGACGAGCGTGATGGTATCGAGATTCTTGGCCCACAAACGGGTGACGATGTCGTCGTCATCGTCCTGGCCCGCCGCCTCGTCTTCCGTCCCCGGCTCACCGGAGGACATTCCCCACAAAGCATCCAGGAAGAAGGAGAGGTCCTCCTGTGTGAGGCCTTGTTGGAAGGTAATTTCGCGGATCCCATCCGCGTACATCTTGAATGCGATACTCTCTCCGGTCGCGTCGCTCTCCGGCTGGTAGACGACTTCGTCTTTGAAAAACAATTGATTGCCTTGTACCAGAAAGGCGAGGCGGGCGTATTGCTCGAGATGGGTCGTGAGGTTGTCGTAAAACTGCTGAAAAAACCGCTGCGCCACCGGATTCTTGGCGCCGTAGGTTCGGGCGGATTTGGCTGCCTTGTCGAGCAGTTTGAGCAGTTGCTTGACCGAAATCAGTTCCGGATCGGCTCCCTCTTTCATGAAGGGTTTGGGGGGACTGTGGCTCTCAGGAGGCTTGGGAGATTCCATATGTGTCAGTCGTACCCCGAGCCTCCTTCTTCGTCAAGGAAATAGGCGCTCCTCGCAGGCGCTGCGTCTGCACATTGCGCGGCGTCCTCCGAGCCGGTAGAATCTTCCTGTGCAACCCTTGCGCAACGTCCCCCTCATCCTCTGTTTCGGTGACAGCCTCACCGCCGGCTACCAAGCTCCCGGCCCGACACATCCTCGTGGGGAGGAGACGCCCTATGGTCTGGTGCTGCAGGAACGGATCGGCAACCGGGCGTTGGTGGAGATCAGCGGGATCTGCGGCGAAGTGACCGGCGAAATGGTCCTGCGCTTTCGCGCCGACGTGCTTGATCGCCGGCCGCAGTGGGTGATCATTCTCGGCGGGACCAACGACCTGGGGTGGAATGCGGAGCCTGCGGAGATCATGCGGAACCTCACCAAGATGTATGAATTGGCGAGAGCCGCCTCGATCGTTCCCGTACCAGTCACGGTTCCCTCCATCCGGGTCGAGGTGGGCAAGGACAACCCCGAGGCTGGTTCCTGGCTCACCGCACACATTGAACGGCGGCAGCGATTGAATGCATTGATCGCGGACTATGCGGTCAGGAAAGGGGTGCCCTGGTTCGATCTCTTCACCGCGACGGCCGAGCCTGAGTCGATGATGCTTGCCGAGCCCTACTCGAACGACGGACTCCACCTGACGACGAGCGGCTACCATCTCTTCGGCAGGCTGCTGTACGAGCAATTGTTTGCCGCCGATCCCGCCTTTTCCCATCCGACGCCTTTCGGCCCGGCCGGTTCATGATCCGCGAGGTCACCGATCGAGACTTTGCCCGCGAAGTCGAACAGGCCTTGAGGCCGGTGCTGGTCGAATTCTGGCAGCCGGGCTGCGGTCACTGCCGCGCGCTGTTGTCGGAGTTGGAACAGTTGCAGCGCGAGGTGGGACAGAGGGTGACGATCCTGAAGATGAACGTGCAGGAGAATTTTCAGATTCCCGCCGAGTTGGAAATCAGTTCATTGCCGGCGCTGGCCCTGTTCGAGCGAGGAGAGTTCGTGCGGTTTATCGGAGGGATCGGCAAGAAGGACGAGATCAGAAAACAACTGCCTCCCGTCTAGAGGATCCGCCAGCTGCGCCCATCGTTCTGAATCATCCGTTCGGCCTCCACCGGGCCCCAGGTTCCCGCCGGGTATTCCGGCAACCAACGGGCTTTCTGCTGCGACCACCCGTCGAGAATCTTCGTCACCCAAGCCCAGGAGGCCTCCACCGCATCGCGGCGCATGAAACGGGACGCATCGCCGCCCATGACGTCGAGCAGCAACCGTTCGTAGGCTTCCGGGGACGGACGTCCGAATACGTCGCTGTATTGGAAGTCCATTTCCACGGGGTGGGTTTGTGCGCGTGTGCCTGGCACCCGCGAGATGATGCGGAGCGAGAGGCCCTCATCCGGCTGGATCCGCAGGGTCAGGACGTTCGCCGGTTGGGGATGGGCGGGGTCCGTGTTGAACAGGATTTGCGGAATGTCCTTGAACTGGACGGCGACCTCGCTGGCCCGCTTGGGCAGGGCCTTGCCGGTGCGCAGGTAAAAGGGCACGCCGGACCAGCGCCAATTCTCGACGAACGCCTTGACCGCCACATAGGTCTCCGTGGTGGAGTTCGGGTTGACGCCCTTCTCCCGACGGTATCCCGGCACTTGCTGGTCATGTGCGGTTCCCTCCGCGTACTGCGCCCGCACGGTAAACTGCGCGACCTCCTTGCCGACGATCGGACGGAGGCAGCGCAGCACCTCCATCTTGGCATTGCGGACGACGTTGGGATCGAGCGAGTAGGGCGGCTCCATCGCCACGAGACAGAGGAGTTGCAGCAGGTGGTTCTGGACCATGTCCCGCAAAGCGCCGGCCTCTTCATAATAACTGGCCCTGGTTCCGACTCCTTCCGCTTCGCTGACGGTGATCTGGACGTGATCGATGTACTTGTGGTTCCAGATCGGTTCGAAGATGCTGTTGGCGAAACGGACCACCATCAGGTTCTGGACCGTCTCCTTCCCCAGATAATGGTCGATGCGGAAAATTTGCGACTCGTCGAAGACCTTGCCGGTCACTTCGTTGATCTGCTGGGCGGAGGCCAGATCACGTCCCACCGGCTTCTCGACGATGATGCGCGAGTAAGGCGATGCGGCGGCGGGCTGGGTCGCCAGGCCGGCCTGGGCCAACCCTTCGCAGACCGAAGCAAAGGAACTCGGCGGGATGCTCAAATAAAAAATGCGGTTGCCTGGCAGCTGCTTGGTGCGTTCGATTTGTTCGGCCCTGGCGCGGAGCGCCGCGTAGGTCTGCGGGTCGTCGTTTTCGCCGGGAATGTAGAACAGATGTCGCTCGAACTCCTGCCAGGTGTCCTGGACCAGCGCTTGACGCGAATGTTTGACGACTCCTTCGCGCACGAGGTCGCGGAATTCCTCATCTCCCATCGGTTTGCGGCCCAAACCGATGACCGCATATTTGGACGGCAACAGTCCGTCGAGCAGCAGGTTATAGAGCGCCGGAATGAGGCGCCGCCGGGCGAGGTCTCCCGAGCCGCCGAAAATGACGAGGGTACAGGGCTCGACCGGTACGACGGTTTCCGGGAGGGGCTGGATGTCGACTGGAGTCGTTGGAGAAGGCATGGTGTCGGTATCCGGTGGTGGAAGGCCTCAACGTCGAACGCTATGCCCGCCGAAGGCGTTGCGTAGCGCCGCCAACATTTTTTCTGCGAACGATTCTTCCTGACGCGACCGGAAGCGCGTGAACAGGGCCGCCGTCAGGGTGGGGACCGGCACGTCCTTGTCGATCGCATCTTGGATCATCCAGCGTCCCTCGCCGGAATCCTGCACGTAGCCTTTCAGCTTCTCGAGCTTGGGATCCTGTTTCAACGCGCCGGCCGCCAGTTCGAGGAGCCAGGAGCGCACCACGCTGCCGTGCATCCAGACATCGGCGATCTTGCCAAGGTCCAGCCGGTATTCGCTTTTCGCCATCAGTTCGAAGCCCTCGGCATAGCCCTGCATCATGCTGTACTCGATGCCGTTGTGCACCATTTTTACGTAGTGGCCGGCGCCGTGGGCTCCCATGTGGGCCCAGCCCTCCTCGGGCGCCAAGGTTTGGAAGATCGGTGTCAGCCGTCGGACCGGTTCGTCCTCGCCTCCGACCATGAGGCAGTAGCCGACCGTCAGCCCCCAGATTCCGCCGCTGGTCCCGACATCGACATAGTGAATCCCTTTTTTCTTCAGGTCGGCGGCGCGGCGGGTATCGTCGTGGAACCGCGTGTTGCCACCGTCGATGATCGTGTCGCCCGGTTGCAGCAGGGCGCCGATGGCTTGAACGGTTTCTTCCGTCGGAGTTCCCGACGGCACCATGATCCAGACGGCGCGCGGGGCCGCCAATTTTGCGACGAGGTCGCTCAGGGACGAGGCGCCGACACAGCCCTTGCCCACCGCCTGTGTCACGAGGTCGGAGGTGCGATCATAGACGACGACGCGGTGGCGCCCCTGTTGCAGGCGGGTCACCATGTTCATGCCCATCTTGCCGAGCCCGATAAATCCAAGTTCCATAGGTCATCCTCTCTGCTGATCGCCGGCGAGCGATATTTCCCATCGTTCTGCCGCCGATGGTACCATGACCGGCCCGGAACGCAACGGATGGTCGCGTTCACCCGCGAGCGGCTGCTCCCCGTCAGTCCACGCGGGGCGGCAGGGGAATGTCGTGAAACAGGAGATCGGCAAACCGCCTGCCGCAGGTCAGCCGCTCGTGGAGCGTTGCGGCGCTGAGGAACCGGCTGGCCGCTTCGCCGAGCGCCGGATCCCGCGAGGCCAGGAACCGGAGCGTGTCGACGGGCGCCGTCAGCCAGAAGCCTCGGATCCGAAAAAACGCCGCAAGACAGTCCTCGAAAAAAATGTGCAGCAGGTACTGCGCGGTGGTGGGTTTGTCGCGCAGATCCTCGACCTTTCCCAGCCAGTGGAGACAGTCGGCTTTCAGACGGATGCGTTCATGGAGGCCGGCCGGCGGCGGACCTTGGCGGAACCGTTGGGCGGCCTTGTCGATCAACTGCGCCGCGATCTCATCGTGATCATAGAGAATCCGCCCCTTGCGGAGGAGAGGAGCCAGGCGGGGCGAATCGTCGATATCCTTGGCGACGGCGTTGTGCTCGCCGTAACGAATGTCCACGAGCCGGTCTGCGACACGAATCAACTCTTGCCCGTCGGCTGGTCCCTTGACCAGCACGATCAGATCGATGTCGCTGTGGGCGGTGACGGCACGTCTGGCGCCGGACCCGACGAGGATGACACCTACCAAATCGCCGCCGCGTTTTGCGCGGACGTACTTGAGTGCTACGGCAAGGGCGTCTTCATATCCTGGTGGAGCAATTGTGGGAGGAGCTTCGATCGGTTCAGGGATGTCGAGCAGCTCCGCCTTCAATTCTTCGGACGAAGGAAGCGTCGGTGAAGGCTGCAGTGATGAGTCGGCCGGTCGTGGTTCCATGGTCGGTGCGTCAGTCCCTCGCACGTGTCAGGTCGCCTGCACCAGCCGAATCTGTTGTTCGAGGGTACCGAGCCACTGTTCAAACGGTTGGTCGGCGTCGACGACGATCTCAAGTTTCCCATTAGGGAGTGTGCGGACCACGCCGGGGCTTTCCGGTGAGAGGGGAATTTCCACCCACTCGCGGTTGAGGGCCAAGGCATCCGTCACGTCGAGGATCCGGCTGATTTGTTGGAATGATACAACCTGGAGCGTCACTCGTACCTTTCGGTGATTTCTGCTGCGAGGCATTGTAGGGAGGGCAAGCGGACCTGTCAATGAGCGGACTGAGTTATCGATGTAGCACGCGCGCGATGATGGCGCCCGCTCGCTCGATATCATCGGCCGACACGTCGAGATGGGTCACCGCGCGACAGGTTTTCTCGCCGACGGCGCTGAGCAACAGGCCCGCCTGCTTGCACGCCGCGATGAAGTTCGGCAGCGATAGGTGGAGACTCTGCACATCGAAGAAGAGGATGTTCGTCGCGACCGCCTCGGGATCGATCGAGACGGCGGGAATCCGTTGCAGCAGCGCCGCAAGCCGACGGGCATTCGCATGGTCCTCCGCGAGCCGCTGAATATTATGTTCCAACGCATAGAGGCCGGCCGCCGCCAGGATGCCGGCCTGACGCATGGCACCGCCGTACATGCGCCGGAACCGCCGCAGCCGCTCCAGCAATTCCCGATCGTCGGTGGCGATCAACGAGCCGGCCGGAGCACCCAATCCTTTCGAGAGACAGAACGTGACGGTCTCAAAGTGCCGCGCATAATCCGCAGCTGCGACGCCGGAGGCCACGACGGCATTGAACAGCCTGGCTCCGTCCAGGTGCATGGGGAGCCTATGGGCCGAGGCGACGGCGCGCAGGGCCTGGATGGTCGAGAGGGGATAGACCCTGCCGCCTCCGGCATTGTGGGTGTTCTCGATACAGATGAGCGCGGTTTGGATGCTATAGGGATCTTTGGGACGGATCGCGGCCTCGACCTGCTCGGCCGTCATGAGCCCTCGCGAGCCCTGCACCCAATGTAATTGCACGCCGGCCAGCGCTCCCGCGGCGCCCTGTTCGTAGCGGACGATGTGGGCGTGGCGTTCGACGATGACCTCACGGCCCGGTTCCGCCTGCGCGCGAAGACAGAGCTGATTGCCGAGCGTGCCGGACGGTACGAAGAGCGCGGCTTTCTTGCCGACCAGTGCGGCGCCCTGCTCCTGCAGGCGGTTGACGGTGGGGTCTTCCCCGTATACGTCGTCGCCCACCTCGGCGCGCGCCATGGCCTCGCGCATGGCAGGTGAGGGTTTGGTGACGGTATCGCTCCGGAGATCGATCATGGATCGAAGCTGTCGTGCCCCGAGGTCGTTGCCGATGACGATGAAGTCCGCGCGGCATTGTAGCAAATTTTTTTCTTGTCGGTGACGGATCGCTGTTACACTGTGCCTCCGCTTGGAGCCGCATGGAAAGATTACATCGTTCACTGGCCCGGTTCGTTCAGGCAGAGCCACAGGAGTTGCGGCCGCTGGCCTGGTCGTTCGGCTATTTCTTCTGCCTGCTCTGCGGCTACTACATCCTGCGTCCCGTGCGCGATGAAATGGCTATCGAGGGCGGGGTCCATAATCTGCCCTGGATGATGACCGGCACGTTCGTGACCCTGCTCGCCCTTACGCCGTTTTTCGGCTGGCTGTCCGCTCGGTACTCCCGCTATCGGCTCCTGCTCACCGTCTACGCATTTTTCATCGCCAACCTGTCGGCCTTCTATCTCCTGATGACGAGTCAACTCTATATCGAGTGGGTCGCCCGCGGTTTTTTTATCTGGCTCTCGGTGTTCAACCTGTTTGTGGTGTCGGTGTTCTGGAGTTTCATGGCGGATCTCTTTACGCCGGAGCAGGGTGCGCGGCTCTTCGGTGTGATCGCGGCGGGAGGGAGCAGCGGCGCCCTGCTCGGTCCCCTGCTCACGACGGGGCTGACCTATGCGTTGCCGGTTCCGGTGCTCATGGTGGCCTCGGCGCTGTTCTTGCTGGCCTGCATGGGCTGTATCTACAAACTGGAGGCGTGGAGTCATGAACGTGCGTCATGTCGCCGGGAGTCTACAGGAGATCCGTTGGGCGGAGGTTTTCTCGCCGGTATTCGGTTGGCATTCTCTTCTCCCTACCTGCTCGGTATTTGCGCCTACCTCCTGTTCCTGACGACCACCGCCACCTTCTTGTATTTCGAGCAGGTGCGTCTGGTGGCTCAGTATTTCGATACGCCGGAAGCCAGGACACGCCTCTTTTCGAGCGTGGATTTCGCGACGAACATCCTCACATGGCTGACGCAGATCCTGATCACGAACCGATTGGTCGGCCGGTTCGGTTTGGTGGCGGCCCTGCTCTTCCTGCCGTTCGTCAGCCTGCTCGGCTTTCTGGGGATCGCCCTGTGGCCGGGACTCGTGGTGTACGTGAGCTTTTCCGTCCTGCGGCGGGTGGGGGAATATGCGTTGTCGAAGCCGGCCCGCGAAGTCCTCTTCACGGTCGTGCGTCGCGAGGAAAAGTACAAGGCCAAGAACTTCATCGATACGGCCGTCTCGCGAGGCGGCGACGCCTCCACCGGATGGCTCGTCTCCGGCATCAAGGCCCTCGGTGTGACGACCACACAGATCGCCTGGGCCCTCCTTCCCTTGATGGTCCTCTGGGCTTGGTTGAGCCGATGGCTCGCCGCTCGCCATGGTCTGCTCGTTCGCTCGCGTTGATTCTTCCCGATGGTCGGTTCTTTACTCGCCGAAAAATCGCATGGTATAGTCCGACGCGCAAAAATGATTCATTGACCCATTGACGATTGCTGCATTGAAGGAAGCTTTCCAACTGGTTCAATGATGCAATGATCCAATGATCCAATCTTCCACAGGTGTCATCAATGGTTGAAGTTCCCGTTAAGCTCTATCTTGATAAGCTCTTGAAAACAGCAAGAGAAGCGGCGCGTCCGTTCTCGCTGATGCCCGGTCTATCGAGAGACGAGGCACTGCGTGCCATGGCGGCAGGAATCGCGGAAGCTGAAGAAGCCATTCTCGCCGCCAATGAGAAGGATGTGGAGGCGGTCGGAAAATCGATGACGGGGTACGAAAATCGGGAGCGGGTGCGGGACGCGGTGGCGCGGGTCCGTATGACGGCCGATGACGTCAAGGCCATGGTGGATCGCCTGCACCGCATCGCCGATCTGCCGGATCCCCTCGGTGAGATGCTCGGCAGCCATGATGAACCGAACGGTCTGCAAGTCGGTCGGGTCCGGGTCCCGATCGGAGTCATCGGCATCGTCTCCGAAATGGCGCCGCTGGCGACCATCGACGCGTTGGCACTCTGTTTGAAGTCGGGCAATGTCTGTGTGTTCCGCGGCTCACCGGATTGGGCGTTGACCCAACAGACGATCGCCGCGAGCTTGAATCGAGCCGCCGCAGAGGCCGGCATTCCCACAGGCGCCCTGACGATCATCGACCGTCCGGAGAAGGAAGCGGCGCTGGAACTGATCAAGTCCGGGAAGGCGTTGGATGCGATCATTCCGCGCGGCGGCGCGGGGCTCCGTAAAGTCGTCCAGGAGCAGGCCAAGATGCCGATCCTCTGTCACGACGGCGGGATCACTCATGTCTACATCGACGATGACGCCGACATTCCGCTGGCGCAAAATATCGTCGTCAACTCCAAAGTGCAGCAGGCCTCCGCGGCCAACGCATTGGATACTCTGTTGGTCCACCAGGGCATCGCCAGGCCGTTGTTGTCGGCGTTGATTTTGCGGCTGCTCGATGAATTCAAGGTGGACGTCCATGGCTGTCCGAAGACCGTCGCATTGATGGGACAGATGCTCATGACCGGCCATAAGGCCGTCAAGCCGGCCCAGGACGAGGATTGGGACAAACAGTTTCAAGGTCCGACCATGGCCATTAAAATGGTGCCTTCGTTGGATGAAGCCCTGACCCACATCGCCCAGCACGGGCCAAGCCACACCTGCGTCATCGTGACGAAGTCGTACGAGTCCGCGATGCGGTTCACCAAAGAGGTCGATGCCGGGACCGTGCTGATCAACGCCTCCTCGCGATTGAACGCCGGAGACAGTTTGGGGTTCGGCGCCGATATCGGACTGAGTTCCGCCCGCCGCCATGCGCGTGGTCCGATCGGACTGCAGCAGCTCACCTGTGAAAAATATGTCGTCTTCGGCAGCGGACAACTCCGGCAGCCGCACCCTGTGCCGCTGACCTATGAAGATGCCATCATGCTGAAGAGACCCTAGTGTGATGTCCTCAGGATTCATGTCATCAGTCCCACGGGTTGCCCCGTCACCGTCTCCTCTCCCCCACCGGGGGAGAGGGCAAGGGAGAAAGGGCGCAGCCCCGCGGATCAATTCCACGAATTTCAAACCTGCCTCTGAGTGCGGTTGACCGATGACGAATGACCATTGACTCCGTACAGAGGGCGCTCCGGGATCATCTGGCTTCCTGGGGCCTCCGGCACATCGAGTCCGATGCAGTCTACTTTGCCTGGCAGCGGGAAGTGTTCACCCCTCAAGAACTTGCGGCGCTTCACAGCCACATCGAAGCCAAGCGGCTGGCGACCGACGGTCCCTCCGCTGAAATCGCCTTCTATGACCTGACCGCGCAGCCTCGAGCGGTTCCCGCCCTCTACAGCCAGCGCTACGACTATTATCTCCAGATCGGTTCACGGGTCGCGCGTCACATCGGCGGCGCGCCGTCCATTCTCGATGTCGGCTGCGGCATCGGCATCCTCACCACGTTCTACGCGCAGCAATGGCCCGGTTGTACGGTGCTCGGCGTCGACCGTTCGTCCGCCTCGATCGACCTCGCTCGACAGCGGGCACTGGAGTCGGGGCTGACCAATCTGTGTTTCGAATGTCTCGATCTCGACCGGCAGGACCTCTCGGGCCCCTTCGATCTCGTCATCGCGACCCATACGTTGTTGCAGGCAGAACAGGAGCCGGGCTTGCCCAGCAGGGATTGGCGGACGTTCGAACGTTCGCCGGATGCGCAGGCACAGCAGCGGTTTGAGCAGCGGACCGGTTTGGGGGCGCGGCTCGATCGGCTTAGGGCCATGCTGACTCCGCAGGGCCGAGCGATCCTGTTTGAGAAAACCAGGCAACTGGCGAGACGTGTTCCGTTTCAACGGGCGCTCGTCGCCCGCGGGTTTCGATTGCTCGTTCCGCCCGAGCCGGTGCGTTATCGTTCGGTGGAGGAAGTCACGGACGACGGCCCGCTCTATGTGTTGGGTGTCGCTCCGCAACATCAGGCCCTGCCGTGGGACGAATCGCCGGAACCGGATGGCGCGAGGCCGCTCGACATCGACGCGCTTCGATCCGCCGAGGCGCATGGGGATCAGCCTCTCTACGAGAACCATGAGAGTTCGGCCCAGCAGGCCTGGATGGAGCTTCCTGATAAACAGGTATCGGAGGAGGTCACCAGCGAAGGGCTGGACGGACGGCAGTTGCACGTCGAATGGGGGCGGGCAGGAGAGTTTATGTATCTCTATTGCGCCAATACGTTCGACCGGCGCCAACTGGTAGTGATCGAACCGGCCCGCGCGGCCGCCCTTGAAACCTACTATCGGGAAATCATCCGCGACATGCCGGACGACGAGAAGGGACGATCGTGATGGGAACTGCGACCGATCAGAGCAGACCTTCTGCGCCGACCGGACAGGACGTGGTGGGTCTGGTGCCGGCAGCGGGGCTGGCGAAACGCCTGCAGCCCTTTCCTTGCAGCAAAGAGGTCTATCCGATCGGTTTTGCCGTCGATGAGAAAACCGGAACCCCCCGTCCGAAAGTGGCGGCCCACTATCTGCTTGAAAAGTTCAAGGCGGCCGGGATCACGAAAGCCTATCTCGTGATTCGTGACGGTAAATGGGACATCCCGAACTATTTCCGCGACGGCCGGATGCTGGATCTGTCGCTGGCCTACATCGTGATCTCGGGTTCTCTGGGACCGCCTGATACGATCGACCGCGCCTATCCCTTCATCGAGCAACAACGCGTGGCCTTCGGCTTCCCGGACATTCTCTTCGGTCCCGAGGACGCCTATCGGCAACTGATCGAAGCGCAGGAGCGGACCGGCGCGGAGGTGGTGCTGGGGCTGCATCGGGTTTCCAACCCTCGCGTCTGGGACATGGTCGACTGCAAGGCCGATGGTCGTGTGCGGAGCATCGTCATGAAACCGGTGTCGACGATCCTGACCCACGGCTGGTGCTGCGCGGTCTGGACGCCGGCCTTCTCGGATTTTCTCCACCGCTTTCTCCGCGCCGGGAGCACCGGTCGCAACTTGGGGAGGCTGGCGAGCAGGGCCAACGACCCTGGCGGAGATCTGGCCATGGGCGTCGTGCTGCAGGCCGCGCTGAAAGAAGGGCTGCCGATGCAGAGCGTGATCTTTCCCCATGACGTGCCCATCGATATCGGCACGCCGGCAGACCTGCTGAAAGCGGTCCGCCAACGGCACTCCGCTCCCCCGTAACCGTCGCCCTCTTCATGGATAGGCAGCGAGGAGCTGCTCCGCGGCTCGCAGGCGCACCGGTCCCTCCTTCCCCTTCAACTGTCGCCGGCAGGCCGCGCAAAAGCGGAGCCGTCCGGCAATCGAGCGGATGTCGCGCCTTTCATTGTAGAAGAAGGGGCAATCGGCCGGGCCGACACCGCGTCGATGGGGCGTGAGGTCAGCCACGACGGCGGCGGCCAGGTGAGCCATCATCCGTTCAACGGTGAATTCTTTTTCGTTCAACTGTTCCAGGACCCCGAACGTCGAGGCCACGAAAAGTGCGTCCCGCCGCCAAAAATACAGATCCGTCGTTTCCTTGCTCTTGAGCGGAAAGTTGATCATGCAGACGAGCCGATCCACACCCAACTCCTTCGGTTTGGTTTTCAACCGGTCATAGAGTGTTTCAGCCATCACAAACGCCTGCTCTGTATCCCTCTCGCGCCGCCAGGTGCCGATCGGCGCCGGGAACGACACCGTTTCGAATGCATAGACGTCCTGCACCAGTGTCAGGCGATCGCAAATCTCCGGCAGGTGGGGAATCATGCGGTGCGCGTTCCACATGCCGATCTTGATCCGGTCCTGCAGCGCGCGCCGGCGCCGGCGAACCGTGGCGTTGCGTGTCCGTTCGTAGTCCGCCGCAGGGCGCGGCACACAGAGCCGTTGGGCCGGATTCCGCGCAAAGACGACCGGGACCGCCCAATCGATGGCCTCTCCCGAGATCGAGTAGTTGACCGCCACCCGCGCCTCGCGCGCCGCATCGCCGATGGACTGCCCCATGGCCAAAGCCCAATAGAAGTGGCGTGAAAAGGATGTCGCCGACACATCCAACACCGGATATTGGTTGGCGACGACGGCCGGGACCCCGCCGGCAATCAAGGCTTGAGCCACCCCGCGGCTGAAATCTTCGCGCCCTCCGCGCCCTGTCTCGCAGGCGTTCAGGCAAACCAGGCGGATGCCTCGGCGGCAGACGATCTGGCGAAGCGTCGATGAATCCAGTTCCTGCACCCCGCCGTCCGGATTTTCAAAGACGAGGTACCCGGAGTCGGTTCCCTCTCGGTATTCACCGTGGCCGATGAAGTGCAGAATGTCGAGCGGCGCGCCGGCCGCTTCGAGGGTGCGATGCAGCAGTTCGGGCGTGGCATCGAGCAACAGGTCGACTTCCGCCAGACCTGCGTCGAGCAGGCGGCGGAATCCGCTGCGGATGACATCGGCTTCCTCCTCCACCGAAAGCTTGCCCAGCCCCAACGGCTGGGCGACGACCACCAGGATACGCATGGCGCCGCCTCGGGTCGGAATACGTTCGGCGGGAACGGCGGTGAGGACGTTGCGCGTGAAATTCACTTCTTCGAGGGCGAGGAACGTTTTGCGGTCGGGATCATAGATGAACTCCCAGGCTTGCCTGGCGAACCAATCGTTGTCGGAGGTGAAGATCAGATTGAGCCGTTGCCCCAGCTGCTCAGACCGCGCGGCATCGTAGAGCCGGCGCACCTGTCCGGGGAACAGGGCCTTGAAGAGCGCGCCGCCCAATTGTTGCAGGTCGCGCTCCCCCGGCAATGCTGGAAACTTGGGATCACCGTCGATGTAACCCTGGATGTGTTCCTGCGCGGCGTCGAGGTCGTCCCACTGGGTCTGTTGCTTGGCGCCTGCGGAGCGGCCTGTTCCCTTGGCCGTCGTCTTTTGGGGTCTTGTGTGGATCGTCTCCATCACGCGCGCGTTTCGGAACGTGGCGATGAGTTGCGCAACCTTGTTGTCCTTTCGGCCTGAATCGAGCAGGGCGATCTGAAACACCTCGTCCGGTTCCGGACTGGGAGTGAGTGAGGCGACGGCCGGAAGGGGTCGGGCAGCCGGAGCGACCTGCAGCATCGGAACGGTCCGGGCCTGTCCTTCACGCTCCGCCGGAGCAGCAGCCGGCCTCTCCTCCGTATGGGCCGTGCCTCGTCGCCGGCCGGACGGGAGGTCGTGATCGACATCGATGGGCTGCGCCGGCTGAGCTTGCCCGCGCAGGGCGCGGACGAGAAAGTCCACCGTGCCGGGATCTTCGAAGAAGTTCACATGGTTCACCGCCTGTTGCTGGGGCAGATTTCCGCCCAGCCCGAAACAGCCGACCCGGTCCCCCGTGATCGCGGCCGCGCCGCCGCTTCCCATATCCACCCGCCAGCCGCCTTCGGTCGGGACGACGAAATCGTTGGCCGTCGCGAAAAATACATCCGCTCCTGCATCGATGATCCGCTGCAGGACCGTCGCGTCCGGTTCGAAGTTCGCGACCAGGGCCGAGTAAGCTTGATTCGGCGGGCCAGGCGCGGCCTGCAGGGCTCGAATGATCTCCCCCTTGTTATCCATGGAGGCGAGTCCCGGCAGTCCGCCGACGATGCGACGGGCGATCCAGGACAGGGCCTCGCTGACGAATTCGATGCCGGTCGTGAAGGGATTGTCGGGGAACAGTTCCAGCACATTCGACAGCCAGTTCGTGTAGTGGGTCACATGGTCCGGTGAAGCGAGGGGTGTGCCTTCGTTCGGGCTCGCCACGAGCACGGCACGGCCGAGGGTGAACCGGTCCGCCAGGCCTGGAAACAAATCGCGCCGCTCGACCAAATGCCGCAGGACCAAGCCTCCACGCGAATGGGTGATGACGTCGAAGGTGGTGGGGCGATCGGGCAGGGCCTTGAGCAACATGCGGACGTTCTCTTCCGGCGTGCGGCTGACGGTGAAGTGGTCGAAGCCATAGATGCGGTTGCCGTAAATATCCTGCAGGTCCTCGAAGAAGGTCTTGCCGTTGCCGCCTTGGGTGCGCGCCAGACCGTGAAAGGCTCCTTGCGTGCTGGAGAAGGTGCCGTGGAGAAAGAGCAGATTCCGCCCGGATTGACTCAGCGTCTGCAGGTCGGCGGCAGGCAGGGCCTCTTCCCCTTCGAGGCCGTCGGCGGTCACGGAGAGCCAACCCTCGCTGCGTCCTTTCAGTTTCCAGGTCGCGGTTTCCCAGAGCAACGCAAGCTTCGAGATCGCGAAATCGGCCACCTTGCCCGCGATCTTCAAGACGACGGTCTTGATGGCGGCGCTGATGAACCCCCGTCGTGCACCTTCGCCGGCGATCGGAGCGGCAGGCACGGGAATCGAAAACCGAAAGATCCTTCGAGCGCTGTGTCTCGTCCCGCGACGAGCCGGTTCCGTCGGCAGGTGAAACCGAATGGCGCCGGAAGCATAGCGCGTCATGACGACATAGATGTCGGCCTGGTCGCCCTCGACATCCAAGGTCAGGGGAGCAGGAGCCGCCTCGCCCCGTCTGGCCTTCGGTATGGCATCGAGGGTCTGTTCGACTTGCCAGCGCTTGGTCGTGGTGAGATCAACCAGAAACTTGTCCGGCGCTTCCGCCGCCGCTCGGCGCCCTCCGCGAGGCTGTTCCACGGCACGAACGTCCCATCCCTCCGTCGTCGACCAACTCACCTTGCCCGATTTTTTTTGCGCCATGCTGTGCTCCCAGTCCGTTCGCCATACCGAGCGTAATCAATTCATGTGACCTCGTCGTTCGTCGCTCGTATCTCGTGAAGCGTCACAGGGGGCAATTCGAAAACGAGATACGGTCCTCGCGGGCAACGAAGAGGTTCGCCGCGCTTATCCCACAATGGGAGAAATCAGGCAAGCCTTTCGTGAAAAAACTTTGCGAAATATATGTATTCTTATCGTAGGAAATGATTGTGGGCGACGCGTGCGGCAAATGCAGAAATATTGAACCGGTGATACTACGCGGTGTCTGCGGAGAACTCAGTCTTCCATAGACTGCTGAGCGGCCGCATGAATTGTCCTAAGCAGCAGCGCACGGTCATACGGTTTGGGAATCCACGCACAGGCTCCTCGAAGCACCACGAGATTCGACAGTTCCGGCTGATCGCCCGAGACTAAGACGACTGGCGTCTGGGGCCATACGATGTGACTGATCGTCATGAACTCCAACCCGTTGAGCCGAGGCATGTGATAGTCGATGACGACCACCTCGAACTGACTCCGCTTCATCTGCTCTAACGCCTCGACGGGATTGCCGACGGCATGGACTCGATAACCAGCGTCTTCGAGGATTAGGGCGAGCAGGTCTCTGGCCTGATGATCATCTTCTACCACCAAGACTCGTCTCTTACCCCCGGCCACGAGGCGCTCCTTTATATTTATATTGTGAGCGCGACGGCGGCATGTTCCGCCTCCTGCTCGGCCTCTCTCAGCGGTGGGGCCAGCAGAGAAGGTCCCTTGATGCGCTCCAAGGTCTCCACAATGCGCTCACCTCTTCCCCAATCGCTCCACAGCAAATTTCTGATGGGTACCACGAGCAGTCGTTCAGGACAATGAGCGAGAACCATGGAGGAGAAGTTCGCATGGGGTAGCGTCTGGTAAACCCTGTTCAGCACGTCTTGTTCTCGGTCGGTACCGATGGCGCCCTGTAATCGGGAGAAGCGTGCGGCAAGGTCAGGTGCGAAGTCCAAGACGAGACGCCACAGGGATGCGGCGCGGGCCACCATGACCATGGTATTCCACAATCCACCGCACCTCATGAGCCGGTCCGCTCGTTCTTCGGTGGGCTTCTCGACAAAACCGTCAATACGATGAATTTTCCGACTACCAACGGCTGCAATTTCGGATCCAGGTTGAATCCATCCGTAATCCGTTTCGGGGTAGGTGGCCTCTGTCCCGAGGAGGACGAGGCTGTCGGATGATGCATGCATCAGATGGGCGGCTGTGTCGGAAACTGCGGCCATGAGTTTCCGTCCGGGGCGGACAAATTGGTCCGAGGGGAGTATCACCACCGTAGCCTGAGGGTCTTGATGGAGAACGTGGAGAAGCGGCAGGAGAATCCCGGGAGCGGTATCACACCCCCGCGGTTGGAGCAGGATCGTTCCCGGTGTTTCACCACCCAATGAACGGAAGAGGTGCTGTCGCTGGTGTTCCGTTCCCACCAGCACCAGGTGTTCATGGGGTATGGTCAGAGAGGCCCGTTTCAAGGTCGCTTCAACCATCGTCCGATAGCCCAGGAAGGTGCAGAACTGCTTCGGCGCGTCGGAGCCGAGACGTTCTCGAATGAACCCTTTCAGCCGCTCACCCTCTCCACCGGCGAGAACAATGCCCCACAGATTCGAGTTCAACTTGCCCATAGTCTTGGTCTCCCTTCGATGGCCGAGCGGTGTGTGGATTGATGGGTGATTATGGGTCTGGGGCGAGGCGTCACGACCCTCGGGCAAGATGCTGTGTCTTTGGTGGGCTAGCGGCGCGAAGGCCGGTATCGTCGTCGAGGATTCTGGCCATGTGGAAATTGAGACGATTCACTCGGAACAGCGAATTATCGATATAGCCGCAATTGACGCAACGGACTGTCGGCGGCGTCTCATTTCCTTTTATGTCCAGCCGGCAGCTGGTCTCCATGACCAGGAACCCTCGACAGCGTACACATGACATGATGCGCTCCTTCCTTCACCGGTGAGGCTCCAACCTGGGCTCTGACCAGACTGGAGCCTCACGGTATGCGGTTTAGATTCACTTAACACGCTCTCTCGGGAGGAACTTATCGGAGACCGACCAAATCTCTTGTCAGATTATGTTTGCCGGACCTGTCGGTATCAGCCGACATGAGCAGCGGAGAGAGAGTATGTCTAGAGGCAGGCGGAAGAGGAAACAGTATGTCTGTTACATGGTAAGCAAGGGGCATAGTTATGACGGACCGTACCTATAGACAACGTGACGGATTTGTTGAGCAGGCCGCCTATGGACACCCGCTTGCACAATTTCCGCCATGTAAGGCCTGCGTCGTGGTCATGTTCATGCGCAAGGGTTCATTGACCGGTAATTGGAAACTGGTCTTGAGCGCGTCCATGGCAAGGGTCTGCCGCCCCTCGAACAAAGACAGAGATTCATGTGGGGAGGAGGGTCTGATGACCATGACCTGATTCAGGCTGGCGATATTGGACTGATCAGTTTTTACGTTTTCCTGAACCGGCCCGATGATACTCGACGTTCTATTGCGCGGGGTGATGATAATCTCCGGCAGAATTGTTCGTGCTTGGAGGACCTGTCTCTTTCCATTGGAGGGGAGCACCGGTACTCTCATGACCTGAGTGATGGATCTCAAAGAACCCTTGCCGATAGATCTGACCACGGCTTGATTGCCCACAGCATTCTTGCGAAACGACTGACTCCAGCAGGTATTCCCACTCCCTATACCCTGTTTGAAACGGGTGCTTCTCAAGAGGGGTGCAGCCTCCAAAAACAGAGCAGGCAAGAGGTCTCGCTGAACGGTTACGGTGAGGGGGAACGAGGTATCCTTCCACCTTGTGATGCCATCGATGGCACCGCCGATGGCACCGCTGCGGGACAGGTCAACCGTCTGACAATCAGCCGGCGAGGCCAGAGCTGCAGGGGCGAACAACCCCATTAGCAAGGTGACACCGATGAGCGCCGGAATGATATGCGATACATTCTCGATTTCAATTTGCTGTGCGTGCTGATGGAATTGAGGCATCATTGAAGCCTCCTTTCTGTCCTGATCGTCTGTGTCAATTAGGCACGACAGCAGCGCCGCGTAGGATCAGTCAAGGCTCAATTTCTGTGCCGGATGTGACGCGAGGCATCTGTGAGATCTTCCCTACAGGCGGTAGAGGAAGCCGAAAGCCTGGAGGAGATATTGAGGAAAACGAAGGCCTTACACGATCAAACGGTGCTCGAGCGCATAGCGGGTGAGGTCTGCGGTTGATTTGAGATGCAGTTTTTCCACGATGCGGGCTCGGTAGGTACTGACGCTTTTCACACTCAATGAAAGTTCCTCGGCGATATTCGTGACCGTTTTGCCGTGGGCGATCAAGCCGAGGACCTGGAATTCGCGATCGGATAACTTCGTATGCGGGGGCTGGTTGGCATCCCCTTGCTGGAGTTGCGTGGCGAGCAGATCAGCGACCGAAGGGCGAATGTACTTTCCGCCGGCCATGATTTTACGAATCGCCTGAACCAATTCCTCGGGAATGCTCTCTTTGGTCAGATACCCGGCAGCCCCGGCCCGCAAAACCCGCACCGCGAATTGGTCTTCCGGATGCATGCTCAGTACGAGCACGGGAATCTCAGGGTGACCCGCCTTCAGCTCATGCAGAGCGTCAAGTCCGCCTCTGCCGGGCATCGTCAGGTCCAGCACGATCACATTCCATCGGTGCTTGCCAGCTTGTTCGAGCAGTTCCGAGGCGGTGGAGGCTTCCCCGATCATGACGCCCGGGAATTCGTCGGTCAACACTTGGGTCACCCCTCGCCGCACAAAGGGATGATCGTCGGCGATCAGAATTCGTATCATGCGGCCCTTCCCAGGACGGGCAACCGCACCGTCACTGTGGTTCCTTTGCCATCGGTTCCCTGGATCGAGAGATCGCCACCCCACTGTGTCGCCCGTTCCCGCATACCAAGCAGCCCTAAGGAATTGGTGTGGGCCAGCGCCGAGGCAGGAATGCCCAGGCCGTTGTCGGAGACTTCAAGGACCAGCCAGTTGGCTGAGATGTCCAAGTGGATTTGGATAGTGGAGGCCTGAGCATGACGCACCACGTTGGTAAGGATCTCCTGGTAGATCCGAAAGACGGCAGTGGCCTGATCCGGCCCGATTGGAATCGGCACCGACGGCATCGACCACTCGCATCGTATCCCAGTCCGCTTCTCGAAATCACGCGTCTGCCAGTCGAGGGCCGCCGCTAGGCCGAGCTCATCCAGCACGCTCGGCCGCAACGCGGTCGCAATTGCGCGTACGGACTGAATGGTGCCATCCAATTGCCGCATGGCTCCCTGGATGCGTTCCAGCATTTGCGCGCGGCTGTCGGCGGTCTCGGGAATCGACAGTCGTCTTGCTACCCAGGAGAGGTCGAGTTTAAGACTCGTCATGGCTTGCCCCAATTCGTCGTGGACTTCTCGTGCGATGCGTGTTCCTTCCTCTTCCCGAGCCGAATGCAAACGCGTCATCAAGGCCCGCAATTGGTCGCGGGACTGACTGAGTTGGAGCTCGACTTGTTTGCGTTGAGTCATGTCCACCATAAGACCGATCAATCCACAGATGGTACCATTGGGGGCCCGCAAGGGAGCCGTTGAGAGACTGGTATAGACGGGGGTGCCATCCTTCCTATAGCGCACCACTTCCAAATCCGTGAAGGCTTTATCTTCCATGACGCGTTCTCGCAAGAAGCGATGCTCGTTTGACTGTTCCGGCGCCACAGTCGGAAGCGGGCGTCCCAGGACCTCCTCCTCTCGCCAACCATAGATCTTTTCGGCTGCCGGATTCCAGAGTCGGCAGAGGCCTTCGGCATCCAGGATCACGATGCCGACCGGTGACGCATGGACGAGGGCGGTTAGTCGATCATTCACCTCTCTGAGTCGTTCATCCGTGGCCTTTCGTTCGGTAATATCAAGCCACAGTCCAAGGATTTCCTTTGACGATCCATCCGAGGTCGTCTGGAGCAGCGCCCGGTCGAGAAACCAGCGATAGCTTCCATCAGCCACCTGCCATCGGTACTCGACATGGAGTGCCCCGACGTCGGAAATTTTCTCGAATTCCCGCAAGACCCGCTCACGGTCATCCGGATGGAGGCGGGTTGCCCACAGACCGAGCTGGTTCAAAAATGAACTGCCGGGGAAGCCGCTGACCAGTTCAATGTTGTCACTTACCCAGAGCGCACCGAAATCTTCGGAGGCCTTTGCCGAATAGATCACCACCGGCAGGGCACGCATGACCAACGTCTGTTTTGCGAGGCTTTCCTGCAACGCCTGCTCAGTCCGGCGGCGTGCGGTGAGGCCCCAACGATAGGCCGTCCCCATGATGAGCACGACCACGACGGCAAGGGCGCTGCCGGCTTCAACCACCGTAATGGTCGATTGGGCGAGTGCCCCGGTCCGGTTGGACTGTTCCTGCAACTGGATCTTCTCCGCCTCCCTTATCTCGATGATCAACGCGCGGATCTGATCCATTTCTTGTTTGCCTTTGCCGGAAAGCAGCAGGTCTCTTGCCGCTGCGAAACCTCGGGAGCGCCGCAACTCGATCGATTCTGCGGCGAAGGCGATGCGAGACTGCACGAGCCTGATGAGCGTCTCAATCTGAGCCTGTAGTTGAGGCTCATCGGTGGTGAGGGTTTTGACATGCACCAACCGCTCTTCGATCTTGTCCGTGGCTCGCTGATAGGGCTCCAGAAATGAGCTCTCGCCTGTGATGATATACCCACGTTGACCGGTTTCGATTTCTTCGACGAGGGAGAGGATGCGCTGAAGACTTCCTCGAACCTCCCGGCTGTGGACCACCTGCGCAGAACTGGCAATAAACTCGGTCGAGCTGCGGTAGGCCACGAAGCCGATCGCCAACAGGAGGACCAACATGAGGGCGATGGCGATTTCCGTTTTTCTCTCAAGAGTCAGCTGCATTGCGTTCGTTCGTAGAGCGCGCGCTTGGAATCTGAAGGCCCATCCCTAAGGCCCATCCCTGATGATCGGGTTGCGATATGCCATCCTAGCACGCCTACTGTCGTCGAAGTGACCGTCGATGGCTCTCATGTCGTTCGAGAGGTGAAATTCAGAAGCAGACGGTGATGGTCTGGACGATGTGCGGCATACAACGACATACCATGCAGAACCTTCTTTCTATGACTCTCGCCGGAGAGAGATAAAACGGCTTGCCTTCGCAGAGGATACTAGTGAGTCGAGTCTCGGGAGGCTATCAGCGTCCCGGCAGTTCGCCTGTGAGACTGGGCCTACAGAGATTATAGAGGCCCGGTTCTTGCCGCTAGGCGAACGCAATGGAGTCGAGGCGCAAACCGTGGAGACTGCTCGGAAGGCGGCGATGGAATGATGAGCGAGGAAAAAAGGTCGTGTGTATGGGGCAACGTTGATAACGATGGTGAACCAGCGTGAGTCCCACAGTCCTAGGTCTCGAGTCCCTTGCCGAAACAGGTCTGCATCATCACGTCGCGAACCTGCTGCGGCGAAAACCGTGCGGCAGCGGCATGGACCTGCTGGTACCAGTTCAACACCGGTTCATCGTCATTGGCCACGGCTTGCTCATAGACGAAACGGCACAGCGTCAAGAATGCGGCATAGTCACGAGACAGCCATGAAGCGGCCAAGTCCGGCAACGGCCTGTCCTTGATGGTGCCCCAGGACCAGGCGCGTGGAAATCCGTATTGCAGCGGCGAGACCAGGCCGCTGGTTTCCACGACCAAGGGAGCGACGACGTCTGCAACGGTCTGGTCGCCGCACAACGCGGCCTCTCGTACGAAAACGCGGGTGGGATGTTCGAGCAGTGCCGGGACCGTGGCGAGGTCGATCTGCACATCCATGACACCTTGGTACAATTCGCGAATCCGAACGGCTTCGAACAGGGCCGCCGCATGTTCCTCCCCATCCGGCAACGATCCGTTCAGCGTGCGCGTGGCCCTACCGACCGGTTCGAGCGGATGAAGTTGCAGCAATGCGGCGCCTTGCTCGACCGCGAATCGGGCGACCCAATCCAGCTCGTGTGCGTTATGAAACGTGAGGGTGAAGATGAAGCCGAACGGAATGCGGGATGAACGCAACCCTTCCAACCGGGAGCACATGTCGTCGAATGCGCGAGGGGAATCCCGCATGAAGGCATGCGACTCCGGCACACCGTCCAGGCTGATTGCGACGAGGTCGCAATCAGCCGCTAAAATGTCCAACTGGCGTCGATCGAGCAACATACCGTTCGTCGTGACGGTGGTGGCCAGTCCTGCGGCATGCGAGATGTGAAGCAATTCTCCCAGCGCAGGGTACAACAGCGGCTCTCCGCCCGACACGGACAGGACTCGGTACCCGATCGTTGCCGCATCGGCCACGACCCCACGCAGCACCTCGATATCCAATTGTTCGCTCACCGCCGGCCCGGAGTCGGAATAGCAATGCAGGCATTGCAGGTTGCAACGTCTGCCGGGGTGCACTTGTAACGTGGGGTATTGTCCGGCCGGTCCTTGCATGAAAGGACCTAGCCCCGCAGCGTGAACTTGATCTGGGCGATGTCAGGCCGCGGAATGCCGTGGATCAAAATATTCAGGTCGCGCAACTCCTTCAGTTTCGTCAGTGCGGCGACATTGGCCTTGAAGTTGGACAAGCCCGTCTGTACCGTACCGAAGATCACATCCGGATGCGGGGTGCCGAGCTCATGCCAGTCGATGATCTTGACGCCCTTCAATTTCTTCTTGATCGCCCCCGCCGCTGCACCGATCTTCGCAGATCCACGCCCGCTTGGTTGTTTCGGCATCAGAAACCTCCTTGTGTGTGGTAATTCATGCCCCGCGCCGACCTTGTCGCCGGCGGTCCGAGGCACCATACAACTTCTTGATTCAAACGACAAGCATTTCCAGGCAGGAGCGGGGCTGTTGCGCTGCCGCAACTCGAATAGGACTGGGAGTGATCACGAACCATTGATGCGATGACGGGCGGCAGGCGACGGATCGTCGCAGACCGTTATGGCTCGCCGCTCTTCCCCCATTGCTTGAAGAAGGGCGCGATGGTGTCGATGGGGATGGGAAAGATGGTGGTCGAGTTCTTCTCGGCGGCGATCTCGACCAGGGTTTGCAGGTACCGGAGTTGGAGGGCGGCAGGGTTGCGGCTGATGACATCTGCGGCGTCGGCCAGGCGTCGGGACGCTTCGAATTCACCCTCGGCATGGATGACCTTGGCGCGGCGCTCGCGTTCCGCTTCCGCCTGGCGCGCGATGGCCCGCTGCATTTCCTGCGGCAGGTCCACGTTCTTCACTTCCACGGCGGTGACCTTGACGCCCCAGGGCTCTGTCTGTTGATCGATGATCCGTTGGAGGTCGGCATTGATCTGCTCCCGCTTGGACAGCAGATCGTCGAGCTGACTCTGCCCCAGCACGCTGCGGAGTGTCGTCTGCGACATCATGGAAGTGGCGTAGAGATAGTCTTCGACTTGAATGATGGCCCGTTCTTGATCCACGACGCGGAAGTAGATGACCGCGTTCACCTTGACGGTGACGTTGTCCTTGGTGATGACGTCCTGCGGGGGCACATCCATCGTCACGGTCCGCAGGCTGACACGCACCAGCTTGTCGATGAAGGGGATGATGACCACGACGCCGGGGCCATTCCCCCCGATGAGTCCCTTGGCCAACCGGCCCCAACGAAAGATCACGCCTCGCTCATATTCCCGGAGCACATTGAACCCCATCAGGACCAACACCACCGCGACGAACAGGACGGCAAACGGACTCACGAGGGAATCCATATCAAACCTCTTTCTTCTTGGAGGGGGCCTTCACATGCACACACAATCCGTCCACGGCGGTGATCTCGGCTTCATCGCCCGGTTGGAGCGGCTGCTCGCTGAACGCCCGCCAGAGTTCGCCATGGACGGCCAGTTGTCCGTAGGGAGTCAGCGCCGTCTTGACGATTCCTACCAGGCCGATCATTTCCTCGCGGCCGGTCACAGGCGGGCGCCGCATGGCCTTCACCCCCATCCCGACGATCAAGAGCGAGAAGGCAGCGGTCAGTGCGACCACCGGCAGGATGACCGACCAGGAAATCTGCAGGAACTCCACATCGGTCTTGATCAGCATCACCGACCCGAGGAGCATCGAAATGACCCCGCCGATGGCCAGCAAGCCGAAACTCGTGACGGTGGCTTCCAAGATGAAGAAGAGGATGCCGAGGAGGAACAGCAGCACGCCCGCATAGTTCACCGGCAGCGATTGCAGGGAATAAAACGCCAGGATCAGGCTGATGGCGCCGACGACGCCGGGTAGAATCGCGCCGGGGTTATAGAGTTCGGCGATGATGCCGATGGTGCCGATCGTCATGAGCAGGTAGGCGATGTTCGGATCGCTGAGGGTCTTGAGGAATTCGAGGCGCAGCCCCATCGGGAATTCGCGCAACGATGCGCCGGTCGTGTGCAAGATCGTCGGACCGGCTGGGAGCAAAACCGAGCGGCCGTCCAGTTGCTTCAACAATGCCGGCAGGTCATCCGCCACCAGATCGATGATCTTCAGCTTCAGGGCTTCCCGTTCCGTGACGGACACGCTTTTGCGCACGGCATCCTCCGCCCAGGCGACGTTCCGTCCCCGCCGCTCGGCGATCGATTTGAGGTAGGCCACGGAATCGTTCTCCACCTTTTCCTTCATCGTCTTATCCATCTCGCCGCCGCCCATGGCGACCGGATGGGCCGCGCCGATGTTCGTGCCGGGAGCCATCGCCGCCACATGCGCTGCCATGGTGATGAACACACCGGCAGAGGCGGCCCGTCCGCTGGGGGGCGAGACGTACACCACCACGGGAACGGTCGCGCCGGTGATGTCCTTGATGATGAGCCGCATCGAAGGGTCGAGGCCGCCCGGCGTATTGAGGCGGATGACCAAGGCCAGGGCTCCGCTCTCTTGTGCCGACAAGAGCGCGTCGTGCAGGTACTCGGCGGCGACGGGCGTGATCACACCATCATAGGTGGCGAGCAGCAGGAACGATTCGGCCCGCAGGGCAGGCGGTACCGTTGACAGGACGGTCAGGAACGCAGCAGTGGCGACAAGGAGATGTATGAAGCGCGAGCGGGAACCACGGCTTGGGAAGTCCATCGAGGTGTCCCTCCCACCAGCAACCGGATCAGAGAGACGGACCTAACGAGTCAAGCATACGAGCCGCTCCACACCCAGTCAAGGAAGGGGAGAGGAGGAGGAGAGAGAAGACCGGAGGGCAGTCTGCTCATCTCGATTTCTCAGGGCCTTCGGCGTATGCTTTTTCTTAAGTCAAAGGCAAAGAGGTCCGGAACGATGTGTCCCTCTCGGTTGGAGGGAGCTGTCATCGGGGTAAGGAGTGAACCACATGACAAGCAGAGAAAAACATGGCGGACGCATCCTGAACGGAAGAGGTTTTCTCGCAGGACTCGCGGTTGGAATAGTCTCAACCTGCCTCTTCGCCCAGGTGGTTTTCACTGCCGCAGGCAAGGAAGCAGATCCGCCCACCTGCATACCGGCCGAAACCGTCGCCGACTATGTGCACCGTGTGATCCAGGCGGATCGCACGTTTTATACCGACATTGTGGAGCGGATGCAGATGCGAGGCATTGTCTTTGCCGCGGAAAACTGGAGAGAGACCGCAAGGCTTCCTCTCCCGGCCCAGTTCCTATTGGAGTCGGGGCGGCTCGTGGCCGACCATCGGGGTGGTCTTCGCTTCCGGCTCATCAGCAACTGGGCGATCAACAAAAAGAATAGCCCGGCCACCGAGTTCGAACGAACCGGCTTGACGGAGATCCTCGTGAATCCCGATCGTCCCCATACCGGCGTCACGACTGAGGGCGGGACTCCCGTCTTCCAAGCGCTCTATCCGGATACAGCCGTGTCTCAGACCTGTGTGAGTTGTCACAATGCACACCCCAACAGCCCCAAGAAGGATTTCAAGACGCGGGACGTGATGGGGGGGATTCTGCTCACCATTCCGCTTCGTCAATAGGAGGGCCGTTCGACACGCACTATTTTCCGTAGGTCTTTTCCATGTCGCGAATCAAGGCCTCGGCTTCTTCGTCGGACATGTTCTCCATTTCTTTCAAGGATTTTCCGGTCACTTGCTTGAGCGCGTCCGCCCCCTGGCCGTGGCTCAACGCATTCCGCGACGACTCTGCTGCTTGTCCGGCGCGTTCCATGTCGCTCTTCAGCTTGGCGTCGTAGAGGCGATTCACCTCGGCATCCGACTTCCCGCTCGCTGCCGCGCCGAGCGCCTTTCGCTTCGTGTCCATCATGTGTGCGTTCATCGCGGCATTGGCCTTGGCTTCGGCCTCCTTCTTCAACCGCTGCATTTCTCGCTGCTTCGCCTGCTCAGCCTGTTTCGCTGCGTCCCGCGCGGCCTGTTCGCGTTTTTCAAGTTCAAGGTCCATGTCGGCGAATGCCGGCGCGCCGGTCAACAGGGCCAAGACAATCACTACAAGCCATCGTGTCATGGGACGACTCCCTTCGGTGGTGAGGCGAATGGTGATCGGACTTCAACGGGATCCAGGGCAGTCTATCGCAGATCCGGAGGCATAGCCATCCCTTCGGGAGAATCCTGGAAAGGCTGAACGGCTTGGGCGAGCGACAACTCGATGAGCGACCGGGCCATGGCGTTGGACTATGAAGGGCGGACCGGCATGCGCATGGGAGTGATTGAGATCCATGCCGCTCCAAAGAGACCCGGCGCGATGTGGAGGCCAGGCTAGTCACGCGCGGCGAAATGTGTGATTGCAAGGCCTGACCTGCGTTCCTCTGTTTCCTCCTTCTTTTCTTTTCCTCCTTTTCTTGTCCAACACCCCACATTGAGCCCTCTCGCGACACGTGATACGGTTGGATTCCTATTCCTCAGAGAATCCGCCTATGAGAGAGCTCCGCAACCGGGTTGTTCAAGTCAAGCGCTTCGGTGGTCCCGATGGGCTGGAGGTGGTGGATGCTTCCCTGCCGACGGCTGGCCGTGGCGAAGTTCGGGTCCGCGTGCTCGCCTCGGGCGTGGAGTACACCGACGTAGTGATCCGGCGCCACCTCTACCCGCAAACGATGGGCCGCCAGCCGCCATTTGTGCTGGGCTATGACGTCGTCGGGGAAATCGATCAGCTCGGCGATGGCGTGAGCGGCTTTCAGCTTGGCGACCGCGTGGCCGATATGACGGTACTCGGGTCGAACGCCGCCTATCGCACGCTCCGAACCGACCGCCTGACCCGCGTGCCGGCGGGCGTCGACGCGGCGGAGGCGGCCGCGCTGATCTTGAGTTGGACGACCGCATACCAGCTCCTTCACCGCGCAGTCCGGGTGCAGCGAGGACAGCGCGTGCTCGTGCAGGGAGCTGCCGGTGCTGTCGGTCAGGCGTTGCTCGTGCTCGGCAGGCAGGCCGACCTGGAGCTGTGGGGCACCGCGCGCGGCGCGCACACGGCGCTGATCCGCGAGCTCGGCGCCACGCCGATCGACTACCAACGCGAAGACTTCGCGCAAGTCCTGCCCGGAGGGTTCGACGTCGTCTTCGACGGCATAGGCAAGGACGGCTATGGCCGTTCGCTCGCGGTGCTCAAGCGCGACGGCCTCCTCTGCGCCTATGGCTACACGGCGGGCGTGCAGCCGCACCGTCGCCCGCTCACCATCTTGATGTGGCTGGCGCGCCAGTATCTCCAGTCTCTATGGATGTGGTTGCATGACGGCAAGCGCACCTGCGTCTACTCGATCAATGTGATGCGAGCGCGACATCCCGCTTGGTTCAGGGAGGACCTGGAGCGGCTCTTCGGCCTGTTGGCAACTCGCGCCATCCGGCCGCGCGTCGCCGAGCGGATCTCCTTCGATGAAGTCGCAGAAGCGCACCGCCGTCTGGAGGCTGGCGGTCTCGAGGGCAAGCTTGTCCTGTGCCCGGGGCTCCCGTCGCGACGCGACAGGGTACCACCTCAGCGCGAGCCGGGCCCCACCTCCGGCGAGGCCACGCCCGCGACCTGAGCGGCCAGCATGTGTTTAATAGGGTCAGGTCTTGCAATCTCACATCGTGAAGGCATAGACTCCCTCTCATGGCGCGTCCGCTTCGTCTTGAATTTCCCGGTGCCGTCTATCATGTCACGAGTCGGGGCAATGCCCGGCAGAACATCGTGGTGGACGACCGCGATCGGTCGCAGTTTCTGTCCCTGCTCGCCCACGTCGTCGATCGATATTGGTGGCTCTGTCATGCCTATTGCCTGATGGATAACCACTATCATCTCCTCATCGAAACGCCGCAACCCAATCTCTCCCTCGGCATGCGCCAGTTGAATGGCCGCTATACGCAGGCGTACAACCGGCGACATGACCGGGTCGGGCATCTTTTCCAGGGACGCTTCACCGCGATTCTTGTCGAAAAAGAGGTGCATCTGCTGGAACTGTGCCGCTATGTGGTGCTGAATCCGGTCCGGGCCAAGCTGGTG